>CAZLBL010000034.1:0-22244 GCA_964557825.1 uncultured Ruminococcus sp.
ATTTATGCGATTTTACAGAAAGTATTACTTGCCAAGATATAAACTATTTTCACGGAGGATAATTATATGAGTTTTTTTCGTAAATTTATCAACGTTGGCTTTTGGGTTTGTTTCGTAGTATGTTTAATTGGCGTGCTGATTGGTTCAATTGCAGGTTTCTGCATAAGAAATATGGAGTGGCTTGGATTGGTGATACTGGTGGGTGGAGGATTGACTGTAACAACGATGTTTGCAATGTTCGGTATGTTTATTGAACTTTGCAACAACATTGCAGAAATTGAAAAAAATGTCCGCACTTTCAAAAATAGTAATAATACAGCTTCAATAAATAACAGTAATAATACAACTGCAACTATTTCGAAGTTACAAGCTATAAACGCAAATGGCGTTCTTGAAGATTTCTGGTTTTGTAAGGCTTGCGGTGAAAAGAACGACAGACTCGGTTCGTACTGTCAGAACTGCGGCAGATATAAATAATAATCCCTTGTAATAATAAATCCCGTGTAAGGCAGCAGCTTTGCACGGGATTTGCTTTACACAAAAAACCTCCGCACTACAACAGTGCGGAGATAATTTATGCGATTTTACAGAAAGTATTACTTGCCAAGTCTTGCTTCAAGCTTGTCAAGCTCCTCCCACAGCTCTGCGGGAATTTTGCCGCCCTTTGCTGCGATATCGTCATTGTAGTAACGGCGCATTTCTGCAATTTCCTTTGTCCAAAGATCCTTGTCAACCGCAAGCAGCATATCCTCAATTTCGGGAGTAATCTCGTCCTCGATACCTGTAAAGTTGATATCGCCCTTCTTGGGAAGATAGCCGATAGCAGTTTCCTCTGCGTCAACAGTGCCCTCGCATCTCTTGATAATCCAATCGAGAACACGCATATTGTCGCCAAAGCCGGGCCAGATAAAGTTGCCGTCCTTGTCCTGCTTGAACCAGTTTACATTGAATATCTTGGGAGCCTTGTCGCCAAGCTTCTTGCCCATTTCAATCCAGTGTGCCCAGTAATCGCCGACATTGTAGCCGATAAAGGGCTTCATAGCCATGGGGTCATGGCGAAGTACGCCGACAGCACCAGTAGCGGCAGCTGTGGTTTCAGAGGAAACAGCAGAGCCGATATATGTGCCGTGCGTCCAGTCAAAGGACTGATATACCAGAGGAGTTGTAGAAGCGCGTCTGCCGCCGAAGATTATAGCGGAAACAGGAACGCCGTTGGGGTTGTCAAACTCAGGCGACAGGCAGGGGCAGTTCTTTGCGGGAGCGGTAAATCTGGAGTTGGGGTGAGCCAGCTTCTGCGGCTTGCCGTCCTCTGCGATAACTGCTGTAAACTCCTTGCCGTTTACCTTTGCGCCCTTCCACTCGGTTGCATTGACAGGAGGATTCTTGTCAAGACCTTCCCACCAAACTGTCATATCGTCATTGTTGATAGCAACGTTTGTGAAGATAGCGTCCTTCTTGGTGCATTCAAGCGCGTTGAAGTTGGACTTTGCGTTTGTACCGGGAGCAACGCCGAAGAAGCCGTTCTCGGGGTTGATGGCGTAAAGTCTGCCATCGGGGCCGGGCTTCATCCAAGCGATATCATCGCCTACTGTATAAACCTTGTAGCCCTGCTTTGTATAGCACTCGGGCGGGATAAGCATTGCAAGGTTTGTCTTGCCGCAAGCAGAGGGGAACGCAGCGGTAACATACTTTACATCGCCGTCAGGCTTCTGAACGCCAAGGATAAGCATATGCTCAGCCATCCAGCCCTCTTTCCAGCCCTGATAGGAAGCGATACGCAGTGCAAAGCACTTCTTGCCCAGCAGAACGTTTCCGCCGTAAGCGGAGTTTACAGACCAGATTGCGTTATCCTCAGGGAACTGAACAATATATCTCTTTTCAGGGTCAACGTCAGCCTTGGAGTGCAGGCAGCGAACAAAGTCGTTAGACTCGTTGCCGAAGCAGTCAAGCACCTGCTTGCCCATTCTGGTCATGATGTTCATGTTGAGAACAACATAGATAGAGTCTGTGATTTCAACGCCGACCTTAGCGATAGGCGAACCGATAGGCCCCATGGAATAGGGAATAATATACATGGTTCTGCCCTTCATAACGCCGTCATACAGGGGCGTAAGCTTTGCATACATCTCCTTGGGGTCCATCCAGTTGTTTGTAGGACCTGCGTTTTCCTTTTCTCTGGAGCAGATGAAAGTTCTGTCCTCAACACGGGCAACGTCGTTGGGGAGAGTTCTGTGGTACAGGCAGCCGGGAAGCTTATCCTGATTAAGCTTGTACATGATGTCCTTGCTGTCTGCAGGGAGGGAGCATACCTCCTCGGTCAGCTCGTCAAGCTGCTCCTTGGAGCCGTCAATCCATACTACGGAATCAGGCTTGCAGAGAGCAATCATCTCGTCCACCCACTTGGTAATGTTGGGGTTCTGCGTCAAAACGCCAGGGTTTCTTGCCATAATGTTTATCTCCTTTTTAATAATATTTTACTAAGTTACGAGGAAGCGCACCGCCATATGTGACTTTTGCAAACCACAGCACACGCAGCACAACTCTCTCCACATATACCATTATACATTATATTTTGCAATAAGTCAATAATAATTCTGTGAAAAAATCCATGCATTTGTTCCATCGCATAAAAGCGGATAATCGTTTGGCGCGACGCCCTTTTAACAAGCCAAAACGGTATCGCCAATCAGCGATACCGTTTGCTGTTATGTGTTTGATTTTTCAGCTTTTGCCAGCCGCGCCGACCTGTCAATTGGTAGGCTTCATTGTCGGGAAAAGCAGCACATCTCTTATGCTTGCGGAGTCTGTCAGCAGCATAACCAGTCTGTCAAATCCGAAGCCAAGACCGCCTGTGGGTGGCAGACCATATTCCAGCGCGGTGATGAAATCATCGTCCACCTGTGCGTCATTGCCGCCCTGTGCGCGCTTTGCGGCAACCTGCTTAACAAAACGCTCCTTCTGGTCGATGGGGTCGTTAAGCTCGGAGAACGCGTTGCCAAACTCGGTTCCGTTGATAAAATACTCGAAACGCTCCGTGAAAGCAGGGAAGTCCGGCTTTCTCTTGGCAAGCGGCGAATTTTCTACGGGGTAATCGTAGATAATTGTAGGCTGAATAAGCTTGTCCTCAACAAATGCCTCAAAGAATGCAATAAGTACATGACCCTTTGTGGCATTGTCATCAAGTTCTTCCTCAATGTGGTGCTGCTTAGCGCAGGCTCTGGCTGCGGCGTCATCTGCCCAGTCAAAGTAATCAACGCCGGCATATTTCTTGACAGCTTCAATCATTGTAAGGCGTTCCCACGGCTTGCCAACGGCAATCTGCTGTCCCATATACGGAACGGTGTCCGTACCGCATACATTGAGCGTTACTGTGCGGTAAAGTTCCTCAATAAGATCCATCATGCCGAAATAATCCGTGTATGCCTGATACATTTCTATGGTGGTAAATTCGGGGTTGTGCGTTGCGTCCATACCCTCGTTGCGGAAGATACGTCCCACCTCGTAAACGCGGTCAAAGCCGCCTACAATAAGGCGCTTTAAGTAAAGCTCCGTTTCAATGCGCATATACATATCTATATCAAGCGCGTTGTGATGGGTCTTGAACGGGCGCGCTGCTGCACCTATTTCAATGGGAAGAAGAACAGGCGTGTCAACCTCAAGATATCCATGCGCGTCAAGGAAACTTCTGATTTCGCGCAGAATAAGGGAACGCTTTACAAAGGTGTCCTTGTTTTCGGGGTTTGCAATAAGGTCAAGGTAACGCTTTCTGTAACGCTCCTCCTTATCCTTAAGTCCATGCCACTTTTCGGGCAGGGGCAACAGGGATTTTGAAAGCAGCACGATTTCCTCTGCATGAACGGAAATTTCGCCCATCTTTGTGCGGAAAACCTTGCCCTTTATGCCGATAATATCGCCCAAATCCCACTTTTTGAACTCGGCGTAAACGTCCTCTCCCACATCGTCGCGGCGCACATACACCTGCATTCTGTCGGAGCCGTCACGGACATCCATAAAGCTTGCCTTACCCATGATACGGCGGGTCATCATTCTGCCCGCAATGGCAACATCTGTATTTTCAAGCTGCTCAAAGCGTTCTCTTATCTCGGCATTGGCAATGGTTACATCATACTTTGTTATTGTGTAGGGGTCCTTGCCTGCCGCCTTCAAAGCCGCAAGCTTTTCAAGTCTTATGCGGTGCTGCTCGTCAAGCTCCTCTGCGGAAAGCTCGGTTATCTCAATCTGCTCGTCTGCCATTTTATTCTTCTTCCTCCTTCTTGCTAATGTCAAGTATCTCAAACTGAATTGTGCCGGAGGGAGTTTCAACGTCAACCACATCTCCGATTTTTCTGCCAAGAAGCGCCGCGCCTATGGGCGACTCGTCAGACATCTGACCCTTGTCGATATTAGCCTCGCTTGTGCCGACAATCTGGAACTCCATTTCCTCGTCCATATCCTTGTCGAATATCTTAACAACTGTACCTATGCCCACCTTCTCGGTTGTGATATCGTCGGAATCGATAATCTGTGCATGAGCCAGAGTTGCTTCTATTTCCGCAATGCGGGATTCAACAATACCTTGCTCGTTTTTTGCTTCGTCATATTCGCTGTTTTCTGAAAGGTCGCCGAACGAAAGTGCAACCTTGATTTTTTCTGCAACCTCACGGCGGCGCACGGTTTTAAGGTTTTCAAGTTCCGCTTCCAGCTTTGCTACGCCGTCCTTGGTCAGTACTGTAATAGGCTTGTTCATAATTGAGTTGTCCTCCATATTATTATTTTATGGCACATCTTAAGCCTGCTTTAAGGCAAAGAGGTGACTTTTAAGGAAACGCCGACCTTAGGCAACACAGCGCAAAAACATTTTTGGGATTTTGTATGCGATATTGCCTTTATCCGCGCTTCTAAAATAGTTGTGATTTATGCCGCCGCAATTATCTCTACGGCTTTTTGAAGCTGGGTGTCGTTTTCAAACGAGAGATATTCCGGCAGAATGTCAACATTGCGTTCAACGGTATAATCGGGCTTGATACCCGCACCGTCCCACGTTCCAGATTTTGTCAGATATATTCTGGCGGTTGAAATGGTCAGCGCGCTGCCATCGGAAAATTCATAAGTATTCTGCATAACAGCCTTGCCCATGGTCTGCGTGCCGATTATTACCGCGCCGCAGCCATCTCTCATTGCCCCTGCAAAAAGCTCTGCCGCGGAGGCTGTACCCTCGTCCACAAGAACGGCAAGCGGAATGCCCGATACAGAAACCTCTGCGTCCGTTTCAACAAGCGCCTTACGGCTGCCGTCCGCATACTCCGCGCTTGCCACAACAGTGGCAGAGATAAACCTGTTGAGTATAGGCTTAAGTGCGCTTACAACGCCGCCGCCGTTCTGCCTTACATCAATGACAATTGCGCGTACTTCTCCGCCCATAACATCATTGAGTATTGAAACAAACTGTTCCGGCGTTTTGGCATTAAAGCTGCTGATTTTAATGTATGCAACATTTCCGTCAAGTATTTTGCTTGAAACAGAAGTAATATCAAGCTGCTGCCTTATCAGGTTTACAGTCACTGCCTCACCGTCGCGCAGAAGCTTAAGCCTTATGCGCGTGCCTACCTCGCCCGACAGCTTTTCTTTGGCGGTTCCCGCTTCCATTGAAAGCAGACTTTTTCCGTCTATTTCGGTGATTATGTCGCCCGCCATCACGCCGTTAAGCTCGGCTGAGCTTCCGTTGTAAACCGAGGTTATCTTAAGATATCCGCTGCCATCGTCCTCTGCCTCAAAGCCCGCGCCATGGATAACGCCGTTGTTGGTCTGCTCTATCTCATAATAAGCGGAGCTTGTCATATAGCTGGCATATTTATCGCCAAGCCCGCTGACATATCCGTTGATAACGGCGGTTTCAATCGCGTCCTCGCTGTATGCTGCTGTATCTATATAGTTGGTTCTGACTGCGGCGTCAATTTCACGCAGCTTTGCGTACATACCCTCGTACTTCTCGGACGTGCCGATTTTGGAGTTGTACACGTTAAGCGATACCGCCCACGTCAGGACAAAGGTTATTGCGCAGCCTATTGCTACAAGGCTTATAGCCACGCCAAGTGATATTTTCTTGTTCAAACTGAAAATCCCCTCTTTGCGTCAGACCTTAACATATTTTCCTGTGCTGATTACAGTTCCCACTGCGCCCAGCAGCGCGCCCGCAGCACAGTTCACGGCAAGCACAATCCAGCTTATGCTGCTGAAAGGTATAAGGTCGAAAAATCCAAACATCTGCCAAAGTGTGATATCATTGCCAAACATAGAGAACACAGCGTCATAAATAATCCATGTAAGTCCCCATGAAGCCACGCCTGCAAGCATACCGATAAACATACCCTCAACAAAGAACGGTGCCTTTATAAAGCCGTTGGTTGCGCCCACATAGCGCATTATGCTTATCTCGTTGCGGCGCGCAAAAACGCTTGTGCGTATCGCGTTTGAAACGATAACAACGCTTACTATTACAAGTGCAACAAGCACCGCCGAAGCGATAATGGTAAAGGTGTTGCGGATATTTATAAGCGCGCTTGCAAAGTTATACGGCGCTTTTACCTTTTCAACGCCGTCTACATCGGAAATAAGGTCAACAACGTGCTTTATTTTTGTAAGGTCCGTAACCCTGACCTGAAAGGTTTCAGGCATTGGGTTTTCTTCAAGGCTGTCAAGAAGTTCCGCATAATCGTCCAGAGTTTCGCGGAAATCGGCGAGAGCCGCTTCCTTGGAGGTGTATCTGATATCGGTGAGGTCGCGGTTGTTTTCCAGAACGCTTCTGACATGCTCAATCTGTTCTGTTGTAACGCCCTCCTCAAGGAAAACGGAAATCTCGTTTGTATCCTCGATATTACCCATTATAATACCAACGTTTACCATCAGCAGCACGGAGCAGCTTACAAGCAGCAGGCTTACCATAAGTATGCTGAAGCTTGCAAAGGACATAACAAAATTTTTCCACACGGAGGATATGCCTTTTTTTACAAGATATGTTACATTACTCGTCCTCATCTTGACCTCCGATGTTCTCATCAAATGTAATGCTTCCGCCGTCAAGATTTATTATCCTGCCGCCGAAATGCTTTACAAGGTCATGCTCGTGCGTTACCATAACGACGGTAGTGCCGCAGCGGTTAATCTCCTTAAGCAGCTCCACTATTTCGTAGGAAAGCTTAGGGTCGATATTTCCGGTAGGCTCGTCCGCGATTATAAGCTCCGGGTCGTTTGCAAGGGCGCGGGCGATTGCCACACGCTGCTGCTCACCGCCCGAAAGCTCCTTGGGCTTGCTTTTTGCCTTATGAGCAAGCTCCACAAGGTTAAGCACATAAGGAACACGCTGCTTTATAAATTTCATTGGCTGGTCCGCAACACGCAGCACAAAAGCAACATTTTCGTAAACGTTAAGCTCCTGTATCAGACGGAAATCCTGAAACACCACGCCTATTGAACGGCGGAATTTCGCAATTTTGTTTCCCTTTGTCTTGGCAAGATTGTATCCGTTGACAAACACCCTGCCCGATGTGGGAGTTATCTCCCTAAGCAGCAGCTTCATCAGCGTGGATTTACCCGCGCCGCTTTCACCAACGATAAACACAAACTCGCCATTGTTTATTCTTAAATTTATATCCTGAAGTGCGTCAACTCCGCTGGAATAGTGAACGTTGACATTCTTAAGCTCTACCATTTTTCCACTCCTAACATCTATAAATGAATGTGCCACTGCGGACTGCTGTTTATTATAACGGAAAATCTGCCGATACAGACGCAGCACATTTTCAGCAGCTCAACCCGCCCCGCAGACAGACCTTGTTCAATAAGGGGCTTGCTCCCGTCATTTAACGTGGCAAGGGTTGGCTTTGCCAACCTGCCATTCAGTAGGCGTATCGAACTTCGTTCGACACTATTGTATCCCCTACTGAATGGCAAATGGAACCCTGCCGCCGAGTTGAACTTTGTTCAACGCTAGGCATGGGGACATCTTGCCTAAGTTATATCCGCACCCCCGAACACATTCAAAGGCTGTCCCGATGTCACTCGGGGCAGCCGAAGTTGTCGTTTTGTGACATATCAGAACTTAGTAGGGTTTGCCGCGAGATATTTTTTAACCATCAACGCGATTTTGAAGATGATTGCATGGTCAAACTCACGCAGGTCAAGTCCCGTAAGCTTCTTGATTTTGTCCAGACGGTAAACCAGTGTATTTCTGTGTACAAACAGTTTTCTGGAGGTTTCCGAAACGTTAAGGCTGTTCTCAAAGAATTTCTGTATTGTAAACAGCGTTTCCTGGTCAAGCGACTCTATGGAGTTTTTCTTGAACACTTCTTTGAGGAAGGTTTCGCACAGCGTCGTCGGCAGATGATAGATAAGCCTTGCAATACCGAGATTATCGTAGCTTACAATATTCTTGTCGGTGTCAAACACCTTTCCTACCTCAAGAGCGGTCTGCGCCTCCTTGAAGGAACGCGCAAGGTCCTTTACGCCCATAATCGGCGTGCCTATGCCGACATTCACCTTGGTGAAGAACTCACCCGAAAGCGTATCGGAGATAGAACGCGCAAGCTTTTCAAGATCGCGCACATCTATATTGTTCTTTACTTCCTTGACAAGCACGATATCATTTTCGGTGATGTTGAAAACAAAATCCTTGTTCTTGTCGGGGAAAAGGTTCTGTATAACATCATAAGCGGATACGTCATTGGAGCTGATAACGCTGATAAGGAACACAACCCTGCTGATATCGGCATTGAAGTGAAGCTCGCGCGCCTTAAGGCTTATATCGCCGGGCAGAACATTATCCAAAATGATATTTTTAACAAAATTGTTTCTGTCATACTTTTCATCATAATACTGCTTAATGCCTGAAAGCGAAATAGCTATAATGCTTGAATACTTTGTGGCAAGCTCGTCCGTGCCTTCTACAAACACAGCATAATCAGGCTTCACATGAACGCCAAATGGCTTGTATGTATAACCATCGCGGATAAATGCCTCATGCGAATCGCCAAGCTCTATTGAAAAAAAGTCATTGCCGCCGCCTACCCTTGTCAGGTCGCTGCAGGCGATAATGGTGCCGTTTTCGTCAATAACGCCTATCACCCTGTTTACGGCGTCTTTCATTTGATGAACAATACCCTGGAACAATCTGTTAGACATTTTTTTACCTCTTTCCGAATACCGTCTGAAAATACTATCCTCCGCCCCCGCCATTGACAAGACCCCTCTGGGTCGGCAAGGCGAACGCAACAGCACCTTCACCGTGTTATATGGTTTATGTTCTGCGACATTTGCCCGAAAATGACATAGCTGCCGCACAGGGCTTAATACCCTAATCTATATTGTACTAAAAAAAATCAAAAAAATCAAGTCTTTTTTATATAATATGTAAAAGTTTCTTTAATTTTTTCATCATACTTGAAAATTCGGCAGAAAAGTAATATAATAAAATGGAATAGATATATTTCTCATGCAGCGTTTTTGTCTGGGATATATTAAAAATCGTAGAAAATGAGGTATATTATACTATGTGTAATTGTGAGAAGGAAAAGTTTTATATAACCACGCCGATATATTACCCCTCGGGCAACCCGCATATCGGTCACTGCTACACCACCGTAGCGTGCGACAGCATCGCGCGCTTCAAGAGAATGCAGGGCTATGACGTAATGTTCCTTACAGGAACAGACGAGCATGGTCAGAAGATTGAGCTTAAGGCGCAGGAAAAGGGCGTTACTCCCAAGGAGTATGTAGACCCGATTGTTGCAAACTTCAAGCGCCTGTGGGAAACTATGGGCATAAGCTATGACAGATATATCCGCACAACCGATGATTACCATGTGAAATCCGTGCAGAAGATATTCAGAACCCTTTATGACAAGGGATATATCTACAAAGGCGAGTACAGCGGAAAATACTGCACCCCCTGTGAAAGCTTCTGGACGGAAAGCCAGCTTAAGGACGGAAAGTGTCCCGACTGCGGCAGAGATGTAATTGACGCGCATGAGGAGGCTTATTTCCTGCGCCTGTCGGACTATGCCGACAAGGTTGAAAAATTCCTTACCGAAACGGATTATCTTCAGCCAAAAAGCCGCGTAAACGAGATGGTAAACAACTTTATAAAGCCCGGACTTGAGGATTTGTGCGTTTCCAGAACCAGCTTTACATGGGGCGTGCCAGTTGATTTTGACGAGGGTCATGTTGTCTATGTATGGGTTGACGCGCTTTCAAACTACATTTCGGCGCTTGGCTATGAAAATGACGAATACAGTGATTTTGACAAGTACTGGCCTGCCGATATGCACATGACGGCAAAAGAGATTGTGCGTTTCCACTCCATTGTATGGCCTATCATTCTGATGATGCTGGAACTGCCGCTGCCAAAGCGCCTTTACGGTCACGGCTGGATTAACTTCAACGGACAGAAGATGTCAAAATCCCTTGGCAATGTAATCGACCCGTTTGTACTTGCAGAGCGCTACGGCGTTGACGCAGTGCGTTACCAGATACTGCGCGATATGCCCTACGGCAGCGACTGCAACTTCTCCAACGAGATTATGATTGGCAGAATTAACACCGACCTTGCAAACGACCTTGGAAATCTTGTTTCCAGAACGGTGGCAATGGTTGACAAGTATTTTGGCGGAACGCTGCCCGCAGAAAAGGCTGCCGAACCGCTTGACGACGAGCTTAAGGGCATGGCTTCCGCGCTGCGCGAAAAAATTGCGCCGCTGATGGACGAGGCGCAGCTTTCCAAAGCGCTTGAAGAAATTTTCAGGGTTGTATCCCGCGCAAACAAGTATATAGATGAAACCGCGCCGTGGATTTTAGCAAAGGACGAAGCAAACAAGGCAAGACTTGCAGGGGTTCTCTACAATCTGCTTGAAACAATCAGGATCTGCTCGGGTCTGCTGTATCCGTTCATGCCGCAGACTATGCCAAAGGTATGGCAGCAGATAGGCGCGTGCGAGAAATGCACGGCATACGATACGCTTGACAAATTCGGCGTTCTGTCCGCTGATGTTACAGTCTGCAAGGGCGAGGTGCTGTTCCCTAGAATTGACATGGAAAAGGAAATTGAGGAGCTTAATTCTCTGCTTGCACCCGCAAAGACCTTCCGCGAGGACGAGGATTTGGACAAGGCTAACATTATCACCATAGAGCAGTTTGCAGATGTAAAGCTGCGCAGCGGTGAGATTACAGCTTGCGAAAAAATCAAAAAGGCAAAGAAGCTGCTTAAGCTTACTGTTGACGATGGCAGAAACGGCAGACAGATAGTTTCGGGAATTGCACAGTGGTACGCGCCCGAGGACCTTATCGGAAAGAAGATAGTGTTTGTTGCAAACCTTGCGCCCGCAAAGCTTTGCGGCGAGCTTTCCGAGGGTATGATTCTTGCGTGTGACGCAGGTGACAACGATGTACGCGTGCTGTTCCTTGACAAGGACGTTCCCAACGGAAGCACAATAAGATAATATCAACAAAAGTGAAACAGCAAAGGGGGCATGAAGCATGGATATTTCCAGAATGGCGAATGTCGCTTCGGTAAATCAGACAAATCTTACAAAATCCTCGGAACACAGGACGATGGAGAAAAATTCCACGCTTGCCTCCGAGCATACCGACAGCTTTATAAAATCACAGAAAGCATATACTCCCGCATATACAAAGGCTTCCGCGCATAAGCAAAACAGCGACAACAACCTGCTTCAGCGCGAAAACGCGGAGGATAAAGTAGGCGCCGTAAGGCAAGGCGAGGGCAAAACCAAGGCCGAGCTTATGACCGAGGGCGTACAGCACATTATCCGCGCGATGTTTGTAAAGCAGGGAGAGGTGCTGTCGGGCGCCGTGCCAAGCGTTGGCGCAAAATTGTATGCAGAGGAGCTGCTTTCGCAGCTGAGAAGGCTGTACGGCAGCGATGAGGCGCAGGAGAACAGTCCCGCTTACTGGCAGGCAGAACCTACTGCGGACAGGATATTGCTGTTTTTTGAGTGCGTTTCAATCGACGATGATAAAACGGCTATGCTTGACCGCTCGTTCAACGGTGCATTTAAGGAAACCGAGGAGCTTTTCGGCGGCAGGGGCAGGCTTCCGCTGGAGTGCTATGAAACAAAGGCGATTATCCGCGAAAAATACTTTGACGCAAAGGCGGCAGTTTAGGCTATGGGAATTTTTGAAACACACGCACACTATCTGAAAGAGGATTTCGGCGATGACCTTATTCCCCTGCTTGAAAGTATGCCGCAGCACGGGATTGAAAAAATCATTGCGGTGGGCTATGACCTTGCCTCAAGTGCGGAGGAAATAGCGCTGGCGCACAGGTTTGATTTCGTTTGCGCGGCGGCGGGGGTTCACCCCGAAAACTGCTATAATCTGCCGCAGGATTGGCTTCAGCACCTTGCGGAAATGCTTGCCGACGAAAAGGTGTGCGCCCTTGGTGAAATAGGTCTTGACTATCACTACGATAACACCGACAAGGCGGTTCAGGCGGAGGTATTTTCACAGCAGCTTCAGCTTGCCCAACGGCTTAATTTGCCCGTAATAATTCACTCGCGGGACGCTTGCGAGGACACCATGACCATATTGAAGCAGCATAAACCGCGCGGGGTGGTTCACTGCTTTTCGGGCAGCGCGGAAACCGCCGCGGAGGTGGTAAAGCTTGGAATGTATGTTGGCTTTACGGGAGTGCTTACCTTCAAAAATGCAAAGAAAGCGCTTGCAGCGTGCGCGGCAGTTCCGCTTGACAGGCTGCTGCTTGAAACCGATTGTCCCTACATGGCGCCCGTGCCGCACAGAGGCGAGCGGTGCGACAGCTCCATGCTGCATTTCACGGCAGAGAAAATGGCGGAGATAAAGGACGTTTCAACGGAAGAAATGATAGAAATTGCTGCGGATAACGCGCGGCGGCTGTTTGGTATTTAATTCCGGCAGCGCAAATTATGCAAAGGAGTAACTATGGACGCTGACAGTCACAGTTCAAACACAACAGAAACGGCAGAACAGCCTAAACGGCACAGAGTGCGCAGATTCCTTCTCGGCTGGCTTGTTGCGCTTAACAAGGGCGTTACCCGTCTGCTGAAAAAGGCGCTTGGCAACGATTATATGGAGGTTACCGAGGACGAGGTAATGGACATGGTGGACGCGCTTGCCAAGGACGAGGACGACGACACCATCGAGGAAGAATCCGCGCAGATGATAACCAACATATTTGAGTTCAACGGACTTACGGCGGGCGATGTAATGACCCACCGCACCGCCATTGCAGGGGTGGATATCAATTCGATAACACTTGATGATTTGATTTATCTTGCGCTTGACCTCGGATTTTCGCGCATACCTGTTTACAACGGCTCTATCGACCGCATTGTCGGCATAATTATCGTGAAAGACCTGCTGTGCCTTATCGGAAAGCAGGATTTGTCGGATTTCAGCGTAAAGGATTTCCTGCGCGATGTTATTTTTATTCCCGAGGCCTGTCCCTGCCCCGATATATTCAAGTCGCTTACCGCCCTGCGCTCGGGCATGGCGGTTGTTGTGGACGAGTACGGCGGCACAGCGGGAATCGTCACCCTTGAGGATATAATAGAAGCCGTTATGGGAAATATTCAAGACGAATATGACGATGAAAAATCGCAGATAGTAAAGATAGGCGAGGGGCAGTACGATATAGACGGCGAGGCAGACCCCGACGAGGTTTTCGCGCTGTTTGGCGTACAGCTTCCCGAGGGGCATGAGTACGAAACCATAGCCGGCTTTGTCACCGACAAGCTTGGATATATTCCAGAGGAGGGCGAAATAAAGCCGCCCTCGGTGGATTATGATGGCATAAAGCTGGTGGTTATAGCCGTTGAGGAAAGAATGATAAAGAAAATCCGCATTTCGGCTCTCCCCGCAGCAGTTTCCGATAAGGAAGATGAGCATGAAAATAAGTAAAAAGAAGCTTGCCGCCGAGGTGATTTCGCTGCTTAAGCAGGAATACCCGCAGGTAAAATGCGCGCTTAACTACACTCAGCCGCACGAACTGCTTATCGCAACGCGGCTTTCCGCGCAATGTACAGACAAGCGGGTCAACATGGTTACGCCTGCGCTGTTTGAGCGATTTCCCACGGTTGAGGCGTTTGCGGAAGCGGATATTTCAGAGGTGGAGCAGCTGGTGCGCACCTGCGGGCTTTTCAAAACCAAGGCGCGGGATATTGTGCTTATGTGCAGAAGTCTGCATGACGAATACGGCGGCATTGTCCCCGACAGCATTGAGGAGCTGACAAAGCTTGCGGGCGTAGGACGTAAAACCGCAAATCTGGTTGTGGGCGACCTTTACGGAAAGCCTGCCTATGTCTGTGACACTCACGTCATCAGGCTGACAAACAGGCTTGGACTTGCGGACGGCACGGACGCGGGAAAGGTGGAAAAGCAGCTTCGCGAGATAATTCCGCCCGAGGAAAGCCTTGATTTCTGTCATCGCCTTGTGTGGCACGGCAGAGGCGTCTGCTCTGCAAGAGCGCCGCAGTGCGGCGGCTGTACGCTGAAATCCGTGTGCAGATACGGACGTGATAAGTGATAAAAACGTTTTGCCTCGGCTATGCCAAGGCAAAAAACTATTTAAGAAGTCTGTTTTGCGGAGAAAACCGACTTTTCAGTAAACCGATTGCGCAGGAGGCGCGTATTATGGCAAACAAAAAATTTGAAGACGAGCAAAGATTGCTTATGGAAAAAAGAGAGCTGCTTAAGCTTAAGCAGGGGCTGGTTGAAGACAGCGAGGTTATAGACGAGCCGACCGTGAGAGAAAAGGTTGAACTGCACGGGTGGAAAAAGGTGGAGAACTTCTTTTATCACTACAAGTGGCGCGTTCTTGCAATATGTCTGGCTGTTGTTTTTATTGGACTTATGACGGTACAGTCGCTGACAAAAGAAAGAAACGACCTGTATGTGCTTGTCATTTCCACCTCCAACGATTCGGGACTGTACACCAAAAGGGACGATATAGAAAAAACGCTGGAGCGCTACTGCCCCGATTTTGACAACAACGGATATGTTCATGTCGGCGTAAACTTTATAAATCTTTCCACCGAAACAGGCGTCAGCGATTACACAAACGCGGAAAATCTGAAGTTCACGTCCGAAATCGCCACTGGCGACAGCCAGATGTACATTGCCGATACCGGCATTGTTGAAATAATGAACCAAATTGGCAAGGGTGAAATCCAGTATTTTCAGCCGCTTTCGGAGCAGTATCCCAACGCGGATTTCTGCGATGGTCAGGGGTTAAAGCTTAACTCCACGGAATTTACAGAACTTGCGCGCTGGGCGGGCTGCCCCGATAAGGTTGCCCTTTATGTCCGCGGCGAGTATAAGGATATGACTGGAAACGGCGAGGACGCGCAGGAACAGCGCGACCGCGCCATGATTGTGTTTGACAATATCGTGAACGGCAATATCGTAAACCCTGCCGCAAATGAAAAGGACTAAGGCTCAGGCGGCGGCTTTATCGCAGACGTCAGCGGATTTTTTTCCTGCGGTACTGCGCGGTCGGGCAAAATATCGCGCGGCACATATTCGCCCACAACAGTGCGGATTCTCATAGCCGCTTCTTAAGGTTGTCGCAGAACTGCTGCTCACGCTTAAGCAATGCGGCGGCGTCGTTTTTTACGCGCTCGTCTGCCCTTTCGGAACGGTTCAGCGCGTGCTGCATATCTATAATGCCCATGGTTGTGCCGCGTATCATAAGCTCCGACAAGTGCTGTGCAGAGTTATCCTGCATTGCTTTCATGGCAATGCCCATCTTCGCCATCATCTTGGTTGCGGCGGGATACGGCTTTGGAACGCTGCCGCGCCGCACAAGCTCGGTGCGTGCTTGATTTGCAACGCTGCGGTAACGCTCACGCTCGGCGTTTATTTCGTTTTTAAGTCCCTCATCGGGGCAGTGCCGTATAACATCGCCGCTGGATTCATATGCCATATCCGCGTTTTTGTATACGCTTTTCAATATTTCGGCGCTTTGCCTGTTCTTAAAATCATTCATAGCAAAAATCTCCTTGAATTAGGGAAACGCTGATTAAGCCAACGCTTCCTTGGTAACACAACCGCATTTTTCGGCACGCTGCGGCTCTGCCTGACTATTATTCCGCAAAAAATCCGATATTATTATACCGAAAGGAAATACCATGAAAAGATGTTCATTTTTTAAGCTGTGGCTTAAAGGCGCAGGCTTTATCCTGCTTGGAAATGTAATGTGCCTTATCGCAACAATGGGTCTTACAATGTTCGGCAAAAACCTGTTTACAAACATTCTTGGCATGATAATAGCGGTGCTGATATTCTATCTTCTTGTGTTCACCGTTGCGTGGAAGGACGGCGCCGCCGAGCGCTCGCTTGTTAAAAACGGCCGCGTGGACGCGCCGCTGAAATACCGCTGGATTCTGATAGGCATTGCAATGTTCGGCTTTGCTGTGATACCTACCGTTGTCCTGCTGCTTAACGTGCTGTTCTTCCCGCAGGTTGATACGCTGTTTTTCTATAAATTCATCAACGGCAGCGCATTTCCGTTTGTCAGCACGTTTATTCCCGTGCCGGAAATCCGTAAATATGTCTGGTCAGAAGCCGCGCAGACAAGGCAGATAGATAATATGCCGGTGCTGTTTCCCGTGCTTATGATGATTTATTATGCTTTTATCCCCGCAGTTACCCAGCTTGGCTATTATATGGGTTATAACGACAAGCTTAACACCGACAAAATTATGTACCAATAAATCGCCCCAAGTATGCCAAATTCCCCGAAACACGCGCTTTCGGGGAATTTTTGTTGAAATTTGTTGGCGAAAAGTGACAAAATGGTTGATAAAAAAATAGCAATATACATGAAATATCCACAAAACTATTGAAATAAAATCGGTAATGTGGTACAATAAACATAACGAATTGTGCGTCCTTTTTGTGATTTTTGGCAAATACATCAAGGGCGGTACTTTCATTACTTTGCAGGAGGTAAATACAGATGGCAATTATCGTGCCGGAAAAATACAACGTTCCGCTGCATCTGTTTCATCAGGGCGAAAATTCGCACGCATATGAGTTTTTCGGCTCTCATAAAATGGTTGTGGACGGCAAAGAGGGCGTTGTTTTCAGGGTGTGGGCGCCGCGTGCAAGCTCCGTGGGAGTTGTGGGCGACTTCAACCACTGGGACAGAGCCTGCCACATGATGAACAAAATAAGCGACGGCGGTATATGGGAACTGTTTATCGAGGGCGTAAAAGAGCTTCAATGCTACAAATACAGCATAGAAACCCCCGATGGACTTATCAAGCTTAAAGCCGACCCATACGGCTACTATATGGAGGTTCGCCCCAACACGGCGACAAGGGTCTACGATATAGAAGGCTTCCGCTGGGGCGATAAGAAATACATGGACGAGTTGGCGAAGAAAAACGTCTATGAAAGCGCCGCAAATATTTATGAGGTAAACCTCGGCTCATGGAAAAAGGACGGTGCGGAGTATTACGATTACTGCCGCCTTGCAAAGGAGCTTATCCCCTATGTAAAGGAAATGGGCTATACCCATATCGAGCTTATGCCCGTTGCAGAACACCCATTTGACGGAAGCTGGGGATATCAGCAAATTGGCTACTATGCGCCCACCTCACGCTTCGGTACGCCGTTTGATTTTATGGGCTTTGTGGATAGCTGCCACAAGGCGGGTATCGGAGTTATTATCGACTGGGTTCCCGCGCACTTCCCCAAGGACGCGGCAGGCCTTTACGAGTTTGACGGTACAAGCTGTTACGAATATGACGACCCACTAAAGCGCGAGCATAAAAGCTGGGGAACGCATATTTTCGACTGGGGCAAGCCAGAGGTGCAGTCCTTCCTTGTTTCCAACGCAAACTACTGGATAGAAAAATATCACATAGACGGTCTGCGCGTGGACGCGGTTGCCTCTATGCTGTATCTGGACTATGACCGCAAGGACGGCGAGTGGCGTCCCAACTGCTACGGCGACCACGGCAACCTTGAAGCCATAGCGTTTTTGCAGAAGCTCAATGCTGCCCTATTCAGAGAACACCCCAATATCATGATGATTGCGGAGGAGTCCACGGCATGGCCTATGGTTACAAAGCCTGCGGATATCGGCGGTCTTGGCTTCAATTTCAAGTGGAATATGGGTTGGATGAACGATATGCTGCGCTATATGTCCATGGACCCGCTTGGCAGACCGTATAATCACAATCTGGTTACATTCTCGTTCTACTACGCTTTCTCGGAGAATTTCATTCTGCCAATCTCGCATGACGAGGTGGTTTACGGAAAATGCTCCATGCTTGATAAAATGGGCGGTCCGCGCGAGTATCGCTTTAACTCCATGAGGACGTTCCTTGGCTACATGATGGCTCACCCCGGCAAAAAGCTGATGTTTATGGGTCAGGAATTTGCCCAGTACAAGGAGTGGAACTTCCAAACTGGTCTTGACTGGGACGTTTTGGAGTTTGAGCCGCACTACAAGCTGCACCGGTATGTAAAGGATTTGAACAAGCTGTATAAAGATACTCCCGCGCTGTGGCAGTGCGATACAAGCTGGGAGGGCTTCCACTGGATATCAAGCGAGGATAATGCAAACAGCGTTATAGCGTTCAGACGTATAGCAAAGAACGGCGATGAGCTTATCTGCGTATGCAACTTCCAGCCGGTTCACCATGAGGTTTACGATATCGGCGTTCCGTATTATGCGGATTATGTGGAGGTATTTAACTCCGATGATGAAAAGTACGGCGGAACAGGCATAAAGAACGGCAAGCTTACCGCAAAGGAAGCGCCGCTTCACGGCGAGCAGTACAGCATTACGCTTAATTTGCCGCCGATGTCCGCACTGTACTTCACCATAAAGAACAAGCGCAAGCCGCCAAGCCAGCTTGCGGCAGAAAAGGCTGAACAATCCAAAAAACAATAATAAAAAAATCACGGCTTTATGTCGGAACAGGAGGAATATATGAATCACATTAAAAAAGAGTGCGTAGCCATGCTGCTTGCAGGCGGACAGGGCAGCCGCCTTTACGCGCTGACACAGGATATGGCAAAGCCTGCCGTTCCTTACGGCGGCAAGTACAGGATTATCGACTTTCCGCTTTCAAACTGCGTAAACTCGGGTATTGATACCGTGGGTGTCCTCACGCAGTATCAGCCGCTGGTGCTTAACGAGTACATAGGCAACGGTCAGCCTTGGGGTCTTGACAGAACCCACGGCGGTGTACACGTTCTGCCGCCGTATGAAACCGCAGCGGGCAAGGCGTGGTACTCCGGCACGGCAAACGCAATCTACCAGAACATCGGCTTTGTTGACAGATACGACCCCGAGTACGTTGTAATCCTCTCGGGCGACCATATCTATAAAATGGACTACTCCAAGATGATTGACTATCACAAGGAGCAGAATGCAGACGCTACAATCGCGGTGCTTGAGGTTCCGTGGGAGGAAGCTCCCCGCTTCGGCATAATGAGCGCAAACCCCGACGGCACTATCTATGAGTTCGCAGAAAAGCCCGCTGAGCCTAAATCCAACCTTGCTTCAATGGGTATCTATGTATTCACATGGAAGAAGCTGAGAAAGCACCTTATCGACAATGAAAACGACGAGGGTGCAACAAAGGACTTCGGCAAGAACATAATCCCCATGATGCTTGCAAACAACGAAAAGATGGTTGCATACCACTTTGACGGCTACTGGAAGGACGTAGGAACTATCGACTCCCTGTGGGAAGCAAATATGGACGTGCTTGACCCCAATGTTCCGCTTGACCTGCTGGACGATAGCTGGAAGATTTATTCCAGAAACCCTGTAATGCCCCCTCACTACACAGGCATGAACAGCAAGATTGAAAACTCAATGGTTGCAGAGGGCTGCGAAATTTACGGCACTATTGATTTCTCCGTGCTTTTTGCGGGCGTTACCATTGAAGAAGGCGCAGTTGTAACCGACAGCATTATCATGCCCGGCTCGGTTATCAAAAAGGGCGCTGTTGTTGAGTATGCCATAGTAGGCGAGAACTGCGTTATCGGCGAGGGCGCACACGTTGGCGACCGTCCCGAACGCATTGAGGATAAGTCGCAGTGGGGCGTTGCGGTAATAGGTCACAACGTAAATGTATCCGCAAACGCGGTTGCAGCTCCCAAGGCTATGATTTCCAAGGATATTTGATATAGGAAAGGACGTTTTTGATATGGCAAGTATGGCTAATGTTTTAGGACTTATTTTTGCTAATATGCATGAAGCAAACCTTCCCGAGCTTACCAAGGGCAGAGCAATGGCAAGCGTTCCGTTCGGTGCAAGATACCGTATGATTGACTTCCCGCTCTCCAACATGGTAAATTCGGGCATAACACAGGTTGGTATTATTACAAAGCAGAATTATTACTCCCTGATGAACCACCTCGGCATGGGCAGTGAGTGGGATTTGGCAAGAAAGACAGGCGGTCTGCACATTCTGCCTCCCTATGGCAGAGAGGGCAGCGGAATTTACCGCGGCAGGCTGGAAGCGCTTGCAGGCGCGGCCGAGTTTATCCGCGAATCCGCAGCGGAATACGTTGTAATGGCGGACGCTAACGTTATTGCCAACATGGATATCAAGCCGATTGTTGATTTCCATGAGAAAAGCGGCGCAGATATCACCTGCGTATACGGCAGAGGCGTTTACAACACCGAAAGGGCAATGTCCAAGACTGTTCTGTGCGTAAATGACGACAATGTT
The DNA here is from genome assembly GCA_964557825.1 of uncultured Ruminococcus sp. Taxonomy (GTDB): domain Bacteria; phylum Bacillota; class Clostridia; order Oscillospirales; family Ruminococcaceae; genus CAG-115. The sequence continues at coordinate 20,748 of CAZLBL010000034.1, forward strand.
GTTTTTGATGTTCTTGCAAGACCCGCAATCAGCGGTGAGATGAATGTCGCTCTTGATATCTATGTAATGAAGAGAAAGTTCCTTGAGGATATCATAAGAGAGTCCGAGTGCCGCGGTCTGTACAGCTTTGAAACCGATATCCTGCTGCACAAGCTGCACGATTACAAAATCATGGGCTATAAGTATGACAAGTACTTTGAGATTATCGACAGCATGAAGACCTACTACAAGGCTAACACCGACATGATGGACAGAGATATCTGCCACGAGGTTTACAACCTTGAACGCCCAATCTACACCAAGATACGCGATGTTGCTCCCGCAAAGTACGGTATTGAAGCCGATGTTAAAGGCTCGCTTATCGCAGACGGCTGCATTATTGAGGGCAAGGTTGAAAACAGCGTGCTGTTCAGAGGCGTAGTTGTAAAGAAGGGCGCAGTTGTTAGGGATAGTATCGTAATGCAGGGCAGCGTTATTGAGGAAAAGGCTTCCTTCATGGACGCTATCGCCGACAAGGACGTAACCATCGGCAAGAACCGCGCAATTACAGGCTCAAAGGATTACCCCGTGTTTATTTCCAAGGGAGCAGAGGTTTGATCCCGACAGCTTTCAATAAGTGGCTTGCCCCGTCATTTAACGTGGCAAGGGTTGGCTTTGCCAACCTACCATTCAGTAGGGGATTGTATCCCCTACTGAATGGTAAATGGAACCCCGCCGCCTTAGAGGCGGGGGACATCTTGCCTAAGTTATAGAGCAAATCCCCAAGCATTTCGCTTGGGGATTTTTCTGCAAAAGAAAAGCTCCGCAGCAAACCGCGAAGCTTAATCCTTCTATCAGTCTATTTCAACCGAAATCTTTTCATCGGCCCTTACTGCGCCTGCGCGCATAACGGTTCTTATTGCCTTTGCAATGCGACCCTGCTTGCCGATTACTCTGCCCATGTCATCGGGGGCAACGTGCAGATGATAAACCACAACGCCCTCCGCGTCAGGCTCGTCTGCTGTGACCTGTACCGCCGCCTTATCCTCAACAAGTGCGGAAGCGATAGTTGTCAGAAGCTCTTTCATATATTATCCCTCCTTGGGGTAATTGCTCAAACGGGCAGAATGCCCGCCATCAGCCGAACCGCAAATTACTTCATAAGTCTTTTTACGGTATCGGTAGGCTGTGCGCCCTTCTTGATCCACTCGTTAGCCTTGTCCATGTCGATTTTAACAACAGCAGGCTCCTTGGTGGGGTCATAGTAGCCGATTTCCTCGATGAAACGTCCATCTCTGGGGTAACGGGAATCTGCAACAACTACACGATAGAACGGAGCCTTCTTTGCGCCCATTCTTCTAAGTCTGATTTTTACTGCCATTTTAGTTTTCTCCTTTCATAGATTTTTTATTTCACGCAGAAAATCTGCAATGAATAACTTAGGCAAGATGTCCCCCGCCTCTAAGGCGGCGGGTTCCATTTACCATTCAGTAGGGGATACAATCCCCTACTGAATGG
>CAZLBL010000035.1:0-11227 GCA_964557825.1 uncultured Ruminococcus sp.
CATTTACCATTCAGTAGTCGCATTGAACCAGTTCAACGCTATACAATAGTGTCGAACTTGTTCGATACGCCCAGTGCCGAACTCGTTCGGTACGGCCACGTTAAATGACGGGGCAAGCCCCTTATTGAATCCATTACAGAAAGAAAAACGGCTGCACGCAGGGGCAGCTTGCAGAGCTTGTCGGCGTGGACGCGCTGACGATAGACCAGTGGGAGGCGGGACTTGAAGCGCCCGACCATGCGCATATCGTAAAGCTTTGCGAGGCGTTGGGCTGCCGTTATGACCGCCTTGTCCCCGCTTGTGAGCAGCAGAAGCCTCAGCGCGAATGGCGTTTTTCGTGGACAAGCCGCCGCAGCATTCGCGGGCTGCCGCTTGTGGATATCGATATAGGCTTCGGCGCCAAGGCAAACGGCGTTATCGCAATAGGCTTTGTGGCGAAGGGTGTTGTATCGGTCGGCGTGGTTTAGGCGGGTCTGCTTACGGCGGGTATGTTTGCGGTCGGGCTGCTTTTTGCGCTGTGCCTGCTGGGTGTGAATGTTATCCGCGGCTTTATCCCGTGGATTGAGACAGTGTGGGGCTTTCTGACGGCGGGGCGCTGAGGCGGCGGTGTAAAGCCAATGCAACCGGAAGTTTACATAAAGAAATCGCAGCTTGGTGGCGCTTTTTTTCGCGGTATGCTATGATTATGGCACGGTCTGCACAGCACCGTGATTACTTGAGAACCTGTCTTCACACAAAGCTTGTAAAGACGGCTTCTTGCTAAGGAGGAACATATGGGACATATAATGTTACTGGGCGAAAAACTTGCCATGCTGAGAAAACAGAACAACTACACGCAGGAGCAGCTTGCAGAGCTGCTTTCCGTATCGCGGCAGGCGGTCAGCAAATGGGAGAGCGGTCTTGCTTATCCCGAAACCGAAAAGCTGATACGCCTTTCCGAGCTTTACAACTGCTCGCTTGACTATCTGATAAAGGATAAACAGCCGCAGGGTGATACGGTAAGGGTAAAGCTTGACCTTGGTTCGGTTAATTTGGAGCGCAAAAGCCGCCGCACGGTCTGCGGCGTGCCGCTGTGGCATATAAACATAGGCGTGGGGCGCACTGCCAAAGGCATATTTGCATTGGGTCTTGCGGCAAGGGGCGTATTCTCCTGCGGACTTTTCTCGCTTGGGGTGTTCTCCTGCGGGCTGCTTAGCCTTGGCGTGCTTGCGTTCGGCTCGCTTGCGCTGGGAATTATTGCACTGGGCGCAATTGCGGCGGGCGTTATAGCGCTTGGCGGCGTTGCGGTAGGCGCATTGGCGCTTGGCGGCTGCGCGATAGGTCTTGTTTCGGCGGGCGGCGCTGCGACGGCGCAGTATCTGGCAGTGGGCGACAGCGCAAGGGCGCAGGTAGCAGTCGGCATTACGGAAGCTTATGGCGATTTTGCGCATATCGGCGCATATTCGGCTGAGGAATACCTGTCAATTATGGAAGCAATCAAATCGGCGGTGCCGCATTGTCTGTCGTGGGCGGCGGAAATCGTTAAGTTGATGATATAGCGCGCCGCAGGGCGGATATGTTTCCGCAATTTGCCGATTTTTTTTGAAAAACCCCTTTACAAACGGAATTTTATGTGCTATAATACCTATGTTGTGCTTCACGGCGCAGCCATACCGTTTTCCCGGAGCGCGGAACACACCCTTCCCGCATCTGCGATAACGGAATAAAAATTTATATGAGGTGTAAATCATGTTAAGAAAAGAAGAAAAAGCACAGGTAATAGAGGCTAACCGCCTTGCAGAAAACGACACAGGCTCTCCCGAGGTTCAGATTGCCATTCTCACAAAGCGCATAAACGACCTGACAGAGCATATCAAGGTTCACCAGAAGGATCACCACTCCAGACGCGGTCTGCTTAAGATGGTTGGTAAGAGAAGAAATCTCCTCAACTACCTGCAGAAGAAGGATATTGAGCGTTACAGAGTTATCATCGCAAAGCTTGGTATCCGTAAGTAATTTCGCAGGAAATTGCTGCAAAAAGGTACAAAAGGGCGGCGCCGGTGTTATGGTTCTGCCCTTTAAGGCAACACCGCATAATCATTGCTGTGTTGCCTTAAATTACTTTTTGGAAAACCCTTTAAGGTACGCAGGGCTTAGCATTAAACTGAACGTCTGCGCGCGGGCGCTGAGTTTATTGCTAAAGCTGCGCACCTTTCATCAGAAAAAATGGAAAGGAAATGAAAGAAATGTTTGAAAATCACAGGATATTCAAGACCATGTTCGCAGGCAGAGAGCTTACCGTTGAAACAGGCAAGGTCTGCGGGCTTGCAAACGGCTCGTGCTGGGTAAAGTACGGCGAGACCGTTGTAATGGTAAACGCGACAGCTTCCGCAAAGCCGCGCGAGGGCGTTGACTTCTTCCCCTTGGCTGTTGATTATGAGGAAAGGCTGTATTCTGTCGGCAAAATCCCCGGCGGCTTCCTTAAGAGAGAGGGCAGACCCTCCGAAAAGGCTATCCTTACCTCCCGCGTTGTAGACCGCCCCATGCGCCCCCTGTTCCCCAAGGATATGAGAAACGACGTGGCTATCACAATGACGGTTCTTGCCGTTGACCCCGACGCTTCTCCCGAAATTCTCGGCATGATTGGCGCTTCCATCGCGGTTTCCATCTCCGATATTCCGTGGAACGGTCCTATCGGCGGCGTCTCCGTGGGTCTTGTTGACGGCGAGCTTGTGCTTATGCCTACCCTTGAACAGCGCGCAAAGACAGACCTTAACCTCACTGTTGCTTCCTCTGAGCATAAGGTTGTTATGATTGAGGCAGGCGCAAACGAGGTTTCCGATGAAAAGATGATTGAGGCTATAATGGCAGGTCATAAGGAAATCACTTCCAGCCTTATTCCCTTTATCAAGGATATTCAGGCGCAGATTGGCAAGCCCAAGTTTGAGTTCCAGTCGCAGGAGGTTGACCACGATATGTTCGAGGCAATTTCCGATTTTGCAATAGACCGCGTTAAGTTCGCGCTTGATACAGACGACAAGAACGTCCGCGAGGAGCGCCTTAAGCCCATCGTTGACGATATCCACGCAAAGTTTGACGAGCAGTACCCCGAGCAGACCGCTATGATTGACGAGTGCATCTACAAGCTTCAGAAGTTTGTGGTTCGCCGCTGGCTGCTGGACGAGGGCAAGCGCGTTGACGGCAGAAGAATGGACGAGATCCGTCCTCTTGCAGCCGAGGTAGGCGTTCTTCCTAGAGTACATGGTTCCGGTCTGTTCACAAGAGGTCAGACGCAGGTTATGACGGTTGCAACACTTGGTCCCGTCAGCGACAGCCAGAAGCTTGAGGGTCTTGACGAGGAGGACGGCAAGCGTTATATGCACCACTACAATTTCCCCGCATACTCCGTAGGCGAAACAAAGGCAAGCCGCGGTCCCGGCAGACGTGAGATTGGTCACGGCGCGCTGGCTGAGCGTGCGCTTGTTCCCGTAATCCCCTCTGTTGAGGAGTTCCCCTATGCCATCAGACTGGTGTCCGAGGTGCTTTCCTCCAACGGTTCTACATCGCAGGGCTCAATCTGCGGCTCTACGCTTGCACTTATGGACGCAGGCGTTCCGATAAAGAAGCCCGTTGCAGGTATTTCCTGCGGCCTTATCACAGAGGGCGACAGATGGGATACAATGATTGATATCCAGGGCGTTGAGGACTTCTTCGGCGATATGGACTTCAAGGTTGCAGGTACGCATGACGGTATCACCGCAATCCAGATGGACCTTAAAATTGACGGTCTTACCCCCGAAATTATCCGTCAGGCTATCGAGTCCACCCACAAGGCGCGCAACTATATCCTTGACGAAATCATGCTTAAGGCTATCCCCGCTCCCCGCAAGGAGGTTGGCAAGTACGCTCCCAAGATGATTGGCACAAAGGTACCGCAGGATAAGATTTCCGAGGTTATCGGCAAGGGCGGCAAGGTTATCCAGAAGCTCTGCGCCGACTTTGAGGTTAAGATTGACGTGGACGAGGACGGCAACGTATTCATCTGCGGCCTTGATATGGAAAAGGCAAAGGCTTGCGTAACCGTTATCCAGACCATAGTAAATCCCCCCGAGATTGGCGCAATCTACAAGGGCAAGGTTGTCCGCATTATGAACTTCGGCGCATTTGTTGAGATTGCCCCCGGCAAGGACGGTATGGTTCACATTTCCAAGCTTGAAAACCGCCGTGTTGAAAAGGTAGAGGACGTTGTTTCCGTTGGCGATGAGATTATCGTAAAGGTAATGGAAATCGACAGCCAGGGACGTATCAACCTCTCCCGCAAGGACGCTCTCGCAGATATCGAGGCAAAGCGCGCAGCACAGCAGAACAACGGCTGATAAGGGAATTTCTCCCTCGCGTAAATCGCATAAATCGCATAAATTAAAGGGAAGCTTCGGCTTCCCTTTTTTGTATGTATAGAAACGAAACGGCGGCAGGAAAACGGCTGTTTTGCCCACTCATACAACGCTTTTCTCTGTTTCACCCCGCGTCTATGCCCATCACCTCGCGCTTTACCAGCTTTATCATGATGGAGGTGTTCAGCTCCGCCGCGTCCTCGGGGTAGATATCCGCAATGTAGCCGCGCAGATAGCGCCGCTTAAATTCCGCGATTATCTCCGCGTCGCTTTTTCCGCTTTTTACGCTTTGGGTGATAAACTGCGCTGCTTCAACGGCGGCGCGTTTTGCGTTTGCAAGGAAATATTCCGTCTGACCTTCGGATAGAATACCAAGGTGCGGCGCAAGAAGCTGCTTTATATTAAGCTGCTCCACGCGCTCAATGGAGCGCAGCGTCATTTCATAGCCGACAAGAAACGATGGAACTATTATCCCGCCGCCGTCATAAACCCCTATCGTTTCAGAGGAAAGCAGCAGCCCACGCTCGGCGCAGTAATAGCCTATGGAGCATTTTGTGTGCCCCGGAAGATTTACGGCGCAAAAGCTCATGCTGCCCGCGTTTACAATATCCCCGTCCTTAAGCGGGATATCCACGCGCAGCCTGTCGCCAAGAAATGGATAATCGCCAACGCCGCACTTGTCCGCAAATTTGCGGTCAAGCTCCCGCATCACCCGCTGCGCACCCTCGCGCGGGAATACAGAGGCCGCATATTCGCCCGCTGCAACCCTCGCTTCGGGATATCGCTGAGTGATGTATGCGCTGCCAAGCGCGTGGTCATAGTGGGAGTGAGAAAGCAGAATATAGTCAAGCCGCCTGCCGTTAAGGCGCTTTCTGATATTGTCCGCAACGCCGAACCCCGTAAATCCAAAGCCGCTGTCAAACAGCACCGCAGCCTCGCCGTCGTCCAGCAGAAAGGCGCTGTCGCCCGGCTGAACCCTTACATCGTATACTTCAAGTTTGTTCATGTTGTCATTCCTTTTGTTTTGTGTCAGAATATGCAAAATCCCGCGCGGCAATTTTTCCGCCGCACGGGAAATATCTGCGCAATACTGATTATACACCTTTTGCGCGCAAAAATCAAGTCAGCGGCTGCCAGCCGCTGTTTTTGAAAGCTCTGCGGCAAGCCTTTTAACCTCCGCCGCCGTTGTGAATACAGATGGCGAAAACCGCACCGTGCCTGTTTCCAGCGTGCCAAGCTTTTTGTGAGCCATAGGCGCACAGTGAAGCCCGCCCCTCATGCTGAAGCCTCTGCTTCCCAGAAGCTGCGAAAGCTCCACGGAATTTATTCCCTCTATGTTGAACGATACAACAGGCGCGTATTTATTGCTGTTCTGCACCGTGATATCGGCGTACAGCCTTAGCTTTTCAATGTCCCGCACGTTGTCGCAGAAGCTGCGGCAAAGCGCCAGCTCATGCCGTAGTATCGCTTCGGGCGTACGCTTTGCAACAAACCTTGCACCCTCGCCAAGCGCTATCGCGCCTGCGGTGTTTATGGTGCCGCTTTCAAAGCGGTCGGGGGTAAATTCGGGCTGAAGCGGACTTTCCGAGGCGCTGCCGGTTCCGCCCTCTATCAGCGTAAACGGAAGCTGTACGCTGCCGTCCGAGATAAGCAGACCGGTTCCCATAGGACCGTAAAGCCCCTTGTGACCTGCGCAGCATATAAAGCTTACGCCGTTTCCCACCTTAAGCGGCAGCACGCCCGCGCCCTGCGCCGCGTCAATAATAAGCGGCACGCCTTTTGCAAGACAAAGCGCGGCAAGTCTGTCCACGGGAAGCCGCCTGCCCGTTACATTGCTTGCGGCAGTGCATACAACCGCCGAGGTGTCGCGGCGTATCGCCCTTGCCGCGCGGGAAATGGTAATTTCATCGTCCTCTGCGGTTTCAAAAATGCTGTAACTGCCTCCGCGCTGAGCCGTGCAGGCGTGAACAGGGCGCAGCACCGCGTTATGCTCTATATCGCTTATAACAAAATGCGGCTTTTTTCCCGCAATTCCCTTTATGGCGAAATTAAGCGCGTGGGTGCAGTTAAGCGTGAATATGGTGTTTTCAGGCTCTGCGCCGAAAAGCTCTGCACAGGCTGCGCGGCTTTCAAACACCGCCTCGCCCGCTGCCGCGGCGAACGGATATCCTCCGCGCCCGGGATTTGCCCCAAAGCCGCGCATAGCCTCGTTCCAGACGCGGTAGACCTGCGGCGGCTTTGGGTAGGTTGTGGCTGCGTTGTCAAGATATATCACAGGGTATACCTGCCGCTTTCAGCTCGCGGCAGGATTCCCGCCGGTCGGCATACACTCTCAGCGCAAAGCTGCAGCCCCTGCCGCTGCGGTGGGTGCGCTCAACCGTGCTGCGGATACCTTTCCGTGCAAGCAGCATACGCGCCTTATGCGCCTGCGTCTGATTTTTCATATTTATTGTAAAGCTGTCCATGGTGTTCTCCTTATCGTGTTTTGGGGGAATATTTCTCCCCCTTATATTTTATGCGCGGGGAGCGGTTATGTTAAGGCGATATTGACTTTTGCGCATAATAGTGCTATACTGAATACATAATCATTGCTTGCAGAAAGGAAAGCTTCAATGGCAGAAATAACCGTAAATATGGATAGTCTGGAGCAGCTTCACGCTGTTTTTGGCGATTTTGACAGCAACGTAAATCTTATACAGAAAGCGTTTGGCGTGACTATATTCAGCCGCGGCAGCGATGTTAAAATAACCGCGCCCGAGCAAAATGCGGCGGCGCGCGCCGAAAAGGCAATGCACCTTTTAGCCGCGCTTCATTCAAAGGGCGAGCATATAACCGAGCAGTCGGTGCGGTATGTCATTTCAACGGTGAACGACGGCACGGAGGGCGAGGTTGCCGCAATGACGTCCGACTGCGTGTGCGTAAGCTATTCGGGAAAGCCCATAAAGCCTAAAACGCTTGGACAGAAGAAATACTGCGACATGATAAGGAAAAATACCATTACGTTCGGCGTGGGTCCCGCCGGCACGGGAAAGACCTATCTTGCGGTTGCGCTTGCCGTTGCGGCATTCAAGGCGCACGAAATTCAGCGCATTATCCTTACCCGCCCCGCGGTTGAAGCGGGGGAGAAGCTTGGCTTTCTCCCGGGCGATTTGCAGAACAAGGTTGACCCCTACCTGCGCCCGCTGTATGACGCGCTGTTTGAAATGTTTGGTCAGGAAGCGTTTGCGCGGCTTCAGGAGCGCGGCGCGATAGAGGTTGCCCCGCTTGCCTATATGCGCGGCAGAACCCTTGACGACAGCTTTATAATCCTTGACGAGGCGCAGAACACCACCCGCGAGCAGATGAAGATGTTTCTTACCCGCCTTGGCTTTAACAGCAAGATGGTAATTACGGGCGATATCACACAGATTGACCTGCCCGAGGCGAAGAAATCCGGTCTGGTTGAAGCGCTTAGAGTGCTGAAAAACGTTGACGATATCGCGCAGAACCGCTTTACCGATAAGGACGTTGTGCGCCACAGGCTGGTGCAGGATATAGTAAAGGCATACGAAAGCTATAACTTAGGCAAAGCCAACCCTTGCCACGTTAAATGACGGGGCAAGCCCCTTATTGAATTCCCAAAGCGCCGACAGAAAGGACAGAAAATAATGAACATAGAGATATTTTTCAGCAACGAGCAGGATAAGCTTCCGCCGCCTGCCGATATAGAGCAGCTTATTGAAAGCTGCACCCGCGCGGCGCTTGAGGAGGAGGAAATCAGCGAGGACGCGCAGGTTTCCGTCACGCTTGTTGACAACGAAGCAATCCGCGAAATAAACCGCGAGCATAGAAATATCGACAGCGCGACAGATGTTTTGTCGTTTCCGCTTGGCGATGACGACAGCTTTGATACCGACCCCGACACGGGCGCGATACTTCTTGGCGATATCGTAATCAGCCTTGAGCGCGCCGCAGAGCAGGCAAGGGAATACGGGCATTCCTTCCGCAGGGAGGTTGCTTTTCTGATAACGCACTCGCTATTCCACCTTCTCGGCTATGACCACGTTGACAGCAAGGAGGACGAAAAGCTGATGTTCGGCAAGCAGGAAAAGGTGCTTGAAGCCTTGGGTATAACCCGCGGGGAATGATATGAAAAAATTCTTAAAGGGCTTTGTTTATGCGGGGTGCGGAATTATAACCGCCCTTCATGAGAGAAATTTCCGCTTTCATCTTTGCGCCGCTGCGTTTGTGATATATTTTGCCGCCTGCTTTTACAGCCTTTCGCGCGCGGAATGGGCGGCGCTGATACTTACAATATCGGCGGTAATTTCGCTTGAAGCGGCAAACACCGCCATTGAGCGCCTTGCGGACGCCGTTACCACCGCACAAAACGAGAATATCCGCCGCTGCAAGGACTGCGCTGCGGCTGCGGTGCTTATAGCGGCAATTGCCGCCGTGGCGGTTGGTATTGTGCTGCTTGGCGATATGCAGGCGCTTTGCGGTATATGGGCGTTCTATACGGAGAGCCTGTGGCGGCTTGCCTCGCTTTTTGCGGCTGCGGCGGGCGCGGCGATGTTTATATTCCTGCCGCGGTAAGCCTGCTTCGGATATAAGGCAACACCGCACAAAGACCATCTTTTGGATTTTGCGCGCGCCTTGCTTGCATCTTTTAGTGTGGTTCGCTTGCGAACCATACGGTCATATTGCACAAATTTTCCTTGACAGGCGTGTCTCCCCCTGTGGGGGGAGGTGGCACGCAGTGCCAAAGGGGCTGACCGACAGACCAGCCTGCCTGCGTCAAATTTGTACAATCTGACGAAAAATCTGACGGCGCAACTCGCGAGGTACAACGAAGTTGTTCCGCAATCTTTGCGCGGTGTTGCCATAAAAATATGGGACTGCGAAGAGCAGTCCCATATTTTTATGGTGAAGCCTTAAATGCCTTAAATTCCGTCAGCTTCCGAAAGGGTAATGCCGTTTTCGCCAAGGGAAATTGCGTGGTCAAGTCCTACAAATTTTCCGTTCTGCTGCCACAGAACCTCTTTCACAAAGGCGTATTTTTCCTCGTCCCATGTTACAAAATCGTCCAGCACAAGACCGCCCGTGTCGCCGGAGTTTGCATTGAAGCACCAGAAGGTGTGGTTAAGCTTGTTTTCCTTGATAAGCTGCCGCATATAGGTCATCCATGTAAGGTTAGGCTCGCGCATAAAGCCGCCCCATTCGCCTATAAGCAGCGGCGCAGTATTGTTTTCGTGGATATAAAACCAGTTGTCGCGCCAGCAGTCCTTCATAAGGCTGTCAAAGGTATAGCTGCCCTTGAACCACGGCTGCTGATAAACCGTAGGACCATAGTCGTGCGGGGAATATACAAGCTTGTTTTGATATTTGCCCAGATTTATGGGATAATCTGCCACTCCGCGAAGATTTCCGCCCCACCAGTTGAAGTAATAATCCTTTTCGTTGGTTGAATGATAATCGCCGTTTGCTTTGATATCAACAGGGTAAATTTCCGTACCCTCTATCAGAATAAGCACATTAGGATTTTTGGCAAGTATCCGCGCGGCTGCGGTTTCTGCGGCGTATTTCCAGTTGTTTGCGGCGGTGCTGTCATTCCAGACGGCGGCGCTGCTGCCCTCGTAGGGCTTTCCGTGCGGCTCGTTTTTAAGGTCAAACGCGATTATGGTGTCGTTATCCTTGTATCGCTCCGCAAGCCATTCAAGCGCGCTGTAATAGTCCTCCGCGCTTACTTTTGAGGTATACCACAGGTTTATGGTGTGTCCCGAAGCGTTTGTTTCCGCGCTGTGGATATCGGGCATAACCTTAATTCCGTTTTCCTCGGCAAGCTTAAGAAAATAGTCAAATATTTCAAGACTGTTCATGCTGTTAAGGTCGGTGTTGTAGGCGTTGTTGTAGTTTGCTTTCGGATATTCTCCCGCCGCCCATTGATTTATAAGCTCTGCAGATATCGGCACGCGGATAAGATTAAAGCCGTGGTCGGCTATTGCCTTTACGGAGGATTTCAGCTCGCTGTTCCAAAGACCGTCAAAGGTGTTTGTTCCTGTGTTGTAGCCAAACCAGTTTACACCTGTAAGCCAGACGCGCTTTCCGTTTTTGTCCACAATGCGGTTGCCGTCGGTGTAAAGCCAGTCGTCACCCTGGACGGCGCTTTCGCTGCGGGCAAGAAGCGCTTCAACGTCAACCGCCGCCGCGCCGTCATCGCCGCCCTGCTGCTGATTTCCCGTGCTGTTCTGGCTTACGCTGCCCGCCTTTACCGTGCATGCCGTGCCGTTAAGCCTTGCGCCGGTGATTTTAAGCGCGCCTGTGGTGCCGATATTGCAGCCGATGGCGGTTGTGCCGCCGTTTTGGATATCGCCGTTGTACTCGGCATTGGTCACGGTAAGCGTGCCGCCGTTTGCGGTGTATGTGCCGTTCCAGCCGTCAACGGTGGAAAGCCCCGCAACGTCAAGCTCCAGCTTCCAGCCGCTTATTGCCGCGCCGCTGTTGTTGGTTATGCCAAGCTGCATTCCGTACATGGTTTCACTTCCGGTTTCCCATGAATTGTCTGTCGAGTATGTAATTATTATGCCTTTTGCGGCTGTCGGCGCGCTCTCCGCCGAGCCGCCCGAGGTCTGCGGCATGCTCTCTGCCGAGCCGCCCGAGGTCTGCGGCATGCTCTCTGCCGAGCCGCCCGAGGTCTGCGGCATGCTCTCTGCCGAGCCGCCCGAGGTCTGCGGCATGCTCTCTGCCGAGCCGCCCGAGGTCTGCGGCATGCTCTCTGCCGAGCCGCCCGAGGTCTGCGGCATGCTCTCTGCCGAGCCGCCCGAGGTCTGCGGCATGCTCTCTGCCGAGCCGCCCGAGGTCTGCGGCATGCTCTC
>CAZLBL010000035.1:11327-21641 GCA_964557825.1 uncultured Ruminococcus sp.
CGGCATGCTCTCTGCCGAGCCGCCCGAGGTCTGCGGCATGCTCTCTGCCGAGCCGTCCGAGGTCTGCGGCATGCTCTCTGCCGAGCCGCCCGAGGTCTGCGGCATGCTCTCTGCCGAGCCGCCCGAGGTCTGCGGCATGCTCTCTGCCGAGCCGTCCGAGGTCTGCGGCATGCTCTCCGTCGAGCCGCCCGAGGTCTGCGGCGAGCCTGACGAAGCGTAGCTGTCCGCGCCGCCCGATACGGGAATATCGCGTGGCAGATTGGTGAAGATAAGCGCCGCCGTCAGCGCGATTATAACCGCACCCATAGCGCAGAACGCCGCGATTATGCCCTTGCTGATTTTTCTTTCGGCAGGCTGCTGCGCGCTGCCTGTCGGATTGTCTTGCTTTTTCATGCGTTAAATCCTTTCGTGTTGGTGTGACGCCGCAAAAACGCTGCGCGGCACCGACTTAGCTACTTAGAGTATATCATACCAAGTAAATTTTTGCAACCCGCGTTTGAAAAAAAGTTGAAAATACCACTTGACAAATCGGAAATAATATGTTAGAATACATACCATGAAAAGCTGAGAAGCGGAATAGTATGCAAAACACCTTTTCTTCAGAGAGATGCCGGTCGGTGCAAGGCATTGCAAAGGCTTTGCTGAACTCACCGTGGAGCTGCTGCGTTGAAAGCCTTGGTTTAAGTAGACGCAGACGGGTACTCCCGTAACAGAGTTGTGGCGTGTTAGCGCCTGAAGGTGCATCTGTAAAAAGATGAAGAAGAGTGGTACCGCGGAAGGCATTATATAATAAAATGTTTGCTCTTTCGTCTCTTTGTTATCCGTTTAAGATAGCAGGGGCGCAGGGGCTTTTGTTATTTTTGCGGAGAATATAGCAAAACGGAAAAAGAACCACGGAGGTAAACACAAATGAAAATCAGTTTTTCCACACTTGGCTGTCCCGATTTTTCGTGGACTGACATTTACAGCATGGCAAAGGACCTTGGCTTCAACGGTATTGAGGTGAGAGGTCTTGGCGAGGAGATTTTTGCCGTAAAGGCAAAGCCGTTTACGGACGATAATATCGCAGATACAACCGCAAAGCTTAAGAAGCTTGGGCTTGAAATTCCCTGCCTGTCAAGCGGCGCCTGCCTTAAGTTCGCAGAAAAGCATGACGAGATTATCTGCGAGATTGAGCAGTATATCCGGCTTGCCGCAAAGCTTGGCACGCCATACATAAGAATACTGGGCGACCTTGACCCCGCACCCTGCGGAGAGGTTGACGACGCGGCTGTTGCAGCCATTCTTAAGGAAGCGGCAGCGCTTGCTGAAGCAAAGGGCGTAACCCTGCTTGTGGAAACAAATGGCGTTTATGCCGATACCGCGCGCCTTAAAAGGCTGCTTGATACCGTAAACAGCAGGGCAGCCGCAGCGCTGTGGGACGTTCATCACCCCTACCGCTACATGGGCGAAAGCGCAGAAACCACCATAGCCAATCTCGGCGGCTATATAAAGCATATCCATGTAAAGGACTCCGCCTATGAGGGCGACAAGCTTGTGTACAAGCTGATGGGTCACGGAGATATTCCGCTGCGCGAGATGATTTCCGCAATCAGCAAAATGGGCTATGACGGCTATATCTCACTTGAGTGGGTAAAGAGATGGGCAAAGGATTTGTACGCGGCAGGTATCGTGTTCCCGCAGTTTGTCCGCTTTATGAAGCCTTATATCGAGGCGGAGAAGAGCAGGCTTCAGGTGGACGCGCGCGGCACGGGCTACTATCCGTGGCCAAAGGAAACCATAATCAACGAAACCTTCCCAGATGTGCTTGACCGTATCTGCGCAGAGTTCCCGCAGCAGTACGCTTTCAGATATACCGAGCTTGAATATACCCGCACCTATCCCCAGTTCAGGGAGGACGTGCTTACATTTGCAAGGGCGCTTATCGCAATGGGCGTTAAAAAGGACGACCACGTTGCAATCTGGGCAACCAATATTCCCGCATGGTATATTACATTCTGGGCTTGCACCTATATCGGCGCGGTTCTGGTCACTGTAAACACCGCCTATAAAATCCACGAGGCGGAGTACCTGCTGCACCAGTCCGATACGCACACGCTGGTTATGATTGACGGCTATAAGGATTCCGACTATGTGGGAATTATGAAGGAGCTTTGCCCCGAGCTTGCTTCCTGCCGCCCCGGCGAGCTTAAGTCCGAGCGTCTGCCGTTCCTTAAGAATATAATCACCACCGATTCAAAGCAGGACGGCTGCTTTACATGGGACGAGGCCATGGCGCTTGCCGACAGCGTTCCTATGGAAAAGGTTGATGAAATGCGCGCAAAGATTGATAAGGACGATGTTGTAAATATGCAGTACACCTCGGGTACGACAGGCTTCCCCAAGGGCGTAATGCTTACGCACTTCAACGTTGTAAACAACGGCAAGGCGATAGGCGACTGCATGGATTTGTCCACCAACGACCGCATGATGATTCAGGTGCCCATGTTCCACTGCTTCGGCATGGTGCTTGCAATGACGGCAAGCATTACCCACGGCGTAACCATGTCGCCCATTCCCGCGTTCTCTCCAAGAAAGGGACTTGCCTGCATAAACAAGGAGAAGATAACCTGCTTCCACGGCGTTCCCACCATGTTTATCGCAATGCTTGAAAATGAGAACTTCCCCACAACCGATTTCTCACATATGAGAACGGGTATCATGGCAGGCTCTCCCTGCCCCGTAAAGGTTATGGAGGACGTGGTAAACAAGATGAACATGAAGGAAATCTGCATTACCTACGGTCAGACCGAGGCTTCCCCCGCAACCACCATGTCCAAGACCACCGACAGTATCGAGGTCAGGGTAAACACCGTAGGCGCTTCGCTGTTCGGCGTTGAAACCAAGATTGTAGACCCCGAAACAGGCGAAACCCTCCCCGACAATATGGACGGCGAGTTCTGCGCGCGCGGCTACAACATCATGAAAGGCTATTACAAAATGCCCGAGGCTACCGCAGCGGCAATAGACAGCGACGGCTGGCTGCATTCCGGCGACCTTGCAAGGCGCACTCCCGAGGGCTATTACAAGATTACGGGCAGAATAAAGGATATGATTATCCGCGGCGGCGAAAATATCTATCCCAAGGAAATTGAGGAGTTTCTGTATACAAACCCCAAGGTTAAGGACGTGCAGGTTATCGGCGTGCCTGATAAGGACTACGGCGAGGAAATTATGGCGTGCATAGTTCTTAAGCCCGGCGAGCAGTCCACCGAGGAGGAAATGAAGCAGTTCGTGCTTGACCACATGGCAAAGCATAAGGTACCCAAATACATCGCGTTTGTGGATACCTTCCCGATGAATGCGGCAGGAAAGATTATGAAGTACAAAATGCGCGAGTGGGCGGTTGAGTACCTTGGACTTCAGGACGCAAGCAAAATTGTCACGGCGTAATTTTCTACCCCTTCAATATGGTTTTTAAGGCGGCATTGCCTGTGCCGTGCGGAGTAATCCGTGCGGCGGGGCGGTGCCGCCTTTGGCGTTAAAATCAGAAAATCTGATATTTCCAAAAAAATTATAAAAAACTGTTTACTTTTACGCTTTTTTGTGGTAAAATGTATTCAGCAGATAAATACGGCGCGTGCAATCTTAGAATTTTGCCGCAGCGCCGCCTTAAAAACCGAAAGGAAGAATTAAAATGCCTATTACCGAGATATTAGAGCGCAATGCCGCACTTTACGGCAGCGACATAAGCCTTGTCGAGGTAAACCCCGATATACAGGAGGTTCACCGCGTCACATGGAAGGAGTACGAGCTTATAGAGCCTAACCCCGTTTCCAACTACCGCCGCGAGATAAGCTGGAGCGTGTTCAACGAAAAGGCAAACCGCTTTGCAAATCTTCTTATTTCCCGCGGAATAAAAAAGGGCGATAAGGTTGCAATCCTGCTTATGAACTGCCTTGAGTGGCTGCCTATTTACTTTGGCATACTAAAAACGGGCGCGCTTGCCGTTCCGCTTAACTTCCGCTATGCCCCCGATGAGATAAAATACTGCCTTGACCTTGCGCAGGTTGACGTGCTTGTGTTTGGCCCTGAGTTTATCGGCCGCGTTGAGGATATCGCAGAGGATATCAGCAAGAACAGGCTGCTGTTCTATGTGGGAGAAAACTGCCCCAGCTTTGCAGAGCATTATGACCGCCTGACCGCAAACTGCCCCAGCACCTCGCCCGATATAAAGCTTACCGATGAGGACGACGCGGCTATATATTTCTCATCGGGAACCACAGGCTTCCCCAAGGCAATTCTCCACAACCATGAAAGCCTTATGCACTCCTGCAAAACCGAGCAGAACCATCACGGACAAACCAAGGACGATGTTTTTCTGTGCATACCGCCGCTGTACCATACGGGCGCAAAAATGCACTGGTTCGGCAGCTTTCTTGTGGGCGGCAAGGCGGTGCTGCTTAAGGGCGTTAAGCCAAAATACATACTTGAAACCGCCTCAAAGGAGAAATGCACCATTGTGTGGCTGCTTGTTCCGTGGGCGCAGGATATCCTTGACGCCATCGACAGGGGAGAGCTTAACCTTGCCGATTACGAGCTTTCACAGTGGCGGCTTATGCACATAGGCGCGCAGCCTGTTCCGCCAAGCCTTATAGCGCGCTGGAAAAAGGTGTTCCCCAACCACCAGTATGATACAAACTACGGTCTTTCAGAGTCCATAGGCCCCGGCTGCGTACATCTTGGCGTGGAGAATATCCACAAGGTCGGCGCAATAGGCAAGGCGGGCTATGGCTGGAAAACCAAAATTGTGGACGAGCAGGGCAGAGAGGTTCCGCGCGGCGGCGTCGGCGAGCTTGCGGTGTACGGTCCCGGCGTTATGACCTGCTATTACCGCGACGAAAAGGCAACCGCAGAAACGCTCCGTGACGGCTGGCTGTTTACGGGCGATATGGCGCAGGAGGACGAGGACGGCTTTATCTTCCTTGTCGACCGCAAAAAGGACGTTATTATCAGCGGCGGCGAAAACCTTTATCCCGTGCAGATTGAGGACTTCCTCAGAGCGCACCCCGCAATTAAGGACGTTGCTGTTATCGGACTTCCCGACAAGCGCCTTGGCGAAATTGCCGCGGCAATAATCTCCGTAAAGGAGGGCATGACCTGCACCGAGGACGATATCAACGAGTTCTGCCATAAGCTTCCGCGTTACAAGCGCCCGCACAAGGTGATTTTTGCGGACGTTCCCAGAAATCCCACGGGCAAGATTGAAAAGCCAAAGCTGCGCGAGATATACTGCGGCGAAAGCCTTGTAGCTTCCCAGAACAGGGGCTGATTTGCAGACAATAGTTCACCCGCCGATGTATTTTCGGCGGGTGATTTTGTGTAAAAAAAATGCTCTTTCGCGGCATTGCGCTGTGAAAGAGCATTTGTATTTTGTCCGATTTATTCGGCTGTGGAATTGCTTTCAGCCGCGCTGTCGTCCGTGCCTGCCTGCGAGTCTGCGTCCGAATTTACATCAGAGCTTACATCAGAGCTTACATCAGAGCTTACGTCAGAAACGCTGTCCTTGCCGTCAGAGGAAGTTTCAGTCTTGCTTGTGAGTGGGGAAGCGCCGCTTTCCTCCTCGGCTTCGTCTGTGGCGGGTGCAACATATTTTGTAACCGTCACCGAGGTGATTATGATATCCTGCACAGGCTTTGTTTTTTCGGCGTAGGCGTTGCTTTCCACTGCGCAGGAGTTAATGGCTTCAAGCACGTCAAAGCCCTCGTAAACCTGCCCAAAAACGGTGTAGCCGCCGTCAAACATGGGTATTCCGCCGTCAGTTTTGTACTTTTCGGCAACGGCTTTGTCAGCGCCCTCAACCATTTCCGCAAGCGCGGTGTAATACTGCGCCTTGTAGGCATAGCCGCTGTATTCGTCCGTACCCTCAATCGCGGTGGCTTTAAGCTCCGTATTTGCGGCAGCAGCAGCCTTTATCTGCTCCGGGTCGATGGTGGAGATGTCCTGCGGCTCTTTGTTGGTGACGATAAAGAACTGCGTTGTGTTTTCGCCGTAGGTGTTGGCATAGCTAAGCGCGCCGTAGTAGTGCCGCGCCTTTGCGCTTGTTTCAAGGTCAAAGCTGCTTTCGCCCTCAAGCAGAGCCTTTCCGCCAGTGCCGTCGCCGTTAAGCGAGCCGCCCTGTATAAAGCTGTTTTCCATCACGCGGTGGATTTTCAGACCGTCATAATAGCCCTGCTCTGCAAGCAGTGTGAAATTCTCCACCGCCTTTGGCGCGAGGTCGGGAAACAGCTTTGCCTTAATTGTGCCGTAGCCCTCTATCGTTATTTCGGTAAGAGTGTCGCCGTCAACGATATTAAGCGTTTCGGTATTGCCAACCGAGGATTTTACCGTATTGTCGCAGCCGGCAGCGCCAATAATGCAGCCTGCCGCAAGTAAAGCGCTGAGAATGATACGCCTGATATTCATATTACGCACGTCCTTTCGCAGTTTTTGTAATTACGTTTCGGTGTATTCCGTAACCTTTACCGAGGTTATTGTGATGGTATCAACAGGCTTTGAAAGCTCATCGCCTGCGTTGGCTTCAACCTCGCACGCGGAGATTGCGTCAATCACGTCAAAGCCCTCGTAAACCTGTCCGAAAACGGTGTAGCCGCCGTCCAGCGAGGGCGTACCGCCAACCTTAAGATACTTGCCTTTAACCGCGTCCGAGGCGTTTTCCGTCATGTCCGCAAGCTTTGCGTAGTAGCTTTCCATCGCGCTGTAATAGCTGTATTCGGCGGTGCCTTCCGCGCACATATCCTTGTAGCCGCCGTAAACCTCTGCCGCGTATTCTATGTTGGCAAGGTCAATCTCTGTGATATCCTGCGGCTGCTTGTTGTTGACGATATAGAACTGGCAGGTGTTCTGCCCTGCGGCGTTTGCATAGCACAGCGCGCCGTAGAAATGGCGGGCGCTGTCGCTTGTTTCCACACCGAACGAGCCGCCGTCCGCAGCCTCGCCGCCCGTGCCGTCGCCGTTAAGCGAGCCGCCCTGAAGCATAAAGTCCGCAATAACGCGGTGGATTGTCAGCCCGTCATAAAAGCCGCTGTCCGCAAGCTTTATAAAGTTCTCCACGCCCTTTGGCGCGACATCGGGCAGCAGCTTTGCCTTGATTGTGCCGTAGCCCTCAATCTCAAAAACCGCGATTTTGTCGCCGCTTTGCAGCACGGTTTCCCCGATATTGCCGCTTATTTCAACGATATCGGCGCTGCTGTCAGAGGTTGTTTTGTCGCCGCAGCCTGCCGCAAGCGTTAAGCACGCCGCCGCAAGCACGCAGGCTATAATTTTTTTCAGCTTCATTGTTTTTTCCTTTCAGTGGCTTTACTCTGCGGCTTCGGCAGAGGAATATTCCGACAGCGTGATGGAGTTTACATATACCTCCTGCTGCGGTACGCCGTCATCGTCCGTGGGAACTGCGCATATTGCTTCAATAACGTCATAGCCCTCATAGGTCTGACCAAATACGGTGTAGGTTCCGCCCGCGCCGAAAACGCCGCCGACCTCGTAGAACTTGTCAAACAGATAGATAAGGTTGTTGCGCGTAACCTCGTCCTCATAATTCATTGCGGATTCCTTAAGCTCGTTTATAGCGTCCTCGGTGAGGGTTTCCTTGTCCGTGTTGCAGATAAACCAGCGCGCGTCGCTGTATCCCGCTTTTTCGGAGAAGGTGAGAAGCGCGCCCTTGAACGGCCAGAGGTTTACATTGCACTCGTTTGCGATAAGCTCGTCATCGCTTTCACGCGCGATATAATTGCCCTCCTCGTCCTTGGCGTAGCCTGACAGGAAGTACATATTGCTCATTATTCCCGCAATTTCAAGACCGTTGTAGTAGCCTGCTTCAACCTTTTCTGTAAACGCCTTTACGGTGTTGGGCGCGTATTCGGGGTAAAGCGCCACGCGGATTTCGCCCTTGCTTGTGTCAAATATGGCTATCGGGTCGCCGTCCTTTGGTTCTTCAAGCTGAACCAGCTGCATTTGCGTAAAATCGTATTCTCCCAGAACGTTGTAGGAGGTCTGTTCCGTCTGCACGCAGCCCGACATGGCAAGCGTCAGCGCCGCACACGCGGCGGCAAGTATTTTTTTCAAGATAAATTTTCCTTTCTGTCACAGCCTGTATTTACAGGCGCGATATTGTCTTATGCTTTCTTAACGACAGTACCCTGGCGGGTTTCCTCAACGATATATCCCATTGCGGTGATTTTGTTGCGGATAGAATCGGCAAGCGCAAAATCCTTTGCCTTTCTTGCCGCCTTGCGCTGCTCTATCAGCTCGGTGATTTCCGCGGGGATTTCCTCGTCCTTATTATTATACAGCAGACCAAGTACATTTGTCAATGCCGAAAATTCATCTCTGTACGCGGCAAGGTCGCCCTTTGTGGCATTTCCCGAGGCAGCGGCGGTGTTGATTTTTCTTACCAGCTCAAAAATAACCGCGATAGCGTCCGCCGTGTTGAAATCGTCGTCCATAGCCTTGTTGAACTGCTCGCGCGCCGTTTTTACATCGTTAAGCGCATTTTCGCCCGCTGCGCCGTCTGCGGCGGCTTCAAGCGCCCTGTTAAGGCTGTCGCGGCAGGTATACATACGCTGAAGCGCAGCCTTGCAGCTTTCTATAACCTCAAGCGTGTAGTTAAGCTGGCTTCTGTAATGAACCGAAAGCAGCATAAAGCGGATAGGCTCATAGCCGTATTCCTTGCTTAAATCGCGCACCATAAAGAAGTTGCCCTTGGACTTGCTCATTTTGGAGCCGTCCACGTTAAGCATACCGTTGTGCATCCAGATATTTGCAAGCGGGCAGCCTGTTGCACACTCGCTCTGGGCGATTTCGTTCTCGTGGTGGGGGAATATAAGGTCTGCGCCGCCGCCGTGGATATCAATTGTATCGCCGATATAGTGACGGCTCATTGCAGAGCATTCAATATGCCAGCCGGGGCGGCCCTTGCCAAACGGGGAATCCCAGTACGGCTCGCCCTCCTTTGCGGCTTTCCACACGGCAAAATCCATGGGGTCGTGCTTAAGGCTGCCCACTTCAATGCGCGCGCCTGCCTGCAAATCCTCCAGCGGCATATGCGACAGCTTGCCGTATTCTGGGAACTTTGTGGCGTCAAAATAAACATCTCCGCCGGCTTCATAGGCAAAGCCTTTCTCCACAAGCGTTTTAACGATATCAATTATGATATCCATATTCTCCGTAACCTTGGGGTGAACGTCCGCCCTGCGCACGTTAAGACCGTCCGCGTCGGTGAAATATTCCTTTATCGCGTTCTCGGAAACCTCATGCGCGGTAATGCCAAGCTCGTTTGCTTTTTTGATTATTTTGTCGTCCACATCGGTGAAATTCTGCACATAAAACACCTTGTTTCCGCGGAATTCAAGGTAGCGGCGCAGCGTATCAAACACGCACAGCGCCCTTGCGTTGCCGATATGGATAAGGTTGTATACGGTGGGACCGCAGGCGTAGATTTTCACCGTGCCATCGGTCAGCGGCTTAAGCTCCTCTTTCTGCCGCGTCATGGTGTTGTAGATTTTCATTTTTGTATATCCTCCTGTTTATTATCATTGTTTTTGTCAAGCTTTTTTTCAAGCTCTGCAAGCCTTTTTTCAAGCCGCTCTATATGCACAAGCTGCTCGCACAGGCGCTGCGAAACGGGGTCGGGAATGTGTATCTGGTCAAGGTCGCTGTTGGGGGAAGCGCCAACCTTTATTCCATCGCGCCTTACCACCTTTGCGGGAACACCCACGGCGGTGCAGTTTGGCGGAACTTCTTCAAGCACGACGGCGTTTGCCGCGATTTTGGAGTTATCGCCAATCTTAAACGGACCCAAAACCCTTGCGCCCGCGCCAACCAGCACGTTGTTGCCAAGGGTGGGGTGACGCTTTCCCACGTCCTTGCCGGTACCGCCAAGGGTGACGTTCTGGTAAAGCGTGCAGTTATCGCCGATTATTGTGGTTTCGCCGATTACAACGCCCGCGCCGTGGTCGATAAACAGCCCCTTTCCAATCTGCGCGCCGGGGTGAATTTCTATGCCCGTCTTGTTGCGGGAGCGCTGTGAAATCCACCTTGCTATAAAATAATGCCCGTGCTTATACCACCAGTGTGCGCGGCGATAGGCTCTTACCGCCTTGAACGAGGGATAGAGAAAGTACACCTCCCATGCCGAGCGCACGGCGGGGTCGCGCGCTTTGATGGAGTTTATTTCCTCACGCAGTTTATTAAACATTGCAGCCTCCTTTCGGGGGGATAGTCGTTCAATAAGGGGCTTGCCCCGTCATTTAACGTGGCCGTACCGAACGAGTTCGG
>CAZLBL010000036.1:0-21369 GCA_964557825.1 uncultured Ruminococcus sp.
CCCTTATTGAAGGTAAAGTGATACTGCACAAAACCACATTCAGCTTTTTAAGCATATTGCACATATTCGCTTGTGCAAATTGACGAAAATCGTCAACAAACGCAATGTTTTATTGACAAATAAGCAAATTAGTGTTATAATTTAATAATTAACAATAGTCAATTACCCGATGGTGGTGGCTAAATCAGGTTATATGCGAGGTTAAAGTATCATGGTAAAAGTATTGGAAGATAAATGCGTTGGCTGCAACGCCTGTATCAGACACTGTCCCGTTCCCAATGCCAACAGATATGACGGCAATGTTGTGCATATCAACACCGATGAATGTATTCAGTGCGGCGAGTGCATAAAGGGCTGTACCCACGGTGCAAGAGATTACGATGACGATATCGAAACCTTTTTCAGCGAAATAAAGCGCGGCAATGTTTCGCTTATTGTCGCCCCCGCGATAAAAACGGCGTTTGACGGAAGCTGGCGTCATGTGCTTCAGTGGCTGAAGGAGCTTGGCGTGCGCGAGGTTTATGATACCGCGTTCGGCGCGGATATATGCACCTATATGCATATAGAGTATCTTAGGAAAAATCCCGCCGCAAAGGTGGTTTCGCAGCCGTGCGCCGCTATTGTAAACTATGCGGAAAAGCATAAAAAGGAGCTGTTTTCAAGCCTTTCCCCAATACAAAGTCCCATGATGTGTACGGCGGTGTATGTCAAGAAATATCTTGGCAGCACGGATACGCTGGTCGGTCTTTCGCCGTGTATTGCAAAGGGCGACGAGTTCAGAAATACGGGCATAATCAAGTTTAATGTTACATTCAGAAAGCTTGCGGAATACATAAAAGAACACAAGGTTATACTTAAAACCGGCAGAAGCGAGTTTGAATGGTCTGACACGCGCGGCTTTGACGGCGCGTTTTACCCCATTCCCGGCGGTCTTAAGGAATGTCTGAGAGAGTATGAGCCTAACCTCAGCGTTGTCACATCAGAGGGTGCGCAGAAGGTTTACGAGGACCTTGACAACTATCTTTCCACAAGCAAGGAAAAGCTTCCTGCGGTTTATGACGTGCTTTCCTGCGAGTTTGGCTGTAACTCCGGCGTAGGCGCGCGTGACGAATTTAACAGCTTCAACGCCTATGACGTTATGATAAGCGCGAGAGGCTGGGCAAAGAAGCAGAGCGGCATAAAGCGTTTCCACCGCGGAATATTCAAAAAGCTTGATATCAACGATTTTCTGCGCACCTATGTTGACAGAAGCGTAAGCAAGCAGCCCACCGAGGCGGAGATAAACGCCGTGCTTGACAGCATGGATAAGCACACAAAGCTGGAGCGCGAGTATAACTGCCACGCCTGCGGCTATAAGTCCTGCCGCCACATGGCGCTGTCGATTATCGCGGGCAACAATACCCCCATGAACTGCGTGCAGTATGAGAAGAAGCATATCGAAGCTTTGCACCGCAAGACGGAGGAAAGCCGCAATGGCATAGCGCAGGCTGCGATTGAAATGAAGGACGCGCTTGCAAGCCTGCAGGATAAGGTTATGCCTATTGCGGAAAATTCCGAGGAGCATCTTACACGCAATAGTCAAGTTACCGAGGAAATGCGTGCGCTTAACGAGCAGATACGCGGCGCGGTTGAAGCGCTTGGCAATATCAGCAGCTCCGTGCGCGATATAAGCACAAATATAGACGAGTATGAGCGTATGCTTGGCAACATCAAGGATATAGCGGAGCAGACGCATATTCTTGCGATAAACGCTTCCATTGAGGCTTCAAGAGTAGGCGCGCAGGGCAAAGGCTTTGCGGTTGTTGCAAACGAGGTTCGCTCGCTTGCAATGAAGTCCAACGCCACGGTTAAAAAGGCGGAGGCAAACACCGCCCAGATACTCGCCAGCATAAAGAACATACACGAGGTTACGGGCGAAATCACCAACAAGATGGACGCTACGCGTCAAAGCGCCGACAACACCAGAGCGGCTATGGACAAAATACGCCAAGGCTCTGAGGAAATCAGCGGCAGCGTTCAGGAGGTTTCCGCTATCGTAGAGGAACTTAACGGCATGGTTGAGTCTATGGCTGCGGAATAATTATGTGAATTAAATCAGTTGACCCGCGCGGATTTCCGTGCGGGTTTTGATTTGCGGGTCAAAAAAGTGGAAAATGCCGCAATTATCACTTGATAAATAACAATAATTATGGTACAATAAAAAGAGTACGCTTTTATGCATTGTGTGAAGCTTCCTGCGTTCCGTCCTACCGTGTCAGGGACGGGCAACGGCGGCTTTTAGTGACGAAAGGAGTTAATCAAAAGATGATAGTTAAACCTAAGGTTAGAGGATTTATATGCACCACTGCCCACCCGCTGGGCTGTGAAGCCGCTGTAAAGCAGCAGATAGATCGTGTAAAGGCGCAGCCGAAAACGGCGGACGCGCCAAAAAAGGTACTTGTTGTGGGCAGCTCCATGGGATACGGACTTGCAAGCCGCATTGCGGCTGCGTATTCCTGCGGCGCGGCAACGCTTGGCGTTATGTTTGACAGACCCGCAAGCGGCAACAAGACCGCTACATCAGGCTGGTACAACACAAAGGCGTTTGAGAAATTCGCCGCCGCTGACGGACTTTATGCAAAAACCGTGAACGGCGACGCATACTCGGACGAGTGCAAAAAAGAGGTTATCGACCTTATAAAATCCGACCTAGGCAAGGTGGATATGGTGGTTTATTCACTGGCTGCGCCAAGGCGCGCAGTTGGCGATACAGTGTACAGCTCGGTGCTTAAAACAACGGGCGAAAGCTATACCAACAAATCCATCGACCTTAGAAGCAACACCGTTTCCGAGGTTACTATCGACCCCGCAACCGATGAGGAAATCGCGGCAACCGTTAAGGTTATGGGCGGCGAGGACTGGGAGGCATGGATAGACGCGCTTAAAGCCGCCGACGCTATTGAGGACAACGCCGTTACCGTTGCCTACTCCTATATTGGTCCGAAAATCACACACCCGATGTATACGGAGGGTTCTATCGGCAGGGCAAAGGCTCACCTTTATGAAACCTCAAAGAAGCTGACGGAGAAATACGCCGGCAGCGGAATAAAAGCGTACATTTCCGTCAACAAGGCGCTGGTTACACAGTCAAGCGCCGCTATCCCGATTGTGCCGCTGTACATTTCCATTCTGTACAGGGTTATGAAGGAAAAGGGCGTGCATGAGGGCTGCATAGAACAGATGTACCGCCTTTTCAATCAGAAGCTTTTTGCGGGCGCAGCCGTTGTTGACGATAATGGCATGATTCGTCTTGACGACCTTGAAATGCAGCAGGGTATCCAGGACGAAGTTTCGGCGATATGGGAAAAGCTTAATGCCGATAATTTCAAGGAGCTTACCGACCTTGACGGCTATTGGAGCGATTTCTATGCGCTTTTTGGATTTGGAATTGAGGGAGTGGACTACGAGGCAGACGTTGAGGTCTGACAGCTTTTGACATACCCCTCGGTTCGATTGGTATGAGATATGTTTATATTCAAAAGAAAGAAAAAGGAGCAGCCTGACGAACTGCACCATGAGTACGGCGTAATCCGCAACTGCGGGTACATACTGCACGCGTACAAAAAATACCGCCCGTCCATGATACTCTGCCTTCTGGCAGGCGGTATCACGGGCGCGTCAATGAGCTACATATGGACTATCATAGGCAAGCTTGTAATCGACATGATAGAACAGCAGCAGAGCAATCCGGAAAAGGATATAATGCCGCTGCTGTATCTGATTATAATTACAACGGTGGCAGAGCTTGCCATAATGTGGCTTAACACCCTTGTCGGCAAGGAACTGGATTTGGGCTTTACCTTCACGCGCTTAAAGCTTGTAAAGGAGCGCATTGCAAAATCCCTAAGCATGGAGTATGAGCAGCTTGAAACGCCCGATATGCTTGACAGGCTGCAAAAGGCAAAGCGCGCAACGGCGTACTCGGGCGGCGGAGTTGAGGGTCTTATGCGCGATATGTGGCAGTTTATGGTTCAGTTTACCTCGGTGATAACGGCTGTTTCCATAATTTCCACGCTTAATGTGTGGCTTGTGGTGATTATTCTTGTGCTGTCGCTTATTCAGTTTGAGTATTTCGACTATATCCGCATAAAGGATAAAGAGGTTATGTGGGACGCTATGGCGGGAACATGGCGCAGGCTGGAGTATATGCAGACCGTTTCCGCCGACTTCAGCTTTGCAAAGGATATAAGGCTTTACGGCATGAAGCAGTGGCTTAGCCGCAAGCATCATGAGGTAAACGATGAGGAACTTGCGCGCTGGGTTAAAAGCAGAACATACTGGCAGTACAACAGCCTTTTTTCCTCGGGAATTGCCGTTGTGAGAAATGCGGTTATTTACGGCTGGCTGATACTTGAAATGCTTAACGGCTCAATAAGCATAGGCGAATTTACGCTGTATGTGGGAAGCGCAACCGCGATGTCAACCGCTGTAAATGCCTTTTTGCAATCGGTAGGCGGCATGAGGGAGCGTTCCTCGCGCATGGACGATTTCCGTTCGTTCATGGATATAAAATTTGCGGACGAGGATAAAAAGACCGTTCCCGTGCCGAAGGCGGATAGGTATACGTTTGAGTTCAGAAACGTTTCTTTCCGCTATCAGGGGCAGGAAGCCTATGCGCTTAAAAATCTCAATCTTACGCTTGAAGCGGGTCAGCGGCTGGCGGTTGTGGGACTTAACGGCGCAGGAAAAACCACGTTTATAAAGCTGCTGCTGCGGCTTTATGACGTTACGGAGGGCGTTATCCTCTGCAACGGCATTGATATACGCGAGTTTGACAGAAACGAGTATTTTAAGCTGTTTGCGCCTGCGTTTCAGGAGGTGGAGGTTTTTGCCTTTCCGCTGTCGGAGAATATTTCAATGACCACTGCGGAGCGCACCGATAAGGCAAAGGTGGAGGAATATATCCGCGCCGCAGGCATGGGCGATAAGGTGGATAAGCTTCCAAACGGCATGGATACGGAGCTGCTTAAGGTGCTTTATGATGACGGCGTAGACCTGTCGGGCGGCGAAAAGCAGAAGCTTGCACTGGCGCGCGCACTGTATAAAAACGCGCCTGTTGTGGTTCTTGACGAGCCTACGGCGGCACTTGACGCGCTTGCGGAGTACAGGCTTTATCAAAGCTTTGACGGCATGATAGGCAGAAAATCGGCGGTGTATATTTCCCACAGGCTGTCCTCAACGCGCTTTTGCGATACCATTGCAATGTTTGTGAACGGCGAGATGGTGGAATACGGCACGCATGAAAAGCTGCTTGCAATGGGCGGCGCGTATGCGGATATGTTCCATGTGCAGGCGCAGTATTATACGGAGGACGGCGCTTCCCTGCCCGAAGCGGTGATGGAGGGAGGTGCTGCAAATGTCTGATATCGGAAGTTCAAACAAGAAAAAGCAGGAAAAGGGCGTTGTGTTCAAAACGCTGAAATACTTCTTCCCTGTTGCGTGGAAATTTGACAAGGCGTATTTTATTCTTTCCGCGCTTAATGTCGTTGTGGCGGCGGTTCTGCCGTTTGTGGATATATTCTTTCTGCCGCTGCTTGTGGACGCGCTTTGCGCGGAGGTTAAGGATACCGCGCTTATATTCACCTATGCGGGGCTTATGGTGGGACTTGATATAATTATCGGACTTATCAACAGCCAGCTTAGTATTCACCTTGAAAAATATGAGGACAAATTCTTTAACTATCAGGCGGAGCAGATAGCCGACCGCTGTATGGAACTTGACTTTGCCCTTACCGAGAACAAGGAGTGCCTCGACCAGATAGACAAGGCGCGCGAGGGCAAGGATTGGTCGGGCGGCATACACGGAATTGCAAAGGCGTTCTTTGAAATAGTCAGCAATATAATAAAAATCTGCGGTGTTGTAGCGGTGCTTGCGATAAACGCGCCGTGGCTGCTGCTGATAATAGGCGCGCTTCTTGCGATATCCGCCCTGCTTAACGCAAAGAAAAACGATATTGAGGTTAAGCATTTTGTAAAGGGCGTGGAGATAAACCGCGTGTTTGGCTATGTTACGCGCGAGGTGGAGGAGTTCCGCTACGGCAAGGATATCCGTCTATACGGCGCGGCGGGAACGCTTATCACAAAAGCGTCAGAGCAAATGGACAGGCTGAACAAGCTTTTCAAGAAAAAAGCAGACGAGCGCTATCCGCTTGATATAGGCGAAACCGTTGTGACCGCGCTGCGCGATTTCGGAACGTATTTTTACCTTGGCGCGCTTGCGATACTTGGTTATATAACCATCGGCACCTATTCCCAGCTTGTAACCTCGGGCGGAGTTTTCAATTCCTCGTTGCGCGAGGTTATGTACGGACTTCGCGATATCGTAAAGAGGTGCAATTACGGCTACGAAATAGTAAAGCTTATGGAATATCCCGCTATGCTGCAAAAGGGCAGCAAAAGCGTGGAAAATTACGAAAAGCCGCATGAAATCGAGTTCCGCAGCGTCAGCTTCTCCTACCCGAATACAGGGGTACAGGTGCTGAAGAATGTTTCCATAAGGATAAAGGCGGGTGAGCGCCTTTCGGTTGTGGGACTTAACGGCGCGGGCAAAACCACATTTATAAAGCTGCTGTGCCGTCTGTATGACTGCGACGAGGGCGAGATACTTCTTGACGGCGTGAATATCAAGGAATACAACTATGACGAATACATGAAGCTGTTTTCGGTGGTATTTCAGGATTTCAGGCTGCTTAGCTTTTCGGCAAGGGATAACATTCTGCTTGGGAAAGATGACAGCAACGAAAGCGTTGACATGATGTTTGAAAAGGTGGGGCTGCTTTACAAGATAAACAGCCTGCCAAAGGGCAGGGATACAATGATGTTCCGCCAGTTCGACCGCGATGGCGTCCAGCTTTCGGGCGGCGAGCAGCAGAAGCTTGCCATAGCGCGTGCGCTGTATAAGGACGCACCTGTCGTTATTCTTGACGAGCCTACGGCGGCGCTTGACCCCGTGGCAGAATACGAGATATACTGCCGCTTTAACGAGCTTGTGGGCGGAAAAACGGCGGTGTATATTTCGCACAGGCTGTCAAGCTGCAAGTTCTGCGACCGCATTGCGGTGTTCAGCGGCGGCACAATAAAAGAGCTTGGCACGCACGATGAACTTGTGCATAAGCCTGACGGCATTTATGCCGAAATGTTCGGCGCGCAGGCGCAGTATTACATCTGATACAGGCTGTGGCAGATTTTCGGCGCAGCCTAGGGCTGCGCCGAAAATTTCCGCAAAACAGGAGGATAGTTTATGGTTGTTCCAAAGCGTATCGCTTCAAATCTTATAAACGCACTGAAGGGCGGCGTCGTGCCAAGAACGGGTCTTGGCTATATCGCGGTGGGACGCACCGCCGAAATAAACGCGCTGCTGCACGATGTTGATATTACGGAGCAGGGCGGCGCATTTTTCCGCTTTATTGTGGGAAGATACGGCAGCGGCAAAAGCTTTCTGCTGCAAACGGTAAGGCAGCACGTTATGGACCGCGGCTTTGTTACGGCGGACGCAGACCTTTCGCCCGAGCGCAGGCTCATGGGCAGCAAGGGGCAGGGGCTTGCAACCTACCGCGAGCTTATGCGCAACCTTTCCGTAAAGACAAAGCCCGATGGCGGCGCGCTGCCGCTGATACTGGAGCGGTGGATAACTTCCATAAGAAGCGAGGTTATGGTGGAGGGAACCGCGCCCTCGGACATCTTTTTTGATACGGCGGTGGAGAAGAAGATTTACTCAAAAATAAGCTCGCTTCAGGATATGGTTCACGGGTTTGATTTTGCAAAGGTTATCAGCACCTACCACAAGGCTTACACCATGGGGGACGAGGAAAAATCCGCCTGCGTTATAAAATGGCTGAGGGGTGAATATTCCACCAAAACCGAGGCAAAGAACGACCTTGGGGTAAACGTAATAATCACCGATGAAAACTGGTATGATTATATCAAGATATTCACCGCCTTTTTTGTTGCGGCGGGATATAAGGGCTTTGTTATCATGATTGACGAGCTTGTAAATATCATGAAAATCCCTCACTCCGTAACACGGCAGTATAACTATGAAAAAATTCTTATGATGTATAATGATGTGCTTCAGGGAAAGGCGGCGCACCTTGGCATAATTATGGGCGGAACGCCGCAGTGTATCGAGGACCAGCGGCGCGGCGTGTTCAGCTATGAAGCGCTGCGTTCCCGACTGGAGCGGGGAAGATTTGCAACCGATGATGTACACGACCTGCTTGCGCCGATAATAAAGCTTCAGCCGCTGACCTATGAGGAGCTGACGGTGCTTACAGAAAAGCTTGCAGAAATACACGCGGGTCTTTACGGCTATGAAAGCCGCGTTACGCTGGAGGACAGGATATATTTCATCAAGGCGGAGTTTGGCAGAGTGGGCGCAGAGGCGAATATCACCCCGCGCGAGATGATAAGGGATTTTATAGAGTTGCTTAATATGGCGGTGCAAAATCCCGACAAAACGCTGCCGCAGCTTATGGGCGAGGAAAGCTTTACCTTTGCGGAAAGCGCCGAACAGCCGGATACGGTAGGCTTTGAGGATTTTGAATTGTAAGAGGTGCAGCAATGAATTTTACTATCAAGGAAATGCCCTGTCTTATTGACGGCAAGCGCATTTTCGGGCTGCTTTATATACCAGATGGCGCAGGAAACGCGCCTGCTGTGATAATGAGCCATGGCTACAATGCATCGCATGGGGCGCTGACGGATTATGCGGAGAAACTTGCGCTTAACGGATTTTATGCGTACTGCTATGATTTCTGCGGCGGCTCTGTTTGCTCCAAAAGCGACGGACTTACAACCGACATGACTATCTATTCCGAAATGAACGACCTGCGCGCAGTGATGGATATGATATCCTCTCTTTCGTTTGTAAGCGGAATATATCTCTACGGCGAAAGTCAGGGCGGATATATTTCGGCGCTTATGGCGGCGCAGCTTCCCGAAAGAATAAGCGGCGCAATGCTGCTTTATCCTGCGCTGTGTATTCCCGATAACTGGCGCGGAAGGGCGCAGGAAATGCCCGATATCGTGGAGTTTATGGGCATGATGTTATCAAGAAAATTTGCGGAGAATATCCCGACAGGCAAGCTTCATGAGCAGATAGGCGGCTTCAGAAAGCCTGTGCTTATCATGCACGGGGATAAGGACGCAGTTGTTGATATCGCGTATTCGGAGCGCGCAGAGGGGTATTTCCCCAACGCAAGACTGGTGCGCTTTGCGGGCGAGGGACACGGATTTTCTTCCGCTGCAAGGGAGAGCGCGTTTGAATGTATGCTGGAGTTTCTTTGCACACAGGAGGATAATTCCACAAGCAAGAATGGATAATTGCGCGGCGTTTAAGGGAAATGCCGCGCAAATCAGCGTTCAATAAGGGGCTTGCCCCGTCATTATAAAATCGGGAGGGAGAGCATGAGCAGCGTATTTTACCGCCTTGCGCCATTTATTCAGGAATATATCTACCGCAACAAATGGGAGGAGCTTCGCCCTGTGCAGGTAAAGGCTGCCGAGGCGGTGTTTGATGCCGATGAAAACCTGCTTTTAAGTTCCGGTACGGCTTCGGGAAAGACGGAGGCCGCGTTTCTGCCCGTGCTTACACACCTGTGGGAAAATCCGTCAAAGTCGGTTGGGGTGCTGTATCTGTCGCCGCTTAAAGCGCTGATAAACGACCAGTTTGAGCGGCTTGAGGGGCTGCTTGAGGAAGCAGATATCCCCGTAACCAAGTGGCATGGCGACGCTTCTCAATCTGCCAAGAAGCGAGTCCTGAAACGTCCGGCGGGCGTTATACAGACCACGCCCGAAAGCCTTGAAAGTATGCTTATGCACAATTCAAGCGGAGCATATAGGCTGTTCTGCGACCTGCGCTTTGTTATAATTGACGAGGTGCATTATTTCATGGATAACGACAGGGGACTTCAGCTTCTGTCACTGCTGGAAAGGCTTGCAAGGCTTATCGGCTTCCACCCAAGGCGGATAGGACTTTCCGCAACGCTGGGCGATACGCTTAACGCAGAAAAATGGCTTTGCATGGGAACAGGGCGCGGTTGCATAACTCCTAAAACCACGGAAAAAGGCAGGGCGCTGCGGCTTTCGGTGAAATTTTTCCCGATAAAGCAGAAGCTGCCCGCAAGCAACAGCAAGGTGCTGCTGGAAAGCTACTATAACTATCTGTACGAAAGCACCTCGGGCAAGCGGTGTATACTGTTTTCAAACTCCAAAGGAGAGGTTGAGGAGAACATTGCGCATCTGCGGCGTATTTCGGAGCAGAAAAAGCGCGGCGACTGCTATCTTGTTCACCATGCAAACATATCCCCTGCACTGCGCGAGTTTGCAGAGCAGCGCATGAAATCCTCCGAGCTTCCGGTATGCACTGGGGCGACCGTTACACTGGAGCTTGGCATTGACCTTGGTCGGCTTGAAAGGATAGTGCAGACAGGCTGTCCGCTTACCGTGTCTGGGCTTGTGCAAAGGCTTGGAAGGACGGGGCGGCGCGGCGGCGTTGCCGAAATGCGCTTTGCGTTCAGGTATGACATGAGTCTGCCGCCGAAGGAGTTCTATAAAGAGGTAAACTGGGATTTTGTCTGCTGCATTGCCATGATACTGCTGTATACGCGCGAGCGGTGGATTGAGCCTATGTATCTGCCGAAGCTTCCGTACTCGCTTCTGTATCATCAGACCATGAGTTATATGGCTTCGCAGGGAGAGGTGCAGCCGCAGGCGCTTGCGAAATATATTCTCACGCTTGGCGTGTTCAGCCATATTTCCAAGGAGGATTACCTTTGCCTGCTGCGGCATTTGCTGCAAAACGGGCAGCTTGAACGCAGCGAAAGCGGCGGTCTGCTTATAGGCTCAAACGGCGAGGCTGCGGTGAACAATTATGAGTTTCTTGCGGTTTTTTCCGTCCCCGATGAGTTCAGCGTGCGCTGCGGCGCGGAGGAAATAGGCACGGTGCAAAGTCCGTTTCCCGAGGGCGCGCAGTTTGCACTGGCAGGTCAGGCATGGGAGGTTACGGAGCTTGACAAAAAGGAGCGCCGTATATATGTAAAGCATATCCCCGGAATTTCCGCAAATATGTGGCAGGACAGCGGCAACGAGTATGTTCATACGCGCGTTATGCAGAGCATTGCGCAGGTTCTGCGTTCAGACGAGCAGTACGCTTTTTTGGACGAAACGGCGCAGGCGCGGCTTTCGGATATCAGAAAATCCTGCAGAAACGGTGTAACGGCGGCGTGCGGCAGCGTTGTGCCCGTAACGGAAACGCTTTTTGCGGTTTTTCCATTTGTGGGAACAAGGGCTTCTGCGGCGCTGTGCTTTGCGCTGCGGCAGCGCGGCTTTGACGCGCAGACCTACATCAGCCGATACATTCCCGTCTGCATTGAGGTGCGCACTGATATGGGCATTGAGGAGCTTTGCGCCGCGCTTGACGATATCAAACGCAGCGGCGCGGATAAGTACAGCTTTGATATCCCCGATAACTGCGAGATTGCGGGAAAATACAACGATTTTATCCCTCGTGAGCTGCTTAAAAAGCAGTATGTTGAGGACTATCTTGACACGGAGGATATGCGCCTTAATATGCAGAACGACAGCTATCGCCGCATTGAATAAAAATTCCCGCAGGCTTTTGAACAGCCTGCGGGAATTTGCCTTAATCTATCGTGGGATTACAGCAGCTTTTTGTAAAGCTCTGTTATTTCCTCAACGGAGGTATCTCTCGGGTTGCCGGGACGGCAAGCGTCATCATAAGCGGACTGCGCAAGGAACGCAAGGTCCTTCTCCTTAACGATATCCTTGAGGTCTGCGGGAATGCCAACGTCCTTGGAAAGCTGCTTTACTGCGTCAACGGCAGCCTTTCTGTACTCCTCCTGCGACATATTTTCCGTGCCCTTAACGCCCATAGCCTTGGCGATATCGCGGTATTTTTCGCCCGTGCAGGGAGCGTTATACTCCATTACCGTGGGGAGAATTATAGCGTTTGCAACACCGTGGGGAGTATCATAAAGCGCACCCAGCGGGTGAGCCATGGAGTGAACGATACCAAGACCAACGTTTGAGAAGCCCATGCCTGCCACATACTGACCCAGAGCCATGCCCTCGCGTCCATCTGGAGTGTTGTCAACAGCGCCTCTCAGCGAGCGGGAAATTATCTCGATAGCCTTAAGATGGAACATATCGGAAAGCTCCCATGCACCCTTGGTGATATAACCCTCGATAGCGTGGGTAAGTGCGTCCATGCCTGTTGCGGCGGTAAGACCCTTTGGCATTGTGGACATCATATCGGGGTCTACAACGGCAACAATGGGGATATCGTGCGGGTCAACGCATACCATCTTTCTGTCCTTTTCGGCGTCGGTTATTACATAGTTTATTGTAACCTCGGCTGCTGTGCCTGCCGTAGTGGGAACCGCGATTATCGGAACGCACGCTTTTTTTGTATCGGCAACGCCCTCAAGGCTTCTTACATCAGCAAACTCGGGATTGTTGATTATAATGCCTATTGCCTTTGCGGTATCCATGGAAGAACCGCCGCCCACAGCAACGATATAGTCCGCGCCGCTTTCTTTGAACGCTGCAACGCCATTCTGTACATTTTCAATTGTGGGATTAGGCTTGATATCAGAGTAAAGCTGATATGCAAGACCTGCGTTATCCAGCACGTCTGTAACCTTTTTGGTTACGCCGAACTTTACAAGGTCGGGGTCGGAGCAGAGCAGCGCCTTTTTGAAGCCCCTGTTCTTTGCCTCGTCAGCGACAGCCGCAACAGCACCCGCGCCATGATAGGAGGTTTCGTTGAGTATAAAACGATTAGCCATAGTTTTTTACCAATCCTTTCGGTGAATTTTTATGCAAGAGCCTGCTGCGCGTTAATACGCACAGGCTCTAAAATGTACCTTGTGTTAAGCTTATGTAAGAACGCGCACAAGCTCGCCTGTTTCCGCAAGCAGCTTGCGAAGCTCCTCAACCTCTGCGTTGTTTGCGGCAACAGCGTTTTTAACGCTGTCAAGCCTGTCGTTAATGCCCTTGATGGCGGTTTTGATTTCGCCAAGGGTTTTTTCAACGTCCTCCGCCTGCTTTGCGTTTTTGTCGGCAAGCGTGCGAACCTCCTGTGCGATAACGTTGAAGCCTGCGCCTGTTATGCCGCCCGCCCTCTTAGCCTCAATAGAAGCGTTGAAGCCAATAAGCGTAAGCTGTGTGGAAGCGGTTTCGATAGCTTTTATAATGCTGTCGGTATTCTTTACCGCCTTTGCGGAATTTTCGGTAGCCGCGGATATATCATCGCACACGGTATTAAGCGCGGCGGTGCTTTCCGTAACTCTGCTTATGCTTTTGTCAATCTCATCAAATTTGGCGTTTATCTTTTCAAGATTTGCCGCGCTGTCGTTGGATTTCTGCACGGCAAGCATACGCTGATAGCCAACCTCAGACAGGGCGTTTGCCATCTGGTACAGGAGGTTTGCTGCGGCGTCAATCTGCTGCTTTGGCACAATTTTGATTTTTTTCAGCGCTGCTATGTATGCGTCGGGGTCAACGTCAATTTCCTTTGCAATTTTGCGGAACTTTTCCTCATCGGGCGGCTCGGGCAGAACCTGACCGCCGATAAGCGAGCCAATGTGTTTTCCGTTAAGAATTATAGGCGCGGCAAAATCCACAAGACCGCCGTGGCAGTAGTAAACCGCAGGCTTTCCTGTTTTGCTGGACTGCTCTCCGCCCATAAGGTCGCACTGATTGCAGCGCTCACAGCCTATGCGCGAGGCTCTGGTGAAATTCATGCAGAAGTCCGTGCCGTTGCTTAATTCGGTTACAGAGCCGCTGTCGTCCGTTGTAAGCGCAGCCATGCCCGTAGCATTGGCAAAGGCGTCCTGAAGCTCCTGAAGCGTCTTTTTATCTATTATGTCAAGAAGATTTATGTTTTCGGTATCCATTTGCAGGCTCCTTTCAAAAGATGTTAAGATAATTATACAATAATTTTTTCAAGAAATCAAGCAGATTTTGTGTAAAAAACAGCCTACGAAGTGACAAATAATGCGTTGGATTTTGTGAATTATTCACAAAAGCAGCGCTGCGTGGCAATGATTGTAAAGTATTGAATTTTTTGTTTTCAAAAATATTCTTTCAGACAAAGCTTTGCATACTTGAAAAAAATATAAAAAGGCGATATAATAGAATAAGTAGGTTTATTTCGCTGAAAGGATTTGATGCAATGGAGTTTCTAAGCGAGCGCACGGCATTCACACTGCTGTCGGAAACGGTGGTAAAGGCGGGAGTATCGCTTTTCAATGCTGTAAAATATATTTATATGATATCCGATAGGGATTTTTACAATGTCAATATAAAGGATATCATAAAAATCGCTCTTAACAACATAACGGATACAGCGGCGCTGCACAATACGGGTATAAGGCTTGAAAAGGAACGCTGCGCCGAGATGAACTCACCCGAATATGAGCGGGTGCTGGCGCTTATGGTGTACTCCTTTGCGGTGCGCCTGCCTGAGCTGAAAAGCATAAAAACGCAGGGTGGCTATCTTACCGATAAGCAGATAAAGACAATTTACGATATGGTGATTGAAAAGGGCGCCGGCAACTATGACAACGTGATAACCCTTGATTTTGAAGAGGTGCGCCGCATGGTAAAGGCGGGCAAACCGGTTCCCACCTATGACGCGGAGTGGTACAAGGGCTATATTTACACCTATGTGCCGCAGCTTGCCGCTATAACAAACAAAAATCTCCTGCTTCTGGGCAGCGCTGATATACTGTTTACATTATTCCACAGCTGTCTGGAGGAGGAACTTACCCGCGTGCTTAACGCGCTGTCGGCAAAGGCGTAAGCCGGCTGACGGTACGCGTAAAAATACATTAAGAGGTAAAAGACATGGTTAAAATCACAGCAGACACCGTATGCGACCTTTCGCAGGAATTTAAGCAGCGCTATGACATAGAAACGCTGCCTCTTTACGTCAACAAGGGCGGTGAAACGCTGCGCGACGGCATTGAGATATCGCAGAAGGAGGTTTTTCAGCATTACCGCACAACAGGAAAGCTTTGCTCCACAGCAGCGATAAATGTTGCGGATTTTGCGGAATTTTTTGAAAGCAGGCTTAAAGAGTGCGATGAGCTTATCATGGTGACCATAAGCTCGGAGTTTTCAAGCTGCTATCAGAACGCCTGCATTGCGGCGCAGGATTATGACAACGTGTATGTTATTGACTCCCGCAATCTTTCCACCGGCGAGGGTCTTGTGGCGGTTTCGGCGGCACGGCTTGCGCAACAGGGCATGAAGGCGGCAGAAATTGTCGAGAAGCTGAAAAACGATATAATTCCCAAGGTTGACGCAAGCTTCTTTGTTGCAAATGTTGAGTATCTGCACAAGGGCGGCCGTTGCTCGTCAATTGCGGCGCTGGGTGCAAATCTTCTGAAGCTGCGTCCCTGCATTGATGTAATTGACGGCAAAATGAAGGTAACCAAAAAATACCGCGGCAATATGGAAAAATGCCTTAAGGAATATGTTGCTGACAGGCTTGCGGCGGTTGAGGATTATGACGACAGCCTGATATTTGTCACCCATACCACCGCGCCCGAAGTGGCTAAGCTTGCGGCGCGCGACCTTAAGGATAAGTCGCGTTTCAAGGAGATAGCGATAACGGACGCAGGCTGCACGGTTGCGTGCCACTGCGGTGAGGATACCATCGGCATTTTGTTTATCAGAAAGTAAAACGGGCAGGCTGTGCTGCATATACATTACCGAAGGTGGTGTTTTTATGCAGCATATACATGACTATTCCTATATGGCATTTGAGCGTCCCGCGCTGCTTGGGGCTATAAACGGCGGCGCAGGGCACGGCGGGATAAACGGCACTGCGGCGGTGTTTTGGCTGCCGCAGGCGGTTTATTTTGAAGCGCAGGTCTACGGACTTCCGCCGTCCGAGGTTTTCGGCTTCCACATTCATGACGGGCTGATATGCGGCAGCGCCGAAGACGGCTTTGCCGAAGCGGGCGCGCATTTAAGCCTTTGCCCCGAGGGAACATGGTGTGCGCGTCACCCGTACCACGCAGGCGACCTGCCGCCGCTGTTTTCCGATGAAAACGGCACCGCCGTTATGGGCGTGTATCTTGACCGCGTAACCGTATCCGACATATCGGGCAGGACGGTTGTTATCCATGCGGGCAGGGACGATTTTACAACGCAGCCTGCGGGAAATTCGGGGATACGCATTGCCTGCGGAATACTGGCGGAAAACCTTTAGCGTGTTATGCGCGCAGTATTGGAAATACGGACAGCGCGGCAAACACTGCCGCGCCGATTAAAGCAAGGGAGAACAAAAATATGGCAAATGAAATAAGAAACGCCGACCTATGGGAAAGCGGCGCGCGTAAAATTGAATGGGTAAAGCGCAATATGCCGCTGCTGCGCGGGATAGAGCAGGAGTTTGCGGCAGAAAAGCCGTTTGCGGGTCTGCGTGTTGCGCTTTCGGTTCATCTGGAGGCAAAGACTGCGTATCTGTGCAAGGTGCTTGCTGCGGGCGGCGCGGAGATGTATGTTACGGGTAGCAATCCGCTTTCCACACAGGACGATGTTGCGGCGGCGCTTGTTCATGACGGACTTAACGTATTTGCATGGTATAACGCGACAGACGAGGAATATCACCGCCATATTTCAAGGGTGATTGACGCGCACCCCAACATAATAATAGACGATGGCGGCGACCTTGTAAACCTTATCCACAACGAGCGCCCCGAGCTTATCCCCGAGGTTATCGGCGGC
Organism: uncultured Ruminococcus sp.; assembly: GCA_964557825.1. Taxonomy (GTDB): domain Bacteria; phylum Bacillota; class Clostridia; order Oscillospirales; family Ruminococcaceae; genus CAG-115. The sequence goes on from CAZLBL010000036.1 coordinate 16,798, forward strand.
TGCGAGGAAACCACAACGGGCATTATCCGCCTGCTTGCCATGGACAAGGCAGGCGCGCTTAAATTCCCGATGGTTCTCGTAAACGACGCGGACTGCAAGCACCTTTTTGATAACCGCTATGGCACGGGTCAGTCCGTGTGGGACGGCATTAACCGCACAACTAACCTTATAGTTGCAGGAAAGAACGTTGTTGTCGCAGGCTACGGCTGGTGCGGAAAGGGCGTTGCAATGCGCGCGAAGGGTCTTGGCGCGGAGGTTATTGTTACCGAAATCAACCCGATAAAGGCGATGGAAGCCGTAATGGACGGCTTTAAGGTAATGCCTATGCGCGAGGCGGCAAAGCTGGGCGATTTCTTTGTTACAGTGACAGGCTGCGCGGACGTTATCGGCGAGGAAGCGTTCCTCAATATGAAGGACGGCGCAGTATGCTGTAACGCAGGCCATTTTGACGTCGAGGTCAATATGGCAAAGCTGGGCGAAATTGCCACGGAAAGCTATACCGCGCGTAACAATATTATGGGCTATAAGCTTGCTAACGGAAATACCGTTTTCGTCATAGCTGAGGGCAGACTCGTAAACCTTGCCGCAGGCGACGGACACCCTGCCGAAATCATGGACATGAGCTTTGCCATTCAAGCACTGTCCGCACAGTACATCGCGCAGAACGGAGACAAGCTCCGCAGCGGAGAGTCGCTCACGGTAAACGTTCCCCGTGAAATCGACAGAAAGGTTGCCGAAAGAAAGCTTAACGCATGGGGCATTGAGGTCGATAAACTCACCCCTGAGCAGGAAAAATATCTTAATAACTGGGAGGTTTAATATTATGTTAAACAAAAAAATCGGTGCGGCTATTCTTGCCGCGGTAATTCTCGGAGGCATGACAGGCTGCGCAGGAAACACTGACAGCGGCAGTACAGCGGATAATATCAGCAGCACAATTTCCGACAACTCTGACAATGAACAGAGTTCACAGGCTACGGCAGAAAACAGCGTCAGCGAAAACGACGGTGCTGAGAATATTCTGAACTTGGGCTTGTCATCGGGTTATGTTAAAATTGGCGATGATTTGTTTCAGAATGGCGGCTATATCACCGTCAGCGAATTTATATCCGAATACGGCAATAAGTATGACGTTTCCTCTATCGACGTAAATAAAGAGGTAGATGAAGATTGGTTTTTCCGTTACTATATTACCCGCAATGACTCCGAAGATGAAATCGGCATACAGTGCGGTGCGCCTGTTTCGGGCAGCGGTGTTGTGGGAGACGCAGTTATTGTTTCATTCATTCCCGAAGAGGCAGATGCGTTATTCGCTTCAGATTTAGGCAGATATAATCAGATGGAAGAAAGCGACATAATAAGCCTTTATGAAAGCTATGGCTGTGTGTATTCCGAGCTTGACGATCGCAACGAGCCGATAAGCAAGCGTTTCCCCGCAGCAGATAACGCAGGAAAATATGTTCAGCACAAGACCGACAAAAGCAATATTATCGCCGCGTCCATTGAATTGGATTTAGTCAATCTTTACGGTGTAAAGCCAAAGCTTTTGTATATGTTTTCCGATTACGGCGATGAAAACAATTATTTCTCTGTATTGGAAGTCAATTACAATGGCGGAACAAGCATAACAATCAATTAAGGCAATACCGCGCAAAGCCATAAGGCAGTCTTTGCGCGGTGTTTAAGTAAAGGAGAATGTTTTTATGAATACAGTATACGAAAAGCTTACGCGCTGCTGTGACGCGGTAAGGGAGCGCACAGACTTCAGACCCGAAGTCGCGCTTGTCCTTGGCAGCGGACTTGGCGCAATGGCTGACGAAATGGACGCAGCAGCATCTGTCAGCTATAACGATATCCCCGGCTTTCCCGTGTCCACAGTCGCAGGGCATAAGGGCAGGTTTGTCTTCGGGAAGCTTGGCGGAGTAAACGTTGTTGTAATGCAGGGCAGAGTGCATTATTACGAGGGTTATGACGTAAAGGACGTTGTGCTGCCGATAAGGCTGATGAAAATGCTGGGTGCGGACAAGCTGTTTCTGACTAACGCGGCGGGCGGAATTAACCCTGCGTTCAAGGCAGGCGACTTTATGCTGATTACCGACCACATAAGCGCGCTTGTTCCCTCTCCGCTTATCGGGGGGAATATCGACGAGCTTGGCGTGCGTTTCCCCGATATGTCGGAGGTGTATTCGCGCAGACTGCGCGCCATAATCGAAAACAGCGCGGCTGCCGAGGGAATACCGCTTCAGCGCGGAGTTTATATCCAGACGACAGGCCCCAATTACGAAACTCCCGCAGAAATCCGCGCCTATGGCAGACTTAGCGCCGACGCTGTGGGAATGTCCACCGCAATTGAAGCAATGGCTGCGCGCCATATGGGCATGGAGGTGTGTGGCATAAGCTGCATTTCAAACCTCGCCGCAGGCATTTCCGCAAATCCGCTTTCCCATGCGGAGGTTCAGGAAACTGCCGACAGAGTAGCTCCGCTGTTCAAGCGGCTTGTCACAAGGGCAATAGCTGATATAGGCGCAGCTGACTGAATATGAAGTCGCTTTGTGATATCTACCGCCCGATAACAGGCGCACCGCTGCGAAACAGCGCGAGTTATCGTGAGATTTCCCCCTGCGCGGTGATGAAGCCGTATATCCGCTGCTTCTGGGGCGGAACAGGCTCTGCCGAAGCAAGCATAGTTATCCCCGATACCTGTATGGATATTATTTTCCGCATAAACCGCACCGAGGGAAACTGCGCGGGATTTTTCTGCGGAATGGACGAGCATTCCCATTTCGCCTGTGGGCAGGCGGACGGCGATATCACGGAAACTTTTGCGATACGCTTTTACGCGTGGACAGCAGCGCTTTTTACAAAGCGGGATTTTTCGGACAGCAAGAACAAAGCGTTTCCTGCTGAGGAATTTTTCGGCAATGTAATAAATGTGCTTTCGCAGCGGCTTTTGTATGCCGAAACGCTTGAGCAACGCGCGGCAATCGCCGAAAGCGCGCTTGCTGAAATGCTGAACCCAAACGCCGCAAACGCAGATTTGCTGAACGCGGTGTACTTTATGCTTAAAACAAGCGGCAGGGTGCGGGTATCGGACATCTGCGGCTATACCTCGGTTTCGGAAAGAGGTCTGGAGCGGCTGTTTAATGCCAACATCGGCATATCACCCAAAGCATTGTGTTCGCTTGTGCGGTATCAGCTTTTGTGGCAGCAGATTGTTCAGCCGCGCGGAATTGATATTCTTGACGCGGTGGAGAAATTCGGCTATACCGACCAGTCGCACCTGCTTAACGATTTCAAACGCCGCCATCTTATGACCCCGAACGAAGCGGTGCGCTATGCCATGAAAAACCGATAATGTCGGATTTTTGCAATACAAGCGAAATTTCTTTTGCTATAATTAAGGCAGCACCGCATTTTAGCGGCGAAAGCGAAAGGAGTTTTTGCATGAATACATTTGAAAAAGCAAGAGCGTTTGTTTACAGAAACGCGCGCCCTTTGGATTTGGCACTTTGGCGGTATCACTTTGAAAGCGGAAGCAGAGATGATGTTCTCCGCGCGCTTAGCTTTTATCAGAACGAGGACGGCGGCTTCGGTCACGGACTTGAACCCGATAACTTAAATCCCAATTCAATTCCCCTTGGGGTGTGGGCGGCAACCGAAATTCTCGTGGAAATCGGCTTTACGGACAGAAATCACCCGATTGTTGCAGGCTTGCTGCGCTATCTTGACAGCGGTAGCGGCTTTGACGAAAAGCAGCGCAGGTGGCTTTACACCCTGCCGTCCAATAACGATTATCCCCATGCAATATGGTGGGCACATCAAGACGGCGCGCCTGTCGGATATAACCCCACAGCCGCACTTGCAGGCTTTGCGCTTTGCGTGGCTGATGAAAACTCCGCGCTGTATGAAAAGGCAAGGAGCATTGCCGAGGAAGCGGCAAGGTGGTTTATAAGCACAGCGCCTTATGACGATATGCACGATATGCCGTGCTTTATCGCGCTTTACAACGAGATGATAATAAGCGGCTTTCAGCCTGTTGACATGGACATATTCAAATCAAAGCTGCGTGAGTGCGTAAAGCTTTCCATCTGCGCCGATACGCGAAAGTGGGCGGTGGAATATGTGGCTACCCCCTCTACCTTTATGATGACACGGGAGAGTATGTTCTATGAGGACAACGCGCAGCTTGCCGAGTATGAGTGCGATTTTATCAAGAATACGCAGCTTGAGGACGGCGGCTTCAACGTTACATGGCAGTGGTGTACAGATTACAAGGAATATGAGGTCGCGGCTAATGTGTGGAGAGCAAAGTTTGCCTTGAAGAATATGCTGTACCTTAGAAATTTTGGCGCGCTGTAATTACCTTAACAAATCAATCCCCAAGGATAACCTTGGGGATTTTGTTCGATAAAATGGGTTTGCCCTGTTATTTATGCGGTGTTTCCTTAACTGTCCCTAAAAATGCCTTGACTTGCAGGACGGAAAGCAGTATAACTTAGGCAAGATGTCCCCCTGCTTCCGAACCGAACTTCGTTCGGCTCTAGGCGGCGGGTTACATTTACCATTCAGTAG
>CAZLBL010000037.1:0-20697 GCA_964557825.1 uncultured Ruminococcus sp.
CCGAGTTGAACTTTGTTCAACGCTAGGCAGGGGGACATCTTGCCTAAGTTATAAAATTCCCGCAATTTCGCGGTAAAGCTGCCTTGCAAAGCCGTCCGTCATGCCGCAGATGTAGTCTGTAACCAGCATAAGCCTGTAATATGCCTGATGTGCCTCGTCCGCACCCTCGCACTGCATACGGCATATTTTTACATAGTTCTCGGATATTACGGAGATAAGCTTATCGTCCGTTATCCGCTCCTGCGGCGTGCCAAACCTCAGCGAGGCGCCCGTCAGCCTTTCAAGCAGAAAATCCATCATGGTTTCCACCGAAAGCTCTATCTGAAATATCTCCCTTGAGCGGAAAGCGTACCTGTACGCTATATCGCTAAGCAGCTCTGCAAACCTCGCCGCCGGTGAAGCGGAAAGCAGCTCTGTTTTCATCTCTCCGCACATAATCGCGTCATAGTTATCGGCAAATGCGTTTGCCGCCGCATATATCAGCAGCGACTGCATTGAGATAATCCAGTTCTGCACGGCGTTCCGGTCGGGGTCGGGCATGGCATTTTCTTCCGCCCTCTGACGGCAGTGGCAAAGCCGCTCCGCCGCCTTTTCAAGCACGGATTTTTCCTCCCGCTGCGTGCAGTGTTCCGCGCAGGCGCAAAGCTCCGAAAGCAGCGCCGCATAGCTTATCATGCCTTTTTTAACCGCGTCCTCAATATCGGCGGTTTTATATGCGATATCGTCCGCCGCTTCAAGCAGAAAGGTAAGCGGATAGCGGCAGCCTTCCGCACCCGTTGCCGAGGCTATACTGCCGTAAAGCTGCTGCTCTGTAAGATAAAATCCCATCTTTTTGGTTTTTATATCGCCGCTTAGCTTGTCTATCCCAAGGGACGAAACGGGATATTTTATCACGGTGTTAAGCAGCGCGTAGGTCAGGTTCATTCCATGCTCATCAACCAGATAGTGCAGCTTTGTCAGCACCCGCAGCGCCTGCGCGTTGCCCTCAAAATTAAGCAGGTCGCCCGCCATCTGCGCGCTTAGCAGGCTGTCAAGCGGCTTGTCCATATATGTAAGCGCCGACAGATGTCTGCCGAACCATTCCCTTATTGTGTACTCGCCAAAATGCCCGAACGGCGGGTTTCCTATATCGTGGATAAGCCCCGCGCAGCGAAGTATATCGCAGCAGGACTCACGCACCTGCGGCGTGATATCAGTGCGTCCCTCGTCAATCAGCCTGCAAAAAGCGGTATCTCCCACAGACTCTGCAAACGAGGAAACCTCAAGCGAGTGCGTAAGCCTTGTGCGCACAAAATCTCCCCTGTCAAGCGGAAAAACCTGCGTTTTGTCCTGAAGCCGCCTGAATGAAGCACTGCCGATTATCCTGTGATAATCCTTTCTGAATTCCGTGCGCACATCGCTTATATTGTTTCGTACAATCCGCCTGCTTCTTTCGGCACAAAGCAGCCTGTCCCATGTCATCTGTGGCATAAGCGCTCTCCTTATTTCATCGCTTCGACAAGCTGTCTGAAATGCTCGCCGCGTTCCTCAAAGTTTTTATAAAAGCCATAGCTTGCTGCGGCGGGGCATAGAATAACCCTGCGCCTTGCAAGCTGCCGCGCGGTCTGAACCGCCTGCGCAAGTCCCTGCGCCATCACCGTATTAACCTTGCCGTTTGTAATTTCCTTTGCAATGCGCGCGCCTGTATCGGGCAGAAGTATAACATTTTTTACAGCGCCCGTGTTGATAAAATCCGTAAGCTTATCGTATGGTATACCGCGCTCCATTCCGCCGACTATTATGCAGTCCGCGCCATCGGGAAACGCTTCTACCGCCGCAATTGCCGCTTCGGGGATTGTGCATATACTGTCGTTGATATACTCAACACCGTCAATCTCCGCTATATATTCAAGCCTGTGCGCAAGCCCGCTGAAATCGGGAAGCGCCGCAAGGCTTTTACCGGTATCCGCACCCGCCAGCGCCGCCGCCTGAAGCGCCACGGCTATATTGTATATATTATGCTTTCCACGCAGCCTTGTGGATATCTCCGCCGCAGGAATTACACGGTCCGCAAGCTTTATATCTCCGCCGTCCGTCATAACCTCGGCATTACCGCCAAAGGAAGCCGTAATAACCCTGCCCTCTGTCTGTACGGGCAGAATATCCTTGTTTATTATTGCGCAGTCGCAGCTGCGCTGATAGCGGAATATGTTTTCCTTTGCCGTCTTGTAGGCTTCAAAGCCGGTGTAGTGGTCAAGATGCTCCGGGAAGATATTAAGCAGCACGGATATTTCGGGCGAGTGCTTTACAAATTCAAGCTGATGGCAGGAAAGCTCGCATACAGCCACGGTATCGGGGCGCATTTCTTCAAGCCGCTGAAGCGGGGGAACTCCGATATTGCCTATCAGCATGGTATCAATACCGCTTGCCTTAAGGAAGTGATGTATCAGCGATGAGGTAGTGCTTTTGCCCTTTGTGCCCGTAACCCCGATAATCCTGCATGGGCGCAGCCTTAAAAGCAGCTCCGTCTGGGTGAGGATTTTAGCTTTTTCAGCTTCATTCAGCTTATCCTTGATTATAACTCCCGGCGATTGCAGAAGCAGGTCGTATTCCTTTGCCCTGTCAAGATAATCCTCTCCGCAGATAAGCGTAACGCCAGCGGCTTCGACGCCATTTGCGTCGGCTACCGCAATTTCCGCGCAGCACGAAAGCCTTTTCAGTATATCAAGCCATACCCTGCCCTCGCGCCCGAAGCCGAGAATTGCGACCCTCTTCCCGCGAAAAATCGGTGTTAAAACAGAAATATCCATGTCAATTCTCCAATAAATACAAAAACTCCTGCGGAACAAAATTATCCCTGTCAAAATAATCCGTAAGCTGTGTAATAGCAAAACTGCCGCGCTGTTCAAGCTGTATATATTTTTTAAGCAGCGCGGGCGGATTGTCGCGGCGCGTTTCAAGCGCCATTTCAAGCGACAGCCTTACCTCGCCGCGCGTTCCAACGCACTCAAACGGCTTATCCTCGCCATCAAGCACCAGACCGCAAAGCATATCGCAAAGCTGCTCCTTTTCAAGCATATTGCAGCCGAAAATTTTTTCAAGCGTTTCATCGGGCAGAAATGCGGCAAGCAGAATATACACATAAAGGCATTTTGCGCACCCGCCGCACCACACATTTGTTTTGCTGCCAAGATTGCAGCTTTGAAATACGCCGAAATACTGCGGATACTTTACAAACTCGCGTGCAATCTGCCACTCGCTCCATGGGCGCAGCAGAGAGAAATATTCGGGATAAGCGCCATCGGAAATTTCTCCGAAAACGCGCGCGCAGTATTCGCGGAAATCCTTCTCAAATTCTGTTGATTTGCTGTACTGGTGGTTTATAACCGTGCCGTCAACATATGCCTCGTTTGCGCTGCTTTCGTTGGACAGCGCAATGTATTTCAGCCCTTTTATTGCGGCGAAAAGCTCTGCCGAAAACGCCACCACTGCCGAAAACGGCGTATGCCCGTTAAGGTATCCAAGCCCGTTAAGCGCAAGCAGAGTTTTGTCGATAGTACGGCGCACGCCTATTGTTTTTTCGGGCGAAATTCCCGCCGCGCTTACGCAGCCAAGCGTTGCTTCGCGCGGATTTATGATATAAGGAAATATCTCCGCGCCGTGCTTTTTAAGCAGTTCAAGCGATACAACGCTGTCCTTGCCGCCGCCCACGGGAACAAGCACGCCGCAAGTCTGCCCGCTGCCGCGATAAGCCGTACGCCGTTCAATGTGCTTTGGCGCGGTTATGCTCATAAAGCTGTCAAAATCGGGGGTTATGCCGTTGCGGTAAAAGAACTCGCCAAGACCGTTGAAATAAAGCTTTTTCCACCAGCCTTTCTGCCAATCGGAAAGCTCGCCGCAGCACACTTCCACAACAGGGCAGCAGGCGCATTTCCAGTAGGAAACAAGTTCCGCCATGCCAAGCGAAAACGCAAGCTCGTCAATCAGCGCAAGCTTTCCGCCATCTGCGGCTTCAATCGAAAATGTCCACTGCGGATAAAAGTGATACTCGTCAATGGAAAAGTGGAAGGTAAGCAGGGTTTCACTTCCGTTTTCCGCAAAGTCATAGCTGTGATAAATAAACGTGCTGTGCTTCTGCCGAAGCTGTTCATAAAGGCTCATTACCGCTCCTTGTTTTCAGTAAGATGTGATAAAAAATCGGAAAAGCCGCTTCTTTTTCGCTTGCAGAGATTGTATTTTTTTACAAATGCATCTATGCTGTCCTCGTTTCTGCGGTCAAAGCTGTCGGCGCATTCTGTAAGCTCCCATTCCTCGCTAAGCGTTACCTGCTGATAATTTTTCAGCGTTTCAAGCTCGCCAAGGCTCTCACATTCAAGGAAAAGTCCGTTGGTAAAGGTTTCAAAATTGCAGCCGTAGTCGGGGTAATTTCCATCGATATTCATGTCAAAATTTTTCAGGAAAATCTGTCCGTGGTTTACAACCGCCGCCCAGCCGTCCTCGTTGTTTATGCCGATTTTGAATTTCTTATCCGTGCCGCTTACCTGCTGTAAGGTGCCGTATTTGTTGCCGAGGAAAAAGCGGTCGTCATTGATATCTGAATAGCTCCAGAAAACATTTCTGCGGTTGGAAAGCAGTCCGTTGTCCTTTTGGCTCTGCGGGAAAATTTCAACGCTGCCCGCCGCGCAGACCGTCATTGCCCACGGCGCAAGCGTCACAATCGCACCCGAAGCATTAGTGATATTGTGGTTGATTTTAACCCTTGACGAGCCTGCCGCACCGTCCAGCCATACAAAAGTGGCGTGCTGCTGACCTGTTCTGGTTGCGGGGGAATACAATGCAACACCGTAGAAGCCGTCCAGCTCGCCCGTCTGACTGTATGTTACAGGCTGGTTATCGGGGACATAGCTGTGCGGGTAGCTTTCGGGGCTGCTCCACAGCCTGTGACCGCCGTATATGTACCATGTCTTGTCATCGCCAAAATACTCGCGAAGCTCCTCGCTGCTGTCGTAAAAGTCCCTGTTTATGTCCTCAAACAGCATATTCTCCTTGCCGTTAAGGCAGTAAGAAATTATGCGCGGTCCAACCTCAACGGTAATGATTATGCTTGCCGTGCCGTTGTCCATTTTTATGCACTTTCCGAAATTTTTGTAGCTGATTTCTGTTATTTCTACCATTTTATGCTCCTCCATGGTTTATTATTTATGAAATTATTATGGGCTTTGCTGTAAACTCATATCCGCAGCAGCGCGGATTTTCAAAGGCAAGCGAATAAATATCGCCGCAGCGCTCCTCAAACGCACCTTGCCTGTGCGCCTCACGGCTTTGCTTCATAAGGCTTTTAAGCGAGGCGTCAATCGGCAGACCGCACTGCGCCGCCGAAAGTATCTCCCTGCCGCGCCTGTTCATTCCCAAAATACGGATATAGGCTATCGGCTCGTTAAGCTGCCGTTTATCTATTTCAAGGAAGCTGCAAAGCACCGCGCGCCGTATTCTTGCAAGAGTGTAGCGCTTGGTCTTCGCAAGAAAATACAGCTCGTCAAGGCTGCACGCCTTTCTTGCCGCTTTGTAAAGCCGCTCGCCAAGCCCTTGCGCCGCGTCGTACACGCTTTCAAAATCCGCCGCCCTCATCAAGCGCAGCTTTGAAAGTATCGCGCTTTCAAGCCTGTGAATATCGGCCGTCGGCTCGCTAATTACGGGCGCAAAGGCGGAATAATCCTCGCCCTCGGCTATTTTCCTGCGGATAAGAGAAGCGCTTGCAAATGCCGCTTTCTCCTCTCCGCTGTCATGGCCTGCGCCAAGGCGCTGTATTGTGACAGGCTCTACCGCGCTGCCGATATCGTCAAGCGCTTTCAGATATTCAACCGCAAGCGTGTTATTGGGGCAGCTTAAAACATCATACACATCGGGGGTGTAATAGCTTTTTACCGCCTTTGCAAGCGCAGAGGGAAATGTATCCCCGCCCCGCATGAAATCCTTAAATTCCTCGGTATGCACAGCGTATTCCGAAGCGCCTGCAGCTTCTTTCAGCGCCGCGATATCGCCGCATTCGCTGCCGAAGGACAGCATATCCACGCAGCCAAGCGCCTCGATAATCTGAACAGCGCCGCGCGCGAAATTCTCCGCCGCCGACAGGCTGAAAACCGTGGGCAGCTCCAGCACAAGGTCTGCGCCGTTTTCAAGCGCGGTGCGCGCCCTTGCATATTTGTCAAACACCGCCGCGTCGCCGCGCTGGGTGAAATTGCCGCTCATAATGGCGACGATATGTGTTGCGCCAAACTCCCGCGTTTTGTCAAGCTGATATTTATGCCCGTAATGAAACGGATTGTACTCGCATATAATCGCTGCTGTTTTCATAGCGTCACCCCTCCGGATTTCTGACCATTTCAATGTGCGGAATACCGTCCTCAAGATATGGCTCTGAAGCACGGACAAAGCCGCATTTTTCATAAAAGCCCTGCGCATACTGCTGCGCGCCTATGCGAAGCCTTGTCTGCCCGTACTTTTCCTGCGCGGTGCGTATGCCCTCCATCATGATTTTGTATCCAAGCCCCATGCCGCGCTTCACCGTAATAACGCGCCCTATCGAGCCTTCGCCGGGATATGAAACGCCCTTGTCAAGCACGCGGCAATAGGCGGCAACACCGTCCTCGTCCTCATACCAGACGTGCCACGCTTCCATGTCCTTGCCGTCAAGCTCCTGATAGGGGCATTCCTGCTCCACCACAAATATGCCCACCCTTGCGCGCAGTATAGCGTAAAGCTGCGCCGCGGTAAGCTGTGTAAAATGCTTTATATGTAACGTCATGTGTTCCCTTTCCGTAAAAAACTGTCTGATATCTAAATTGTACACCAAAATCCACAATAAATCAATACAATATACAGGAAAATAGTAAAAAAATAAAAAACAAGGAAAAAACACTTGATTTTTCATGCAAAAAGAGTTAAAATATAGATTGGATTGTTTATTGCTTTGGCAATTACTTGCCAAAGCCGAAATACAATGTACGAAAGGACTTATTAAAACATGAAAATTCTGGTAATCAATGCAGGCAGCTCCTCGCTGAAGTATCAGCTTATCAACATGGAGGACGAAAGCGTTATCGCAAAGGGTAACTGCGACCGTATCGGTATTGACGGTCACATCAAGCACACCGCATACACAGGCGCTGTGGTTGATATGGACTGCACCTTCCCCACACATACAGAGGCTTTTGAAAAGCTGGTTGAGGTTCTTACAACAGGCGAAGCAAAGGTACTTGACAGCATGAGCGAGATTTCCGCAGTAGGTCACCGCATTGTGCAGGGCGCAGAGGTATTTGACAAGACCACTCTTGTAACAGATGAGGTTATTCAGAAGATTGACGACCTTGCAGAACTCGCTCCCGTACATAATCACCCCCACGCACTGGCTCTGTGGGCTTGCAAGAAGGTAATTCCCGAAACCACTCCGCAGGTTGTAGTATTCGATACCGCATTCCACCAGACAATGCCCGAAAAGGCTTATATGTATGGTATGCCCTATGAGTGCTATGAAAAGTACCATGTAAGAAAGTACGGCTTCCACGGCACATCGCACCGCTTTGTTTCCATGGCACTTGCAGAGGCTATGGGTAAGGATATCAAGGACCTTAAGATTGTTTCCTGCCACCTTGGCAACGGCTCGTCCATCACTGCGATTGACGGCGGCAAGTCTGTTGATACTTCCATGGGCTTTACTCCCCTTGACGGCGTAATCATGGGTACACGCTGCGGCGCTGTTGACGCTTCCGCAGTAACCTTTATTGCAGACAAGATGGGTCTTACCCCCAAGGAAATGAGCGACTACCTCAACAAGAAGTCCGGCTTCCTTGGCATTTCCGGTATCTCCAGCGACAACCGTGATATTTCCGACGCCGCAGAACACGGCGACAAGAAGGCTCAGCTTGCAGGCGAAATGCTTCGCTATGAAATCAAGAAGTACATCGGCTCCTATGCCGCTGTAATGAACGGCCTTGACGCGGTTCTGTTCACAGGCGGTATCGGCGAAAACTCCGACGACCTGCGTGCCGATGTCTGCCGCAACATGGAATACCTCGGCATTAAGCTTGATGAGAACGTAAACAAGGGTCTGCGCGGCAAGCTTACAAAGATTTCCGCGCCCGACAGCAAGGTTGAGGTGTGGGTTGTTCCCACAAACGAGGAGCTGCTTATCGCACGCGACACCCGCGACCTGGTAAGCGCTTTGAAGTAAACATAAGCACATATACGCAAAACGGGCGATTTATGGTCGCCCGTTTTTTTGCCATAATATAAAGAAAATGCCTTGCGCGATAACCACATCTTCTCCGCTGCCATTGTATTTGATAAGTACGCCGCTGCTTACCTCAAAATCTGCACCGTTGGAATTAGCCGGCGGCCGAAAATTTTCTCCGCAGGCTGACAATGTACCTGCCGCACAACCCTTTGTGCTATGCAATTGTAGGCGGCTGCTCGTCCTCCTCAAACAGGATATCACAGATATGCTCCGCGCTTTCCACAAAGCATAAGCCGTCCACCGCATGGATAACAAGCAGGCGCTCGCCTGCGTGCAGCTCCCTGCCATTTGCGGTTATCGCGTCAAAGGTATAGCTGCGCCTGCCGTGCTTCACCCGTATCCTGCCGTAGCTGTCGGGCAGGATATCCGTAAGCGCTTCAGCCTGCGCGCCTGATAATTCGTCATCGGTGGGAGCGCCGCTGTGCTGCGCCTTTGACAGCACAGGTATCAAGGCAATGTTGATTATAAAATTAACCGTCAGCCCTCCTATCGCCCCAAGCGGCAGCGAAAGCCACCCAACCACCCCAAGGCGGTCAAGAATAATCCCGAATGCAGATGTAAAAAACAAGAATATAATAAGCAGCAGCAGATTTTTAGGAAATACCGTCTGCCATTCAAAACGATTTTTTCGCTGCTCGAAAAGTATCCCCGCATTGGGGAAAAAAATCCTGCCGAAAAACACATACGCGGCAAGCTGCACCGTAAGATATACGCCGCTTAACGCAAGAATAACCGTATAAAAATTGCCCATCTGACGCACCTCCGCCGCTGATATGCTTATATAATACCATGCTTTTGCCGATTTATCAAGCCGGCAGGGCGGATATTTGTTCAAATTATGCAAAATGTGCCGCAATACGGCTTATTTTATGGAGTTTCTTACCGCTTGCCAAATACCGCCCGCTGTGATATAATTGTATCGTGTATACATGGCATAAGACAGCAAGGCAAAAAACGCTGCGCTGCGAAAGGATTAAAATGAAAACCGTAATAACCGACAACAGCCTTTGCACCCTGCCAATAAGCGAATCCGCAAAGCCTGTGCATATCTACAGATATATCGAGGCTCTGGGCGAAATGGGCGTGCGCTATGTGGAGCTGGACTTCCGCACCATAATGAAAATGCAGCAGCTTCCGGATAACGTAAAATACATATTCCGCCTTGGCAATCCAATGTTTGCCGAGCTTGCGCAGGTGTTTGACTTTGCATATATTCTGCTTACAATCCATGACCTTAAAGAAAAAATCAAGGACTGCGGCACTCCGATTATCATGGAATTTCCCGCGCTGAACATGCTTCAGCCACAGCTTGTGCGCGCAGCGCAGGGGCAGATTGGCTCCGAAATATCCATGGTAAGGCTGCGCGGCAGCTTTTCATATATGACCCCCGCAGACGCGCGCCGATATATAATAGCAGCAAGAAACGCTGTAACCATGCCGATTGACATCTGTCCCATGAACAAAGTAAAAACCGCGCTTGATACAGCGCTGAAATTCTCTGCGGCAAATGTGGACAGTCTGACCATGTGCATGGGACTTTCAAACAACTACGCTTCAATAGAAGAATACCTGTTTACATTGCTGGCAATACATGAAACCCTGCTGAAGGAGTTTAATATGGGTGCAATGTGCAAGGCGGCGGTTTTCCATAAGCTTGTATTCGGTCAGCACAGCACAGACAGCATATCGTACATAATGTCGCTGCTTGACCGCGATATAATGCAGCTCCGCAATGCGGACACGGGGCAGCGTGTTCCTATGAGACTGGTGATGAAAGATTCCGCTGCACTGAAAAAGAATTTTATTTCAGCACTGGATAACTTTATAGAAAACGAGGAAATCCCCGAGGATTACGCCGAGGATATCGCCACGGCGCTGAAGCAATTTGACGCTTCACTATACAACACTGATTTGCTTGGCGATTTCTCCCATAAACCGCTTAACTGAACGAGGTGGAAAGCATGATAAAACTGATAGCCAGCGATATGGACGGAACACTGCTTGACGACAGCAAGCAGCTTCCCGCAGATTTTTATGAAACCATTGACAGGCTGTGTGAAAAAGGCATAGGCTTTACGGTGGCAAGCGGCAGAACCTACGCCGCAGTGGAACACCTGTTCCCTGCCGAATACCGCACAAAAATCGACTATATCTGCGATAACGGCGCGTATATAGTCCATGGCGGCAGGGTGCTTGAAATCACTCCGCTTGGGCGCGGAATTTTTGAGGAATTTATAAAAGCGGCGCAGGAAATAGGCGGCTTTCGGCTGCTGGTCTGCGCAGTGGGCGGAACATATCACCTGCCCGCCGATGATGAATTTAACGCAGAAGTGGCAAAATTCTATAAAAACCATATAGAATGCAGCGACCTGCTCTCGATAGACGACACGATATATAAGCTTGCCGTGTGCGATATGCAGGGCGCGCAGCAGCGCGGAAAGCCCGCGCTTGACGCGGTATTCGGCGACAGGCTGAACATTCAGGTTTCGGGCAAAATATGGATGGACGTTATGGCAGGCGGCGTAAGCAAGGGCGGTGCGCTTAAAAAGCTGTCCGCAGCACTTGGCATAGACTGCAGCGAGATAATGGCTTTCGGTGATTATTACAACGACCTTGATATGCTTCAGACGGCAGGGGTAAGCTTTGCAATGGCAAACGGTCATGAGGATATCAAAAAAATGGCAGACCACATCGCCGACAGCAACAACAGCGGCGGAGTAACCAAAGCCATAAAGCAATATGTGCTTAACGAGGTAAATATATGAATATACAGATTTTTGGCAAATCAAAGTGCTTTGATACCAAAAAAGCAGAGCGATATTTCAAGGAGCGCGGCATAAAATATCAATATATAGACGTGCTTTCAAAAGGCTTAAGCAAGGGGGAGCTTGACAGCGTTGTTAGGGCGCTTGGCGGCATAGACGCGGTGATTGACCAGAACGCAAAGGACTACGCCGAAATAAAATACCTTTACGATGAAGCAAAGCCTGAAAAGCTTGCGGAAAATCCAAAGCTTTACAAAACCCCGATTGTAAGAAACGGAAAACAGGCAACAACAGGCTATCAGCCTGAAATATGGAAGAAATGGGAGTAACAAGACAATGACAGATATAATTCTGATAATAGTTCTGGTAGCGCTTTCGGCGTTCTTTTCGGCGTCCGAAACCGCACTTTCAAGCGCAAACAAAATCCGCCTTAAAAGCATGGCAGATAACGGCTCCAAAGGCGCAGAGCGCGCGCTTAAGGTAATCAAAAAATATGACAAAACCATCACAACAATACTTATCGGCAACAATATTGTAAATATCGCCTGCTCGTCAATAGCAACGCTGCTTACAATCAGCCTGCTGACCAACATCAGTGCGGAGTTTGCAAGCGCATGGGGCAGCCTTATTTCCACCGTGGCGACAACGCTTATCGTACTTACCTTCGGCGAGGTTCTTCCCAAAAGCATTGCCAAGGACCACGCAGAGGAGCTAAGCATTGCCATATCCGCGCCGATAAGCCTGCTGATATTTATATTCACGCCGTTTTCCGCGTTTTTCATTCTTATGAAAAAGGGCGTTTCCAAACTGTTCCGCACAAAGGAAACCGTAAGCATGACCGAGGAGGAGCTTAAGGTTATCATAGACGAAATCGAGGACGAGGGCGTGCTTGAAACACAAGAGTCAATCCTTGTGCGCAGCGCGCTGGAGTTTGACGAAATAACCGTTGACGAGATTATCACCCCCCGCGTGCGCGTGGTTGCGGTTGAAAACACCGCAAGCGTTGACGAGGTGCGCGCAAAATTCCTTGCGGAGGAATATTCCCGTATGCCTGTATACGAAAAGACGCTTGACAACATAATCGGCACAATAACCGAAAAGGATTTTTTCAAGGCATACGAAAAGCACGGCAGTGACTTTGCCATCAGCAGCATTCTTCAGGAAACAATTTATCTGCCGCAGATGCTGAAAATAAGCGAGGTTCTGCGCAATATGCAAAAAGAAAAATGCCACCTTGCCGTGGTTCTTGACCAGCACGGCGGCACGCTTGGCATAGTCACCATGGAGGATATTCTTGAGGAGCTTGTGGGCGAAATCTGGGACGAAAGCGACGAGGTGCGCTCACCCGTTACAGCAATTGACGACCGCACGTTTGAGGTTTACGGAGAAGTTTCTCTTAACTCGCTGAGAAGGTTTTTCAACACGCGCGATATTGATGTTGAAATCGAAAGCGAAGCCAATACGGTAGCAGGCTGGGTGCTTGAGCTTTTCGGCAGCATACCGAAATCCGGCGACGCGCACACAACGGACAGCTTTAAAATAATCGTGCTTGAAGCGGTTACGCCGCGCGTGAACAAAATAAGAATAGAGCTTACGGGAAAAAGCGAAGAATAACAGCGGAGGAATGGAAAAATGACGATTGAACAGCTTCAGAAGGAAATTTGCGCACTGAAAAAGGAAAACGATGTCTGCATACTCGCGCACAGCTATCAGACGCGCGAAATATGCGAAATTGCGGATATAGTGGGCGACAGCTTCAAACTCAGCGCAGAAGCGCAAAAGGTTAAAAACAGCAGAATTGTAATGTGCGGCGTGCATTTCATGGCTGAAACAGCAAAGCTGCTTTCGCCCGAAAAGACGGTTATACTGGCTTCCGCCGAAGCAGGCTGCCCCATGGCGGAGCAGTTCACCCCCGCGCAGGTGCTGGAGTTTAAGAAATCCCACCCCGATTATACCGTTGTTTCCTACATAAACACCACCGCCGCGCTTAAATGCGTAACAGATGTATGCGTTACAAGCTCCTCTGCCGTGGAAATAGTAGGCAGACTTGACAGCGACAATATACTTTTTATTCCCGATAAAAATCTGGGCGCGTTTGTAAAAAAGGCTTATCCCGAAAAGAACATCGTCTGCTGGGACGGCGGCTGCCCCATTCACGGCAAAATGACCGCCGCTGATGTAACGGCAGTGAAATCAAAATTCCCGCAGGCAAAGCTTTTGGTTCACCCTGAATGTCCGCCCGAGGTATGCGCCGCAGCGGACTATGTAGGCTCCACCGCAGGAATACTGGATTATGCGCGCAAATCTGACGCAGAGCAGTTTATAATCGGCACAGAAATCAGCATAACAGCGCAGCTTAGCTACGAAATGCCCGAAAAGCGCTTTGTAAACCTGTCAAAGCGCCTGATATGCAGCGATATGAAAGCCACTACCCTTGTTGACGTATACAACGCCGTATGCGGCAAGGGCGGACTGGAAATTACATTTGACGAGGAAACAGCCCGAAAAGCAAGGCATTGCATTGATGAGATGATAAGACTGGGCTGATATTTTTCGCACCGATAAACCGCTGACTGTCCCATTTTGTCAAGGCGGTACAAAAACACCTATGTTATGATTTATACAGCAAACCGGCGCCTGATAACAAGCAGACGCCGGTTTTATTTTAAGGCAATAGAACACTGCGCAGAAGGCTTGTGGAAATAATCAGCCCTCAATCTTCCTTCACTGAAAAATGTACGCAAACGATAGTTCCTTTGCCTACCTCGCTTTGCAGCTCGACCGCCGCGCCAAGGTAAGCGCAGGCGTGCTTGACTATGGAAAGCCCCAACCCTGTGCCGCCGATTGCTTTGGAATGACTTTTATCCACCCGATAGAAACGCTCAAAGACCCTGCTTTGATGTTCCGGCGGGATACCGATTCCGGTATCCGCTACGGTCAGAACGCCTTCCTTTGTGACTGTTACAGTCACGCTGCCATCGGGAATATTGTACTTGATGGCATTTTCGGTAAGATTGTATACGACCTCATAGAACAGTCGGGATACACCTTGCAAAAAACAGCGCTCCACCTGCACGTTCAACGTGATGTTTGACTGTGCCGCCTTTTCCCGAAGCTGTACAGCCACATCTTCCACAACAGCAGCAAGGTCAACTGTTTCCATGGGCAGCTCCACACCCTCGTCTAGCCGCGAAAGGCGGATTATATCCTCTATCAGCGTCATCAGCCTTGCGGCCTCCGCGTGAATATGCCCTACAAATCGGGCTGTATCCTCCGGTTTTACCATACCGGTCTGAAGCAGCTCGCTGCTTCCCAGAATTGCGGTAAGCGGCGTTTTCAGCTCATGCGAAACATTGGCTGTAAATTCACGGCGGGTGCGTTCCGCTTCAACCTTTTCCGTCACATCAAATATCAGCAGTACAACGCCGACAGGCTTGCTTTCGGATTCTATTCGGCTTATCTCAATCTGATAAACCCGCCCGTCCCGTTCCATGGATAATTCGCCGTGCCCTTCCTGCTTCGCTGCGGTGATGGCTTCGCTGATTTCCCTGCTGCGTTCCACCGTCAGAAAATCCCTGCCCATTTCCGGATTTTCTGCATGAAACAGCTTTCTTGCGGCAGGGTTGATACTTAAAATGCTGCCATTGCCGTCCAACAGCACCAAGCCCTCATTCATGCTTGCGGTAATCTGGTTAAACTCGTCCTTCTTTTGCCGCAGCTGCCGCAGCTGTTTGTTAATCTGACTGCTCTGCTGACTTATGCGCCGCAGAAGCGGGGCAATCTCATCATAGGTCTGATTTTCAAGAGGGTTGTCAAGGTCAAGAGCATTCAGCGGCTCTACAATGCGCTTTGACAGACGGTCCGCCAGCCACAATGCCAAAATAAGTGCCGCCATCAGCACAACGCAAACTGGCTGCAGCATTCCCAGAACCAGCAGAGCCATGGTTGCACGGCTGGTGGAAATTCGCAGAACAGAGCCATCACTGAGCCGTCTTGCACAGTAGATGGTTTTTTCCAAAAGCGTATTGGAATATCGCTCGCTACTTCCCTGTCCGGATTTAATTGCCTCCTGCACCTCCGCACGGTCAGCGTGGTTTTCCATATTGCCCTGATCCGCCTGAACGTCATAAAGGACGCTTCCGTCAGCAGCAATCCATGTCAGGCGGCTGCTGTCGGCATTCAGCGCGACAAAATACGCCATGCCGGAACTTTCCACACCGGCGGCAGCCATATCCAGTTCCGTCCATAGCTGTTTTTTCTGCACACCGCCGAAATAGTCATACAGACAGCACAAAATAATCAGCAGGCTTGCCAGCAGTACGCCAACCACTGCCAGCATGATGGAGCGAAAGACTTTTTGCGTCATGATTTTGCCTCCAATCGGTAGCCAACATTGCGCACCGTTTCAATATATCTTCCATAATCCCCAAGCTTTTGCCGCAGGGTACGGATATGCATATCCAGCGTTCGGGTTTCGCCCACATAATCACCGCCCCAGACCTCGTTAAACAGCTGCTCCCGTGTAAATGCGATGCCCGGGTGAGAGAGAAACAGGCGCAAAAGCTCGTACTCCTTGTATGTCAGCTGAATGCGTTCTCCGTCCGCACTGACAGTGCGCTCGTCCAAATTAACCGTCAGACCGCCAAGCTTCAAAAGCTTTTGTACCTCGGAAGCCTTACAGCGCCGCAGAACTGCTTTAATCCGGGAAATCAGCTCCATCACGCCGAAAGGCTTTACTACATAATCATCTGCCCCAAGGTCAAGGCTTTTAATTTTGTCATACTCCGTCCCCTTAGCCGTTGCCATAATTACAGGCAAATCCGCAAGGCGGGAGTCTGCACGGATTTTCTTCAGCAGCTCCACCCCGTCCATATTGGGAAGCATTACATCAAGCACCACCAAATCAGGCTTTTCTGTTTGCAGCGTTTCCCAGAAGGCGGCGCCGTCTTCAAACCCTTTTGCTTCAAAGCCGGTGGACTGCAGGGCGTACAGTTCAATATCCCGTATAGCGGCGTCATCTTCTACGCACCAGATCATTCGGTTTCCTCCTCACCATTGTGAACGCCGGTAACGGCGTAGATCACCCACTCGGCAAGGTTGGTGGCATGGTCGCCGATGCGTTCCAGATATTTTGCAATCATCAGCAGGTCAAGGGCATATTCACCGTCCATGGGGTCTGCGGCAATCAGCGCGATAAGCTGCTTTTTGACCTGCAGAAAAATATCGTCCACCACATCATCATAATCAATAACCGCGCCTGCCAGAGCGATATCTTTCTTCACATAGGCGTCCACGCTATCCGTTACCATTTTAATGGTTGCCGCCGCCATTTCTTTAAGATGAGTGTGCTGCTCAGATGTGCGGCCATGCAAAAAGGCAATGATCTCCGCAATATCCTCCGCCTGATCTCCAATGCGCTCCATGTCGGTAATCATTTTAAGTGCAGTGGAAATCTGCCGCAGGTCGCGTGCCACTGGCTGCTGCTGCAAAAGCAGCTTCATACACAAAGTTTCAATATCCCGTTCTTTGCGGTCAATTTCCTTGCCCCGTGGTCTTACCTGCGCGGCAAGCTCTGTATCGCCATTGGTAAGGGCGGAGGTTGCCATGGCAATTACCTCCTCGCACAGGGCGCCCATTTCAATCATTTCGTGATTAAGCAGCGCAAGCTGCTCGTCCAGCCGACTTCTCATTATCCAAACCTCCCCGTGATGTAATCCTCGGTACGCTTATCCGAGGGCTTTGAAAACAAAGCTTCCGTATCATCGTATTCAATCAGCTCGCCCAACAGGAAAAACGCAGTCCGGTCGGAAATACGGACAGCCTGCTGCATATTATGGGTAACAATAACGATGGTATACTTCTTCTTTAATTCTATCACAAGTTCTTCAATTTTGGAAGTGGAAATTGGGTCAAGCGCAGAAGTTGGCTCGTCCATTAAAAGCACATCAGGCTCTACCGCCAACGCCCTGGCAATGCAAAGCCGCTGCTGCTGACCGCCCGACATTCCCATTGCGCTCTTTTTCAGACGGTTCTTTGTTTCCTCCCAAAGATTGGCGGCGCGCAGGGACTGCTCCACAAGCTCGTCAAGCTTTGCCCTTGCGGTAATGCCGTGGGTGCGCGGACCATAGGCAACGTTGTCATAAATGCTCATGGGGAAAGGGTTTGGCTTCTGGAACACCATGCCCACCTGCCGCCGCAGTTCATTGACATTAACGCCTGAAGCGTAGATATTTTCGCCCCGATAGCTGACTTCACCTGTAATTTTCACATTGGGAACAAGGTCGTTCATTCGGTTCAGAGTTTTAAGAAAAGTGGATTTTCCACAGCCCGATGGACCGATGAATGCGGTAATACTCTTTTCCGATATCTCCATGCCGATATTGTGCAGCGCCTGATGCTCGCCATACCACAGGCATAAATCGCTGGCAGTTATAATATTCATTCTTTGTTTCTCCTCTTGAAAATTCTTCCTACCCATGACGCGCAAAGGTTAATCAAAACGGTCAGCACCATCAAAATGGCAGCAATGGCGAAAGCAACCCCAAATTCGCCGCGTTCTTTTGCATATAAATACAAAGCTACCGTCAATGTTGCCCCGGAATTGGTAAGCCCTGCAAAAAATCCGTTAAGGGCATGGGCAAATCCTGCGGTGAAAAGCAGCGCAGCCGATTCTCCGATAATCCGCCCCACGGACAAAATGCAGCCGGTGACAATGCCGTCCACACACCCGGGCAGTACTACTGTACGGATAACGCGCCATTTTCCCGCACCCAGTCCGAAAGCGCCCTCCCGATAAGCCTGCGGAACGGTTTTCAAGCTTTCCTGGGTGGTGCGCATCACCGTCGGCAGATTCATGATTGCCAGCGTCAGACCGCCTGCCATCAGCGAGGTTTGCAAGCCGCAAAAATCACAGAAAAACAACATTCCCACCAATCCATATATGATGGAGGGAATACCCGACAAGGTTTCCGCCGCATACTCTATAACACGCACCAGCTTCCGATTAGTGGCATATTCCGTCAGATAAATCGCTGCACCCACCCCAAGGGGCAGAACAATCAGCAATGTCACAAGGATAATATACAACGTATTTAGAATATCGGGCAGGATTCCGATATGATCGCTTAAATAACTTGGCTTTGTGGAAAGCAGGTCCCATGTGATATTCGGAACGCCTTTTACCAGCACATAACCAACCAGAAACAGCACCAGCGCTGCTGTAACGGCAACGGCAAGGTACATGGCGGCTTTCATGGCAAACACATAAGCATTGCGCTTTCGCGGCAGTTTCTCATTCAACATAAATCAGCGCTCCTTTCTGCCTTTCAGAAAAAAGTTCAGCGTGGCATTGATTAGCATAATAAACAGGAACAGCACCAACGCAATGGAAAACAGCGCTTGCCGCTGCAAACCACCAGCATAGGACATTTCGCTGGATACCGCCGTAGTCAGAAAACGAACGCTTCCCAGAAGCGAGGGCATATTGGCAACGTTGCCCGATACCATCATCACCGCCATAGCTTCTCCGATCGCTCGTCCAACGCCCAGTACTACCGCTGTGGCAATACCGCTTTTCGCCGCAGGCACGGAAACCCGAAAACAAGTTTCCACCTGAGTAGCCCCCAGCGCCAGAGAAGCGTCTTCATATTCCCTTGGAACAGCCTCCAGCGCGGTGACAGACACCTTGATAATAGAGGGCAGAATCATCACCGCCAGCACAATAGTCGCCGC
Organism: uncultured Ruminococcus sp.; assembly: GCA_964557825.1. Classification (GTDB taxonomy): domain Bacteria; phylum Bacillota; class Clostridia; order Oscillospirales; family Ruminococcaceae; genus CAG-115. Next base: position 18,769 of record CAZLBL010000037.1, read on the forward strand.
CAGCAGGCTTGCCCCATCAGGCACATTGAACAGCTTACGAATGCTGGGAACAAGCACCATCATGGCAACCAGGCCATAAACCACGGAAGGAATACCTGCAAGCAGGTTGACCGCATTGCCCATCAGACTTTTCACCTTCGGCTTTGCCAGTTTTGCCAGATACACTGCCGCAAAAAAGCCAATGGGAACGCCAATGAGAATTGCTCCCGCCGTACCGTAAACACTGGTAAGGATAAAGGGCAGAATGCCAAATTTCGGCTGATCTGCCGTGGAAGCCCATTCCTGTCCAAACAGGAAATCGATAAGGCCAATTTCCCATATAGCCGGCAGTCCGGATACAATAAGATACACGGTAATCAGCAGGACGCAGCCCACCGTCACCAGCCCCAACAGCAGGAAAATACCGTGAATTACAACTTCCGTTCGATTTTGTTTGCTTTTCATTACATTACCTCATAGGGCAGCCGTGGTAGAATTACCGCCGCTGAATTTTTCAGTTTACAGGAACGACACCCGCAGCGATGATGATGTCGTGCGCCTCACTTCCGGTGGCATAGCCAAAAAACTTCTGAGCCGTTTCAGAAAGGACGGTATCTGTTTTCGTTACCAGTACAAAGGGGCGCTGTACAGCATAGCTGCCATTCTTAATCGTTTCCTCGGTGGGAATAATGCCGTCTACGGAAATAGCCTTTACGCTGTCCTTAACGGAAGCCAGAGATGCATAGCCAATGGCATTGGGATTAGAGGCAACCGTAGTAATCACATCGCCAGTAGAGGTCAGCTCCTGCCGATACTGGCAAAGGTCTTCCGTGCCGGTAATGGTTTCAAAGCCGTCACGAGTGCCGGAGCCTGCTTCCCTGCCAATCAGCACAATCGCCCCATCATCGCCGCCTACTTCGCTCCAGTTGGTAATTTTACCGGTGTAGATATCGGTAATCTGCAGAATAGTAAGGTCGGACACCGAATTTTCGGGATTAACAATAATAGCAATGCCATCATAGGCAAGAACGGTTTCCGTAAGACCAGCGGATTTTTCTTCATCTTTCAGTCTGCGGGAGGACAGACCGATATCGCACCTTCCTTCCTCTACCGCCTTGATTCCGCTGCCGGAACCACTAGGGTTGTAAGTGAAGGTAACATCGGAATTGTTGGCTTCAAAAGCCTCCCCCAGCGCACCGATAACCTTCTCCATGGAGGTAGAGCCGTCCGTAGATACCGTGCCGCCCTTTCCGGAGGAACACCCTGCCAGGCAGCCTGTTGCCATTACAGCTGCAATCATAATAGAAATAAACTTTTTCATGTTTCATACACTCCTTTGCGTGCTTAGTTAGAGATGAGCAAAACTCCAATTTATCCAAGGGCAAGAACAACACATTGGCGCAAAAGCGCAATTCAAACCCAATATATTGTGATGCTGTTTTGCAAAATCTGCGTTTTGCTCATTTCTATGCTTAGTTTGTGATTTATTTTGTTCACGCTTATTATTATACAAAAGAGATGTAAAGTTGAAAACCAATGTTTTGTAAAATCAATGTCAAATATCTCAGGCAAGACAACCCGACCGAAAAACAGTCAGGCAAGATAAAAAAGAAAAAGTCCGGCAAACGGATTAAACCATTTGCTGGATTAACATCTGTGGCATTACTGCCAAAAAATTATCAATATATCAGTTCAAGCTAAGCTGTGAGGCGACCTGCCGGCACGGCAATTTTTGCAAATGCAAAAACGGATTGCCCTAAGAGCAATCCGATCGCTGTTTTTACAATTTCAACCGCCCGATGGACGGTTGAAAACGCGAAATTTGTGTTGCCGCGCAGAAATTGATAGAAAGTGATGTGCTATAATAAAGTTGTAACACCTCGCCTCAAAGTGATATAATATAGCCCTGAGCAAAACTCATAATCCCTTAAGGAAAAACCATCTGATTAG
>CAZLBL010000038.1:0-20577 GCA_964557825.1 uncultured Ruminococcus sp.
TGTGCCTTGCGAAGCCGCTTGGTTATTGCGTTTGTGCGGTTTTGCTCAGGGCTAGTAAAAAAGTTCAGGAGGTGAGCGATATGTATGATTATCTTATCGTAGGCACGGGTTTTTTTGGCGCCGTTTTCGCTTATGAGGCTGAGCGGCGCGGCAAGTCATGCCTTGTTATCGACCGCCGCCCTCATATCGGCGGAAACTGCTATACAGAGCGTATTGAGGGCATAAATGTCCATAAATACGGCGCGCATATCTTCCATACTTCCGATAAAGAGGTTTGGAACTATGTAAATCAGTTTGCGCAGTTTAATAATTATATCAATTCTCCTGTTGCTGTCTATGGCAACGAGGTGTATAACCTCCCCTTCAATATGAATACATTCAGCAGAATGTGGGGAATAAAAACTCCTGCCGAAGCAAAGGAGATCATCGCAGGTCAGATAGCCGACCTTGGTATCGCCGAGCCGAACAATCTTGAAGAACAAGCTCTTTCGCTTGTTGGCACAGATGTTTACGAAAAGCTTGTAAAGGGATACACGGAAAAGCAATGGGGGCGCCCCTGTACGGAGCTTCCTGCGTTCATTGTAAAAAGGTTGCCGCTGCGTTTTACTTATGACAACAACTATTTTAACGACCGCTATCAGGGAATCCCCGAGAGCGGATATACAGCGATATTTGACAAGCTGCTTGACGGCATTAAGGTGCGCACCTCTACCGATTATAAAGAGTTTATTGCCAATAATCCCGATATCGCAAAGAAGATAGTTTATACAGGCTCTGTTGATGAGTTTTTTGATTACTGCTACGGCGAGTTGGAATATCGTTCGGTGCGCTTTGAAACAGAGGTGCTTGACGAAGAAAATCATCAGGGCAATGCTGTCGTAAACTATACCGCCGCTGATGTTCCGTATACCCGTATAATTGAACACAAGCATTTTGAGTTCGGAAAGCAGAAAAAAACGGTGATAAGTCGTGAATATTCTGCCGAATGGAGCAAAGGCGCTGAACCCTATTATCCCATAAACAACAACAAGAACAACGAGCTGTTCGCGAAATACGCCGAGCTTATGAAAACACGCCCCGATGTGATATTTGGCGGCAGGCTGGGACAGTACAGATATTACGATATGGATAAGGTTATAAGAGCGGCTCTAGATACAGTAAAAGAAGAGTTAGAAGTTCATAAAAAAATATAAAGTAAAATAACAAAAAGGATTCGTGAATATAATGATACTTCAAAGCTTGATTATGCCAAAAGATGCAGAATATTCTGATATGTATTACCGTGGAGTGTTATCGCTTGATTCGGCAAATACAGTATCTTTCGACACTTATTTCAACAGCTTTTCTTACACAAAGTACCGTGACTACACCAACGCAAAAGATGTTACATTTTCCTGCAGCATAAAAGGTGAGGCACTGGTACAGCTATGCGTTTTCGATGGCGAGGAACGTATTGTCTGCTCTGCACAGGGGAACGATACTGTATCGCTTTCTGCTGAGCTTTCAAAGCTGCCCCCAAACGGGTTTCTTTATCCTAAAATAACCGCATTAAGTGATTGCACGTTCATCAGCGGCGAATACTCAGCAGAATGTAACGGCCGCGATATCAGCGTTTGTATTGCACTCTGTACATTTAGGCGCGAAAAGTATATACTGAAAAACATAGAGCAGCTGAGAGCATCTGAATTCAGCTTTATTGAGCGTGTTTTTGTCATCGATAATGGTCAGACGCTCGACTGTGATACGCTTTCAGATGATTTTATCAGTGTGATTCCCAATAAGAACTACGGCGGCAGCGGCGGCTTTACAAGAGGTCTTATTGAAGCTTATGATGGTGAATATTCGCACGTTATCCTTATGGACGACGATGTGGAGTTCCATTCCGAAACATTAGAACAGATGACGGTATTTATGTCGCTACTCTCTGACAAGCATAAGGCGGACTGGTTCAGCACAGGAATGCTACCTTTGGACAAGCCATGGGAACAGTTCGAGTTGGGAGCAAGATGGGATATGGGCATCAATTCACTTAAGCATCAAGTCGATGTGCGTGACCGTGCGATAATTCTTGATAATCTTGAAAATTATGATGCTAATTATGGTGCGTGGTGGTGTTTATGTATGCCTGTTTCAGTTGTTCACAAGAACGGCTTGCCATTACCATTGTTTATTAAGTATGATGATATCGAATATGGTCTCAGAAGACCTGAACATACTGAAATCATTACCATGAACGGAATAGCTGTGTGCCACGAGGCTTTTGACCAAAAAGCAAGCTTTGTAGTAGATTATTATTATTTCCGTAATGAGTTGTTTACCATAGCACTATATAAAAAGAACGGAAGAGCCGCAGCAATAAGAAGATTTATTTTTGAAATAGGTAAGCATATGGCTCGTTTCAGATATGATAATATACCGATCATTTTTACAGCGGTAAACCAATTTCTTGGCGGAACAGACTTTTTGCTGAACTGCGACGAGGAACAAAACAATAAAGAGATCAGTGCTACAGCAATGAAATTTGTTGCTCTTGATACTATCCCTGAATACAAGGAAGCTGTCCGCTATGAGGAGCTTCCCAAAAACCGGGCTGTCTGGATTGGTACTATATTAACTCTTGGCGGTCATCTGATACCTTCGTTCATGCTGAAAAAAGAGCTTATCGCCATACCTGCTGCAAGAGCAGGCGCGGTTGCAATGTTCCGCAGAAAGGCAATAATCCAATATCAGCTTAGCGGCAATTCAGGTATTTTAGTAAAAAGAAGCTTTAAAAAGTTTCTGAAATACGGCTTTAAAACCGTTGGAATAATGTTTAAGATATTGTTCCGTTATAAAAAAGTCAAAAAAGACCTTATCAGCCGTAAAAACGAAATAACCTCACAGGAATTCTGGAGAAAGCATCTTGGCATTGATTAATGGAGAAGCTATGAACGATTTATATATTGTAAGCACATATTATCATGCATTGATAGCCTGCGTGCGCCATACCAATGATGGTGGCAACGCAGATATCATGGTTACAGATTATATTCCGCAGCATGAACAGCTGAATGAACGGCTGCGCGAAAGCGGACTGTTCGCAAGTGCTTTTTCGATTGGAAAAATAGAAGAGTACAGACCATCATGCTGGATTGATTATGCGCTTAACAACAACCGCAGAAACAAAAGATTGGTCGAAAAACAACTCGGTTTTTCTCTGAAAAACAAATATCAGAATATCTATATTTTTCATGATGACACTTGGATGGCAAGATATCTGAAATGTGCAAGAATACCCTATCACCTGCTCGAAGATGCACTGGACAACTATAAAATAATCACAGATACAGCATTTGCATATATGGTGCATGAGGATAGTCTTAAAATGCGCATCAAAAATTTTCTGCGATTGGGTTATACCTTCTGCGGATATGACAGGTATACCAAAAGCGTTGAGGTCAACAGCATAGATGGTGTGAAAATCCGACATTTGGCCAAAAACAAACTAGTTGAACGTCCCAGAAAGCCTATGTTTGACAAGCTTAGTGACGCTGATATAATAGCGCTCAAGAACATTTTTATCGAGGATATCCCTGAGTTTGATGGCAAAAGTTCTATGCTGCTTCTTACACAGCCGTTTTATGTGGATAGAGTAGTGGATAGCGAAACAAAGCAAGCCAAGATATACCAGAAGTTAGCCGCAAAGTATATAGGTGATCTGAAACTGGTCATAAAACCTCATCCGCGTGATAGTTTAGATTATACCTCACTATTCTCCAAAGCTACTATTCTTGATAAAAATATGCCTCTTGAAATCGTTGCAATGATCTTAAATCCACATTTTGCAAAAGTAGTATCTTTTGGCTCGACCTGCACAAATGCTATACAAGCAGACGAATATGTCAACGAGCATATTGATAGTATTTAGATCAGAGGAATTAAGCCGTACTACTTTTATGACAGTATGATTATTTAACCGCAGTGGCAATATGCACGGCGGTTTATTTTTTCAGAATCTCCACCGTATCTCAGAGGTGGCTTCGGTCACAAGTATTTTTGAAATAAACTCACCAAGCGACTTGTTTTCGGTCAGATATGCGGAATACAACCATTCCACCGTATGTATAATGTGCTTTTTCTGGCTCTCCATTGTGTGTTTGGAGAGCATTTTTTTGTTTTTGTTCATAACACTTCCCTCCCAATCATCTCGTCCGTTGAGCAACAGAACAAATCCGCTGCCGCCACAACTATCCGCATAGGCGCGATGTCCGCAGCCGATTTTTTTGGCAATCTGCTTTTGGGTGAGCAGTTCGCTTTCCCTTAGATATTTCAGTTTGTACATTTCCATGCTCCCTTGCAGTTTTTATACTACTATTATGCCTTATCACAATTTGGTCTATTGACAAAATGACCATTTGATATAATTCGATTAAATAGTAAAAAAACAAGGATTTTAACGGAAGCTTGCTATGATATTTTAGCGCTAAATGTCAGAATATAAAAATTACACATTCTGCATAACACAAAGCAGTATTGATGTGCTATAATAAAGTTGTGGGGTTGTATAATATTATTGTAATATGTTTTTTGTTGGTTCGCTTTGTGCGGGTTATTTTGTAAATAAAGATGGAAAGGGAAATGATGTATGAAATTTTGTGAAAACTGCGGTTTTAAGCTGTCTGACGCTGCGAAATTCTGCGGAAAATGTGGCATACAGCAAAGTGTGATTATCAAACCAAGTACAAATTCTGTGTTGGAATCACCACCCGAGCAGATTGCCAAATCACTGCATTCGTCTGCGGCGGGCAGCGTTAAACCTGTCGCGCCACTAAGCGAAGAAAAAAATACATCTGTCGCACCGAGTGCTGCAAGTGTAGAAAAGTTTATTGCGCCAAGCGTGGCTGATATTGTGCCTGCTGTTGCCCTCAACGCGCCCACTGCTCCACACAGTGAAGCCGAAACACAGCCTGTTTGCGATTATCCGAAAACGCCGATTGCCGATAATTCAGTCACTGCCAAGCAGGAAGAACCGCTCAAAGCTGAAGAACCGCCGCAAAGCAATGAAAAGGAGTACATACAATGCCCCTACTGCTGTGAAACCATAATAAAAGGCGCGCGTATCTGCCGTTATTGCCACAGCGATTTGGTCGGCGAGCCTAAGCCCGCAATTACATCGGCACAGTCAACAGGCGGTGCGGCAGTAAAGACAGTCAACTCGTTTAACTGGTCAATACTGCTGTGTGCGGCTTCCTTGATATGTCAGGCTGTGATAATAATTCTTGCGCTGACAGATTTGCTGACAGTTGGCTTTGAGCTTAGCTACGGGGGATATAGCATTGACAAATCGACTTTGGGGTTGAGCATTTTTTCCTGTTTTGATATTGGGGATTTGATTAGTAAGCTTCAGACACTTACCAATTTCACAGATGATGGACTTAAAACAGGTTTAACTGTATTTGGCGTGTGCTTGCTAGGTTTAATCGGTGCGTATCTTATTCAGTTGATTTACAGGCTTTATACCTTGTACAAGAACAGCGAATGGCTTCGTCAGCACAAAAAATGTTTTGGGTTTGATGGATATTCTGTTGCGCTGCCTGTTATTTTTGTGGTATTCATTATTTTTGCTTTAATTTCTCTGAATGCATCTCTCAGCGATGTTGGTATTTCCGATGTTGTCAATTTATCCTTAAGCCCCTCAATGATAGCAATAATTGTTATCATTTGTGTGCAGATTGCCATAAACATTATAGCAAAAAAAAATGAAGCAGGTCATAAAGAATTAAATCTTATAGGAACTATTGAAATATGTGCAATTGTTATTTTTGCCATAGGAGTGATTGGGGCATTTTGCGGCTATCTCACAATTTCATTTATATGTATTGTTATTGCGATATTGTGTTTTGCAATGCTTATTCGTCTATGGTAATATTCTCAATCAGAACATTAGCAAGCGACCAAATTTTTCAGAAAAAATTTAATTTTCCACTTTGAAGTATGCTCTATAATTCCGTCAGACCTCATTCGTTCAATAACGGTCTTACTCCTTGGCAGAAACGCTCGGCTTGATTTTTGGGGGAACTGTTACAATTTTGCTTGACAAGAACAAAGTGTCCTTTTGTTTTGGTTGCAAAAGCTCAGCTCGGATTGCCATAATGGCAATCCGTTTTCACAAAGCGAAATCCGCTTCGCTTTCGCGGGTGAACTCTTGATTATTATGCGGCAAAAATCTTTTTCATTCAACATAGACAGTGTTCCGCTGAACCTTATCCGAATGAGGTTCAGCGGATTTTTATTTTTGCAGACACAGTGAAAAATTTTCTGACAATGGATAAGGAAACCGCCCCGCTGTATCACAAAAATTGTGCAGCGGGGCAGTGGCTTGTACAATATGAACAAGGTTCAGAGTTTAATCCAAAGGCAATAAAATACTGCCGGAATTATGCTGTTTAAATCTCATAATCACAGCTTACCGAAGCCGTGCGTATCGTCTTGCAGAAATCCGAAACCTCAACATGAAGCGGATTTGTGCTGTATGCGCGCAGGTCGTCCATGCTGTCAAATTCCGATATAAGCACCGCGTCATAGCTGCGGTCGCTTGGGTTGATATTTATGCCGACTTCCATCAAGCGTATCTCGGGTATCTTTCCTTTCAGCGCAAGCAGCCTGTCGCGGAAAAGCAGCATACTTTCATGCTCGCTTTCCTTAAATTTCCACATAACAATGTGCTTTATCATCTTATGCCCTCCTTATGCCGCGCTGTTTCCGGACGCGTCTGCGCCGCCGATTATTTCCGCCATTCTTTCGCCTGCAAGCTTGACACAGCTCCACTGCTGCGTTCCGTCATCGCTTGTCAGCAAATCTCTGTCAGTCCATGCAAGGACACCGTTCCAGCCGTTATTGTATGCCCACTCGTAGCATTCCTCAATAGGCTTTATCTGCTTAAACGCCTTTATGCCCTCATGCGAGCATTCGCCGATAATGCGGGGCTTGCTCATGTCAATGCTGAAATCCTCCGCAGTTACGATAAACGGGCAGTTGAAATACTGGGACTGCCAGTCATAATAATGCACCGAAGTAAAATCAATATAAGCGTTTTCGTTATTATATCGGCTCTGTAAAAATTCGTCCGAGCCATAATCGCCCTCATACTTATCGCTGCAATATTTTATAATTGCAAAACCTATTGTTACAAGCATATCATCGGTGTTTTCGTGGATTGCGGCACAGGCTCTTGCAAAATAGTCGCCGAGATTATCCCATGAAATCTGACCGCACTCTGCGTTCTCGAACACCCAGTCAGGCTCGTTGATAAGGTCTATGCTCCATACATAGTCGTTGTCGTCATAGCGCTGACAGAACGGGATTAAAACGTTGCTGATATAGCTGTCGATTTTTTCGGTATCCTGCACCATTGCGCGCCAGCGTTTGTGCTTATAGTTGCTGTCCTTAAAGTAGTCAAACGACATCAGTGTTGCCATTATATAAATCTCATGCTCTGCGGCAAGCGCGAAAAGCGAGTCAAGGTCCTCCCAGTATTTATCGGTTGCCCCCGAAACATAGCCGTCCTCGTCAATTTCAATTCCGGTCGTGCCGCTGCAATTTATCCATATACGGCAGGAATTGAATCCGCTGTCATGCATCATGCCGAAAACCTCGTCCCAGTATTCCGCATTGTAGCCGCCGCCGAAATCGTCCCACTTATTCCACGGAACATTTATACCCGAAAGCCATATTTCCTCGCCCGAAAGCTTAAAGGTATTATCCTCGATGTAGATATTGATTTGCTCCTGCTTCTCGCCGCTGTTGGTATCGGCGGGTGCGGAAACGTCAGAACTGTCGCTGCTTTGGGAAGCATCCAAAGAACCTGCGGAATTGCCGCAGCCTGTCAGCAGTATGCAGCCCGCAAGCAGCGCTGCAAAGGTTTTTTTCAGTTTGGTCATGGTTTTATTCCTCCGTTTATGCTTTGGTGTTAAGATGTTTTCTATGGTCTGATTTTTTGTCGGAAAGCTTTGCGTATTCCCTGCTTGAAAAGAATTTGCTATACTCGCGGTTTGCCGCCGCAAACGACCACGCTCCGCCGTCTGACGAGCCGCAGACTCTTGCGCCCGAAGCCGCCTGCACAGCGTTCTGCAAGCCAAGGCTTTTCACCTCGGCGCGGCTTTGGCAGCGGGAAAGGCGGTACTTCATCAGATTTTTCTCCTGCCTTGCGGCGCTTGCCCTGCTGTAAAGCATGGGATTTGTACGGCGCAGATAGGACAGCTCCTTTTCGGTTAAATCGCTGCCGCTGTCAAGCTTTGAGGTTATCCTTGAAAGCTTCAGCGTATCGCGGTTGCTTTTCTCCTGCTGCTTCATCTGCTGAAGCCATGACGGAATATCATCGCCCCGTTTTGGGGAAAAGGACGCGCTGCTTTTTTCTGACGCGCCGAATTTATCGGCAGCGCCCTTAAAATCGGCGTCTGCCCTGACATAATTGGAAACGCTGCCCGTTATCATAAATTCCCTCCCGTTGATTGACAAACAGCCCGCCGAAGCGGGCTTTATCTTACAATGCTATGTACTGCCCCTCTGTAACAACGGGGGCAATGTCAAGAGTGAAGTCGCTGCCCTGCTTCATTCCACATTTCTGTAAATGTGTGCAGGTGCATGAATATGCAGTGTTTGGGGTATTGTTTTCGCGGCTTAAATGCCCCAACACAAGCCTTGTCGTGCCGCCGCGTATCAGCTTTTCCGCGAAATCCGCCGCGTCATAGTTTGACAAATGACCACATTCCGAGGCAATGCGCCGCTTGAGCGCAGGCGAATAATTCGGATTTCTTCTCAGCATATCGGGGTCATAGTTTGACTCCAACAAAACGGCGGCGCAGCCAAGCAAATTCTGCTCAACTTCCTGCGTAACCGTTCCTATGTCGGTGCATACGGCGATATCCATGCCGTTGTAGTTTATTCTGTACCCCACGCTTTCGGGCGTGTCATGCGGCGTGTGGAACGCCCTTACCTCAAACTCCGCGCTTTTATATCCCTCTTTGAATATATCGAACAGCCTTGCCGTATCGGGCAGGGGATTTTTAACGCTGCTTCTCAGCTGCGCGATAGTGCCGCCGCTTGCAAATATAGGGATATTGGTGTGCTTTGTAAGAACGCTAAGCCCCTTGATGTGGTCTATATGCTCATGCGTGATAAATATAGCCTCTATATCGGTGATGTCCGTATCAATCATCGAAAGCGCGCCTTTAAGTGCCGAAAATGAACAGCCATCGTCAATCAGTATGCCGTGACCCTTTGTGCCGATAAAGGTGCAGTTGCCTGTGCTTGAGCTGCATATCGGGTATATACGCGCCATTATACAGCCTTTCTCACAGCCTTTTCGGCTTCAGACGGGTCGGGCTCGTCAACCTTTACTATATCTGCGCCGAGAGTGCGCAGCTTCTGTTCCATATTTTCATATCCGCGCTCAACATGGAAGATATCGTATATTTCGGTAACGCCCTCTGCGCCAAGAGCCGCAACGATAAGCGCCGCGCCTGCGCGCAGGTCTGTTGCTTTTACGGGCGCGCCCTTAAGGCGGTCAACGCCCTCTATAACGGCAACCCTGCCCTCAACCGAGATATTCGCACCCATTCTGCGCAGCTCGTCAACATAACGGAAGCGGTTGTCAAAAATGCTCTCCGTAACCATACTTGCGCCCTTTGCGCAGGTGAGAACCGCCGCCATCTGCGGCTGCATATCGGTGGGGAAGCCGGGGTGCGGCTGGGTTTTTACGGTAGTTCCCACATAATCGTCACAGCCGATAACGCGCACAGCGTCGTCAAACTGCTCAACCTTTACGCCGATTTTAACAAGCTTCTGCGTTATAGGCTCAAGGTGTTTGGGGATTACGTTTTTGATAAGGATATCGCTTCTTGTTGCGGCGGCGGCTGTCATAAATGTTCCCGCCTCAATTTGGTCGGGGATTACGCTGTACGTTGTGCCATGCAGGCTCTTTACGCCGCGTATTTTTATAACGTCCGTGCCTGCGCCGAGAATGTCCGCGCCCATGGAGTTCAGGAAATTTGCAAGGTCAACCACATGAGGTTCTTTTGCCGCGTTTTCGATTATTGTAAGTCCGTCCGCCTTTACTGCCGCCATTATTCCGTTTATGGTAGCGCCAACGGAGTTTTTGTCAAAGAATATCTGGCTGCCAATCAGCCTGTCGGCAGTGAGATTAACCATGCCGCCGTCAATCGTATAGCTTGCGCCAAGCGCAGCGAAGCATTTAAGGTGCTGGTCTATCGGGCGGTCGCCAAGGTTGCAGCCGCCAGGCATGGAAACGTGCGCTTCATGAAAACGGCCAAGCAGCGTTCCAAGGAAATACGAAGAAGCGCGCATAAGCTTCGCTTTTTCGTAAGGAACAGGCTCGTTTTTAAGCGTGCGCGGGTCTATCTCAACCGTTGTTTTGTTAAGCATACGCACATTTGCGCCCATTTCGGATAAAATCTGGAGGATTATTGTCACATCGCTGATGTTGGGTATATTTTCGATAACGCAGGGTTCATCGGAAAGGATTGACGCCGTAAGGATAGCAACAACCGCGTTTTTTGCGCCGCTGATAACAACCTCGCCGCTGAGCTTCTTTCCGCCCTTGATAACGTATTTTTCCAAAAGAACACTTCCCTCTGGCTCTCTATAAAGCAGAGCCTCTCAATATTGTATTTAATCGGCACAGCCGCATATATTTTGCACATTGAATGCAGACTGAAATCAGTCACACTCTCATATTATATCATATTTCAATCAAAAATTAAAGTGGTAGAAGCAAAAAAATTATCCCTTTTACGCTTTTTGTAGATTTTAACAAAAACGCTGTTGAAAAATGTCCGTTTTTATCAAACACAGGCAATGATTTTTCCGTATTGGTCAGACGCGGGGCGGTCTGATATGAAAAAACTCCTCCCGATATTTCGCTTTGCAGGCGGGCAGACCAAATAATCCGCAAAAGCCATTGACAAAACGCGGAAATTGTAATAAAATAAATATGTATTTTTTATGCAAGAAAGGAATTGTAAAAATGGCAAAGCTTAACGAAAACTTTTTCAAGCTGAAAAAGAACTATCTGTTTATTGATATCGCAAAGCGCATTAAGGCGTATACTGCGGCTCACCCCGACGCAAAGCTTATCAGAATGGGCATTGGCGACGTTACCCAGCCGCTTGCGCCTGTTGTTGTGGAGGCAATGGAAAAAGCCTGCCGTGAGATGGGCGTAAAGGAAACCTTCCGCGGCTATGAGGACAGCGGTGCAGGCTATGATTTCCTGCGCGAGGCGGTTTCGGATTACTACAAGAGCTTTGGCGCGGACGTACCTGCCGGCGAAATCCACATCTCCGACGGTGCTAAAAGCGACTGCGGAAACATAATCGACATCTTCGGCGAGGGTAACACTGTGCTTGTAACCGACCCCGCATATCCCGTTTATGTTGACAGCAATATCATGAGCGGAAACTCTGTGCTGTATGCCGACTCCAACGAGGAAAACGGTTTTGCCGCAATGCCGCCCAAGGATATAAAGGCAGACCTTATTTATCTCTGCTCACCCAACAACCCCACAGGCTCGGTTTATACAAAGGCACAGCTTAAGGAATGGGTTGACTATGCGCTTTCCAACAACGCAATTATCATATTTGACGCGGCTTATGAGGCTTTTATCACCGACCCGCAGCTTCCCAGAAGCATTTATCTTATCGAGGGCGCGAAGAAGTGTGCTATTGAGATATGCTCTCTCTCCAAAACCGCAGGCTTTACCGGTACGCGCTGCGGCTACACCGTAGTTCCCGAGGATATAATTCAGAAGAACAGCAGCGGCGAGGACGTAAAGCTTGCCGACCTGTGGAACAGACGTCAGGGCAGCAAGTTCAACGGCGTTTCCTATCCTGTTCAGCGCGGCGCAGAAGCAGTGTTCACTGCCGAGGGTCAGAAGCAGACAAAGGCGACAATTGCATACTACCAGGAAAACGCACGCATGATTGCAAAAACCTGTGATGAACTTGGCATAAGCTACACGGGCGGCATAAATTCCCCCTATATCTGGCTTAAATGCCCCAAGGGCATGGGCAGCTGGGATTTCTTCGACTATCTGCTTAACGAGGCGCAGGTTGTCGGCACTCCTGGCGCAGGCTTCGGAAAGAACGGCGACGGCTGGTTCAGACTGACGGCGTTCGGCACGCACGAGGCAACAGCAGAGGCTATGGAAAGGCTGAAAGCGCTGCTTGGATAAAAAGCATTCCCCGCAGAACTGCGGGGAATTTTTCTTGCATTTGCGGTCATTTCTTTTTTGCTGATAAGGATAAAGGCAGTTGGTTTCAAATAAACCAACTGCCTTTTGCCGTCATAATACGCTTACTTCTTCACATATTTCTTCAGCGATGCCGGCTCTTTAGGCTGGCAGCAAAGGAAATAGGAAGCGGAACTGTTAGCTTCAACTGCTGTTTTAACGCCAACCTTAGCTATTCCCTTCAGAATGCTCTGCTTAATGTTCTTCATCATTTGCACCTCCTTTCAGTCGTTCGTACATCATCAGCAAACATATGGCTGTCAATGTAAGCATTATCAGCAATGATTTCCGGGCGTCAAGTCCCAGCAATATTGCAGCCGAAATAATAACAACAGCAGAAAGCACAATTGATATTTTTCTGTTTCTGCTTCTGGTTTCCTGCGTAAGAGGTTTGTTTATATTCTCAATCGGGGAAAGCTCCATCATTACCGACATACACATCGCCGATAAAACAATCCATATCAAGTACGAATAATGCACCAGAAAAATATTAAGCGCAAGAATTACAAGCACAAATACAGACAGAAACGACAAAATGCATTTAAGGTATGAGTTGGCATGATATCCGCCGCAGCTTTGCCTTATAAGAATAAACTCCGCCAGAAAAATAACCGTTTCAATAACAAGGTTGAACCAAAATCCCAATATCAGAACAAGTGCTACGCCGATAACCGAGGAAATAAGTATCTCATATCCGTAAATATAAATCTCTTTGTCCTCAGCCTCTACGATTTTATTTTCAATTAAAAAATCGGCTAACCTGCTGCTTAAAAGTCTTACCATAAAATCACCTTCAAGCTAATGTTAGCCGATATTGTACAAAAAGTCAATAGCCGTTTCCTGAAATGTAGAAATTCTTCCTGAAATGTATATATAATGCCATATAAAAACCATTTATGGAAATTTTATACAGACGCTGACTGCGTTTTTCCTCCCTTTCTTAACCAGATATCAGCAACAAATTCATTGTCAGAAACTTGAAAATCATAAATTCCATCATACTTTTCAACAATTTCTTTTATTGTTTTTATGCCAAATCCATGGTTCTTTTTATCTGCCTTAGTGGTTTTCAACCCGGGATTTGCGGCGGAATTGCCGTCAATACTGTTTCCCATTATTATTCTGACATATCCCTTGTGGATATTCATATTGAATCTCAAGCGTTTGTCGCATGAGGTTTTTTCGCAGGCTTCAATCGCATTATCAAAAAGATTTGATAACAAAATGCTGATATCCATTTCCGAAAAATCTTCAATGCAGTCGCTGATATTTGTTTCTATCAAAAAATTTTCTCTCTTGCACTGGGACAATTTTGCATTGATAACAGCGCTTACCACGCCGCTTTTCAAAATGACAAACTCCTTTATAGTTCCAAGCTTTTCGGAGGAAAGACTCGCAAGATAATTCTCCGCCTCCTTGTATTTTCCCTGCTCGATAAGAATACTTGCGCAGTTAATACATTTTTTGATATCATGACGTATGTGCAGTATTTCGTTGTACATACAATCAATTTCTTTCATGCGCCCTGTCTGCTCGGACAACTGAAGCTCCAGCATTGCCAGCTCTGTTTTTCTGGCATTATCCTCGCTTATCCTGCTGAATAATGTGTATGAAATAATATTTATCAAGATAAGCCCAATGGCAAAAACGCAAAGCACTGTTTCGCTGTATTCCTCTTTCCATATGGCTTCAAACATCATTACGCCAATGGTTAGGGTTATCATGAATATTCCCAGCACAGAAAGCCATTCTTTTGCAGACATTGATGAAGAAACATTTTTTTGCAGCTTTAATATCAGCCTTGTGATTATAAAATAAAGGAACTTGGTGGTAGCCAGAAGCATTATCCTTGCGGAATTTCTCATAGCCGCCAGTTCGCTGAAATCTGTACTGAATATAAAGCTGAATATCGTCAGCATTAAAGTATTTATAGCCAGTATCGACAGCACATTAAACAGCACTATAAACACCTTGCCGTATATATTTCCTCTTAAAAACACCATGCAGTATATCAGGGACAACACCACAAGAACAACCGATGGTATTATTTCCGAATCGAAAAGATGCGGCACAATCAACACATTAAACATTGATGCAGCAAAAAACAACAAGGATTTCAGCCACACGTCCTCGTTATTCTTATAACCGAGGTATCTGCCCAGAAAATCTACGATAACAATATTTTCTATCGCTGAAGCGGCGATTTCAACTACAATCCAAATCATCTGTCCTCAAAACTCCTTGTAAATATTTGCAGCTTTGTCTTTGTTTCCTTTGCTCGGTTTCGGCTTAACGGAATTGATTTGCCGTCCGTAAGCACAATCTCCGTCTGCTCTACCGAATAGATAAATCTGTAATTTACAAGGAAGCTTCTATGCACATGAATAAAACCCTTGGGTGATAACAGCTTGATGTACTGACCCATTGTTCCCGATATTCTGTCAACTCCGTCATCGCATTTTACCGTCATTTCATGACCGTATACTTCAAAATATTGTATTTTGTCTATGTATCTTGTTACTTCGCCGCTAGGAGTTTTTAACGTGATATATTCCTTTTTTGCGTCTAGAATCCGCGCCAAATCTCTTAACGCTTCCGGAAACTCCTGCTCAATCATGCTTTTTCTCACAAACCGAAAAGCGCCGTATTTGTATCCGCTGAAGACACAGTCCTCTCTGTTTGTTACAAAAAGTATTTTGACATATTCGTTGACCATGCGGATATGCTCCGCAAGCTGCATACCGTTCATACCCGGCATATCAATATCCAAAAAAATCGCGTCAAAAATCAGATTCTGACTGTCCGCCAGCAGGCTTTCTGCGTCCCCGTATCTCTTTATTTCGCACTTATGGGCATAATGCGTCTTTATCATAGCGACAATTTTTTCAAGCTCTATTTTTTCATCATCGCACACTGCCAGCAGCACCTGCCGTCAACCTCCTGTTACTCAATTTTATCATCTGCCGTATTTTCGGCTTCATCAGGATTTTCAAGTGTTTCATCACCGTCCGCGTCTGCGCCGTTCTGCTTAAGCAGGGCAATATCCATCATGGCGATAAGCTGAGCGTCGGACGGCATCGGCTTTGTCATTCCGCCGTGCTTTTCCTGTACCTTTTCAAATGCCAGCTTCATCATTGCAAGCTTTTCTGCCTGAGAAAGCTCACGCTTAGCAGGCTTTTCTGCGGGTGTGGGCGCTCTTTCGGCTCTCAGCTTTTCAACAAGCTGCTGCGCTTTATCGTTAAGCTCCTGCTCTTTCCGGATTTCTTCCTGAGTGGCGGGCTTGGGCTTTTCTGCCGCAGGCTCTGTGCATTCGCCCTTATCTGCGCGGCGGTTTATGGCGTTGAGAGCCGCGCCTGTTCCCAGAAGTATCCAGAATACGGGCGCAACCGATACAACGGAGTCATTGAACATTCCCGCCGCAAGATAGCCGATTATCGCCAGCATAACCGAAATGCCGAAATACTGCTCGCGCCGGTAGCTTTTTTTAAGCGCGTATAATCTGAAACAGTCCACAATATAGAACACGCAGATAACAAGAAAGGCTATCAGCGCTATAAGACCGCTGCTGAAGAAAATTTGCAGATACAGATTATGCGGCTTGTCCACGGTGATATAAAATCCCTCGTTATAGGCGCTGTATTTTGCAAGATAATCATTCTGCGGGAACACAAGCGCGAATGTATCGGGACCATAGCCTGTAACCATGCATTCCCCAAGCAGCGGGATAGTTCTTGACCAGATATATCCTCTTGATGAGCCTAGCTTTTCCTTGCCCTTAAATCCGATTGCTTCCGCATTTATCGGCGTTACTCTCTCGCCTGTTTCAAGGTCTATCATGTGTATCTGCTTCTCGTTGAACAGGCGGAACAGCATGGCCTGGTCGTCCCTGCCTGTAAACCACATGAATATGCCGTCGTTGTATTCAAGGTCATCGCTTGTAGCGGCAAATTGGAAGTTAATTCCCTTGAAATCCTCGTCCTCAATTGTAATGCCATACTGACTTTCGGCTGTTGGAACAACCTCGCCCGACAAATCGGTGAAAACATATTCGTGCTTTTTGGCATCAAAGGACATGGTAAGCACATCAGTCTGCGAAGTAAACGAAACGCTTCCGTTCTTGTTGTGGGTTATTTCGCGCATGGGCAGTTCTGCAAGCATATCGGTCTGTTCTGCGGGTATAAAGAGCGCAGCCACATCTTCAAGCAGGGTGGGAACACGGGCGAAAAGCGCGTTATCCGTTGCAATATTTACCCCCACAACCGCAACCACAGCGGCAGCCACTACTGAAACCGTGATTTTCCAGCGGCGTATCAGTACGCGCGCAAACACTATAATTCCCACAACGGCTGCGGCAGCTACTGCAACAAAGCCGCTTCTTGCCTCGCCCGCAAGCAGCATAAATATTGAAATCAGTGCAAATATGGCGGTAACAATCCTGTACGCAAGCTTTTTGCTTGTAAAGGCAAGCACGGTAAACAGCGGAACAATCATGCCTGCAAAGCTTCCCATGTAGTTGTAGTGATACAGTGCGCCGTACATTTTTTGCTTTTCGGTAACGATAATATCGTTGAAGCTTATCATGTCGCTGTATTTTCTGTCAACAACAATATTTCTGTACCACTCATAATTAAGCAGGTCGTTTCCGAAATACTGAAAAAGTCCTATAACAAGGTTTATTCCGGTACAAATCATCAGCGCCAGAACAATAAAGCTGAAGTTCTGCGATTTCTTGAAAGCAAACATGGTGAACAGAAACATCACAAAATAGCACGCAATGGTGAAAAATCCCTCTGCGCGGTCATATATACCGTTAAATGCAATTTCTCCATACTTTGAGCCAACAGCGGAAGCAAGGGTCAGCACCACATACACAACCGAAGCCCCGACATAGACAAGGCTTCTTTTTTCGGCACGGCGGAACAGATACACACAGCAGACAAGCGTGACTGCAAGCATCGCAATTGCGGCGATTACTACGGCAAACGCCTTAATCTGCGAAAATGCGTCAACATAATAGTAAACGCCCTCTGTTTCGGACTGCGTTCCGTGGAACAAACGGTTAAGCGCCGTACTGTCAGAGGCAACAAGGGTTGCCCGCATAAGTGTAGGGATTATCGCAAGCGCCGCTACGGCGGGGAAAAATATGGCGAGCGCCGTGTAATCAAGCGTGAATTTCTGATTTTTCTGTATCATCGGTATGCTCCTGTTGGTTTATTGTTTCCTCATTTATTTTATGTTTTATATCAGCCTCGCTGACCGTAAGCTTTTCCTTGTTGGCGGCACGGAACACGGTCTTAAACAGAATTGAAACATCAAGGAATATGTTCCAGTTTTCTATGTACTGAACATCTAACTCAATCCTGCGCTTTATTGAAGTATCGCCGCGCAGACCGTTCACCTGCGCAAGACCCGTCATTCCCGGCTTTACCTGGTGCTTTATCATGTACATGGGAACTTCATGCTTGAATACCTCTACATAGTGCGGTATTTCGGGGCGCGGCCCCACAAGGCTCATCTCACCCTTAAGTACGTTTACAAGCTGCGGCAGCTCGTCAATTGAAAACTTGCGGATAAATGCGCCGAAGCGGGTTCTGCGCGGGTCGCTGTCGGTGCTCCAGGCAGTATCGGATTTATCGCTGTCGCGCATGGATTTGAATTTGTACATTGTAAACGGCTTCTTGTTGTAGCCTATGCGCTGCTGACGGAATATAACCTTTCCGCCCATAGTCGCCTTAATCACAACCGCGCACACAAGCATAAGCGGCGAGGAAAGTATAAGCATAACAATGCTTCCCGCTATATCCATCGCCCTTTTCATAAACGCATTTCCCATGTTATCCAGCGGAATGCGTCTGATATTCATTACGGGAATACTGCCCACCATGTCAATCTCGGGCGTTGCTGACATATATTTATATATTGACGGAATAACGGATATTTTTGTTCCTGTTATTTCGCAGGCTTCAACGGCGCTTTGCAGGTGGTGCATTTCATCTGTATCCAGTGCCACAATTGCTTCGTCGTAACGGAAGCTGTCAAGCACTGCCTGAATATCTTCAAAACCGCCCGCCCATTTTGCCTCAAGGCTGTCGTCATCTGATACATAACCTGCGCAATGAAAGCCGATATGCTTCTCGCTGTTGATGGTTTCAAGAAAATGCGTTGCTGTTTTTCCGCCGCCGATTATAAGTACATTTTTGCGGTTATATCCATTTTTGCGGAAACTGCGCAGTACTTTGCGCAGCGCAATGCGCTTTACCGCAACCACAACAAGGTCAAGTACAAGAAATATGGCAAGCGACCAGCGCGAGAAATTTATAAGCTTAACCACATAAAGCATTGTGATTATTACAAGACCGTCAATAAGAAACGCCTGCACAAGTCTTACAAGCTCCTTGCCAAGCGTACTGGTGCGATAGCTGTCGTACAGTCCCAAGCAGCCGTAGGTTATAAGCTGTATGGGAATAAACACACAAGCAAGCTTAATATAATCAATCAGCGTGAAGCTTTTTTCAAAGTCAAAAATACAGAACACCAAGGCGTAAGCAAGCACCACTGCGGCTATGGCAATCAGTGCGTCGCTGAAAACATTAAGCCTGTTAAGCAGCTTCTGATTTTCCTTTATCATTTTATTTCCTTTCGCCGCACCGTCAGTGGCAGATTTTTTCAAGGTAATATTTCTCAAGTTTTTGCGCTTCAGTATGGATTTCATAGCCGCGTGCGATTAAATCCGCGGGCGCAGCAGGCTTTTGTACTGCGGCAAGCGCTGTTTTCGCCCAATCCTCAATCGAAGCCTTAAGCGAAATAAAGCTGACATTATCGGAAATTTTAACCTCCGCGGTGATTTTATCCGAAAAAACGCAGCTTACCCCCACTGCCTGAGCCTCAACCCCCACAACGCACAAACCCTCATAATTGGAGGGCAGAATAAAGCAGTCAAATGCGTTGTAAAGCCTGTCCGTATCGCTGCGCTGACCAAGAAGCAGCGCCCTGTCCGAAAGTCCCAATGCGGCAATTTTCGCACGAACAGACTCCATATCTGCGCCCGTGCCAGCCATAAGCAGATAGCTGTCGGGGTGAAGCTTATGGATTTCGCGGAAAATATCGACCAGAAAATTCTGATTTTTCTGCGGACAAAAGCGTCCTATATGCCCGAAAACCAACGCTTCGGGGAGAATGCCAAGCTCCGCACGAAGTGAAACGCGCTTTGCGTTATCCTGTGCGAAAACGCCGCCGTCCACCGCGTTACGAAGAATACGGATACTGCCGCGCAGTGCGTTATCATCAAGCAAATCATATACAGGCGCATTTCCGTACAGCCAATGTGCCGCAAATTGTGAGCAAGCCAGCCTATGGGTTGCACCCATGCTGCAAAAGTGTTTAAGAACAGCCTTTGCAATATTTCTGACAAATTCTCTCCTGCCGCCCGATGTACTGTGATTGTGGATTATTCTTACAGGTACGCCCGACCTTTTCGCCGCAAGCAGCGCAGGCGCTGACAGTGTGCCAAGGTGACAGTGTACAATCCGATAACCGTTCTGCTTAAGCAAGGCGGAAAGGCTTTTTATATAGCGCGGAGCGTTTTTTATATGGCACAGACGGTATATCCGCCCGCCAAGGCTTTCTATCTCGTTTTCGGGAACGCGGCGAGAGCTTTCAAATATAAAGAAATCAAACTGCACCTTACTGCGATCGATATTCCGATAGTAGTTCATAACCACCTGTTCAACCCCGCCGCCGTCCATATTTCCAAGAATCTGCGCTATTCTGACCGGCGCAGATAAATCATTATTGTTCAAATAAATCTTCCTTTGCCAAACAAAATATCGCGCAAAATGACGCTAAACGCAGAAAACATTGCTTTTACGCAACACCTTTAATTATATCATCTGCACAGGGGTTTGTCAAGGAAAATAGAAAGTTGTAAAATAAAGGCAAAATAAAACCTTAAGGCAACACCGCACAAAGACCATCTTTTGGATTTTGTGCGGTGTTGCCTTAAATTGCAATTTAAGTCGTGCGAAAAATTCTATAAAAATATTTTCGGAAAAGCTATTGACAAATCGAAAACCTTGTGATATAATTATATGCGTTGGATATCTGGGTGTGGCGCAGATTGGTAGCGCGCTACCTTGGGGTGGTAGAGGCCGCAGGTTCAAATCCTGTCACTCAGACCAATTATAACAAACAGATTGCACAACTCGACTGAGTGGTGTAATCTCTTTGTTATATATAAGTGTATATAAAACACGAGCAGAAACTTCGGTTTGGGAAACGTCGGTTTCCGCCCGTGA
>CAZLBL010000039.1:0-18478 GCA_964557825.1 uncultured Ruminococcus sp.
ATGGTAAATGGAACCCGCCGCCTAAGAGGCGGGGGACATCTTGCCTAAGTTATCAAGTCTTGAAAAGGCGGCAGAATTTGCAATAATGTCAGACGCGCTACACGATAGGGCGCAGCACACATCGCTTCTTGTGAAAAATCTTGAATATAATCCACTTACTACAATTAAGAATTACGATTTTACAGACTGCAAGGAATTGTACAATGAAATGCAGATGGACAGGTATGACAAAATCCGTGATGATAAGCGGTTTATAGCTGTTCTGGACAAAATCAAGGAATATTGTGACTAAACAGTCTGAGCCATC
Organism: uncultured Ruminococcus sp.; assembly: GCA_964557825.1. Taxonomy (GTDB): domain Bacteria; phylum Bacillota; class Clostridia; order Oscillospirales; family Ruminococcaceae; genus CAG-115. The sequence continues at coordinate 308 of CAZLBL010000039.1, forward strand.
GTATTGAATAATACGATGGCTCATTTTAATTTTGTATAAACGCAAAGCAATATTACTTGAAGTTAAAATTATTCATCACAGGCAACAGCTTTTTCCTCAGCGGGGCAGCAAGCGCGCAGGCTGCCGCTATCTTAACTGCGTCCCCCGCAAGAAAGGGAATTACGCACGCCGCAAGCGCCGCCGCGATTTCCGCGCCCGTAAGCAGCATATACCAAGCCGTGCCAAAAATATAAAGCGCCGCCGTACCAAGCGCCATTCCCGCAGCCATAGCCAATATTCTGCCGCCGAAGCGCTGCGCAAACAGCGCAGTTATATACGCACAGGGAATATATCCAATAATATAACCGCCTGTAATACCAGTAACCGCCGCCAAGCCGCCAATAAATCCCGAAAACACAGGAACGCCCGCAAGTCCGATAAATATGTACACGGCAACCGCGGCGCAGCCTTTCGCTTTTCCAAGCAGCGCTCCGTCAAGATAAACAACAAGCGTTGCAAGCGACAGCGGCACTGCGCCCATAGAAATACTAAGCGGCGCAAATACACACATAACCGCCGCCATAACGGCAACAAAAACAGTTTCACGCACCGATAATCTGCGCTTATTCATTATAACTCGCTGCGGTTTTCAAGCGCCTTCTGAAGCGTTACATCATCTGCAAATTCCAGTGCAGAGCCTGCGGGCAGCCCATACGCAAGGCGCGACACCTTTATTCCCATCGGCTTTATCAGCCTGCTGATATACACCGCCGTGGCCTCGCCCTCAACGGTGGGGTTTGTTGCCATAATCACCTCTTTGGCGGTGGAAAGGCGCGACATAAGCTCCTTTATCTTAAGATTTTCTGCGGTTACTCCGTCCATAGGAGAAAGCAGACCGTGCAGCACATGATAGGTACCATCATACCAGCCGCAGCGTTCAAAAGCCGATACATCTTTTGGCGATTCAACAACGCAGATTATATCTTTATCGCGATTATCATCGCTGCAAAGTTCGCACAGGTCGCGGTCGGTGAAATTCTGGCAGCAGCGGCAAAGCTGCACGCCACGCCGCGCCTTTACAATGGAGGAAGCAAAATCCTCCACCTCCTCTGCGGGCAGATTAAGCATATAGTACGCAAGCCTCTGCGCGGTTTTTATTCCAATCCCGGGAAGCTTTGCAAATTGCTCCGCCGCAAGCGCAAGCGGAGCGGAAATAAATTCAGCCATATCATTTCTCCAGACTAATTTCAAATTCAGTATCGTATATATTTATGCCGCCTTCCGGCAGCTTGTCATCTGTTATTCTTGAGGAAACATAAAGCGCTATGCCTACATCAGCACACGGCGCTGATTTCCTGTATCCGCTGTACATTACTATATCGGCAGCGCACTTATCATTGTCTGAGTGTGTGCAGGCAATTGAAATTCCGTCAATATCAACCACCGCACAATCGCATATATTTATATTATCACAGTCACATCGGTTGGTGATTGCATCCAGAGTTTGCTCCGTATACACTCCGCCTATCGGGTACAGATTGCCCAGGTTAGAAACAGAAACTGCGCCCTGATAGTCAAGCTCAGGTACAATGATACGGTCAATCTTTACAATACCATTTCTCATCAGGCAGTCTGAAAGCTCATCTGCAAAATTCGACCCGCTGCCGCATATTACTAACGAAGCTGTACCGCCGCTGCACACCACAGCCGCACCGCTTTTGCCATTTGACACAAAATCTATCTTGCTGCGCGTAAGCGAGTTGCTTATGCACAGCGCCAACGAAAGCGCCGTTGCTGCGGCAGCCGTAAGAAGTCCTTTGTTAAGCTGAGTTTTCGGCAGTATAACAGCCACGCTTAATCCCACAACAGCAACAAGCGCAAGCGGCACGGCGCTGTCATGTTCAAACGCAAGCCACCATGCGGGATTTTTACCAACGCCTACGATAAAATTGTATGTGCAGTTAAGCAAAAAATCCATAGGGACAAGCAGTATATCAAGTTCAGTGGCGGCGAAAACGACACCAAGCCCAAGCACAACGGTAAATATAGGCGTAAGCATAACCGTAACCACCGCGCCAATCAATGAAATGCCGCCAAAGCAGTAAATGCTGACTGGCGCAATGCAAATCACCGCACAGGACGAAGTAATAACCGCGTCCACCTGTATGCGCAGCACTGTGGGAAGCTTGATGGTATAAGCATTCAGCAGGGAGCTGCATCTTCCGCCCAGAACAGATACACCAAAAACGCCCAACACCGACATCTGAAATCCGCTGTCCAGCATTACATTTGGCGAAAATACCGTCATCAGAAAAATTGCAGCACACAGCGAGTTAAGGCTCTGCGTCTTTCTGGAAAACAAATCGCCGCAGTAGTTAAGCATAAGCATAATTCCCGCGCGCATAACAGTAGGCTCTGCACCAAAAAACAACACCGCAAGCGGGATATATGCAATTGCAAACACAGCGCGTGTACGCGGCCTTTTCTTGCCCATAAGCTCCAGAAGCACCGTCATAATGATGACAAAATGGGAGCCTGACACCGAGGTAAAGTGCATAATTCCGCACAATTTTGCCGCTATTGTAAGCTCTGTTGAAAATTGACCGGTATCGCCAAAAATCAAACCGCCCACAAGCTGACCGCCGCCGTGCGCAACACCAAACTGAATACCCTCGCAAAGCTGGCTTCTGTAATCATAAAGTCCGCGCTGAAAATCAAAATCCGGGTGATAAACCGAATGGATTTCCTTAATTGAGGCGGAAAGATATTTCCGCTGCGCTTCATAGGCTCTGTCAAGTTCGTCAAGCTGTATATCCGCTGTTATTATATCGCCTACCGCAAAAGCCTCGCTGTCAAAAAAGCTTATGCTGCATGAGCGTCCGCTTATCACGGTGCTGCAGCTGTAAAGCCAGTAAGCCTTGTAATCCACAGCTTCCGTAACCCTGCACTCAAGTGTCTGCGTTGTCCCCGCAGCGTCAAGCAGCGGCTGACGCACAAAGGTGTTATAGCCGCTTATCGACAGCATTCCCACCAGAAGGGCAACAGCGCTTGCAAACAGCTTTTTCTGCGCTGCGCCGGCAACAATACAAAGCAGCGCCGCAATGATAACCATAACAAACGCGCTTGTCCCGCCGCCCGCGCAGAACAGTATGCCCAGTGCGAAAAATGGCACTGTTCTTACGGGATAAAGCTTAAAAATCGCTGTATTATCCATATTTAATAAGCGGTCTTTGTGCAAGACCGCTTTGTGTTTGCCTTAAATAAAACCGGGGAAGGAAACGCCGCCTGTCACCTTTTCCATCTCCGAAGCGCCGTACTCGTCAACCTCCTTAAGTATCTCATTTACGCCGCTGATAATCAGGTCCTGAAGCATCTCAATATCATCGGGGTCAACAACCTCGGGCTTAAGGGTTACGGATTTAAGCTGCTTGTCGCCTGTCATAACCAGTTCAAGCGCGCCGCCGCCAACCTGCTTTGTAAACTCCTTCTCGGCAAGCTCGTTCTGAACTCTCTCCATATCCTCCTGCATTTTCTGCGCTTTTCTTACCATTGCGTTCATATTGCCGGGAGCGGAATTCTGATATTCCTTGGGTAATCTTGCTTTCATTTTAATAGTTCCTTTCAGTTTTTAATTTCAACATCTATGCCAAGCTGCCTTGCTTTTTCCAGCAGCTTATTAACATTTGGCGTGGTAATGCTCTGCTCCTCAGGTTCTTCCCTTGTTTTGCTTACCACTATTGCGCGCACGCTTTTGCCCATGATTCGGCTAAGCTGGCTTTCAAGCTCGCCATAGCCATGTTCTTTGATTTGATTGAGAAGCAGCAGATTGTCCGAACATATTTCCAGTACACCATCTTCATTTACGCGGGCGGTGGCGTCATCAAGCATGAAGCTGAGCATTCCTTCTGTAAGCTGAACACAGGATTTCCAGTATTCGGGAGTTATCTCAGAAAGCTTTTCCGCCTTTGGAACAAGCGGCTCTGCTTTTGTGTTTTCCGCAGTCTGCTCGTCGGCAGGCGCGGGTGAAGCGGGCTGAAGCGGCTGCTCAAACTCTCTTGGGGGAATGTATTCCTCCGGCGGAGCGTCGGGCAGCGGAACAGAAAATTCCTCCTGCACAGCAGGAACACTGTCCGGTACGGGCGGCGGCAATGGCACGTCTGCGGCAGGGGCGGCCTGCGGCTTTGACGTGGCGCCTGCCCGTTCCTCGCTTAACGCTTTGGTTTTATTTATTATTGCCGCAACCTGCGGGGAAAGCTTTTCATCGGGCAGCGGCGCGAACTCCTGTCCCATAGGCTGACCTACGGGCTTCTTTGCTTCCGCGGCAGCGCGAATTGGCTCGCCGCTGTCTGCGGGGGATTTCATGCACATTCTGATAAGCGCCATCTCCACAGCGGTTCTGCGGTGGCGGTTTTTTCCTATGCTGTCGGCGCATTTCTGCAAAAGTTCCAGACAACGCAGTATGTCCTCAAGGGAATACATACCGCAAATGCGCGCAAGCTCGTCATATTCATCGGGGGCGGCGCCGATAAGCGCCTTGTCCTCGGGTACTGTTTTATACAGCATAAGGTCGCGGTAATGCCCGCTAAGCTCGTCCACAAGCCGCGACAAATCCATGGAGCGGCTGTAAAGCTGCTGAAGCAGATTAAGGCAGCCCGACATATCGCCTGCCGCAATCATCTCCGCAAAAGCGAAAAGATGTCTGTTATCCGCAACGCCCGCGCAGCTTCTTACAACCTCGCAGGTTACATCGCCCTCGGAAGTTATACAGCGGTCAAGTATGGAGAGCGCGTCACGCATACCGCCGTCCGAAAGGCGGGAAATAAGCTCTGCCGCGTCACGCTGAAGCGCTATGCCCTCGTTCTGCGCCACCTGCATAAGCCTGTCAGCGCTGTCGGATATTTCTATTCTTCTGAACTCAAACCTCTGGCAGCGGGAAACAATGGTTGCGGGAACCTTGTGCAGCTCCGTTGTGGCAAGAATAAACACAACGTGTGCGGGAGGCTCTTCCAGCGTTTTAAGCAGCGCGTTGAACGCCGCCGCCGACATCATGTGAACCTCGTCTATGATATAAACGCGGTATTTGCAGCTTACAGGGGTATACTGAACCTCATCGCGCAGTATTCTTACATCGTTTACGCCGTTGTTGGAGGCGGCGTCCATCTCGGTTATATCAACCGCCGAGCCGCTCATAATTTCGCGGCAGGCTTCACACTCAAGGCAGGGATTGCCGTCCTTGGGGGAAAGGCAGTTTACCGCCATTGCAAGTATCTTGGCGCAAGTGGTTTTGCCAGTTCCGCGCGAGCCTGTAAACAGATACGCGTGACCGTGCTTGTGACCCGTTATCTGGTTTTTCAGCGTGGTGGTGATATGCGGCTGGGAAACAACATCATCAAAGGTCTGCGGACGATATTTTCTATACAAAGCAAGATACATATCAACACCCCCTCAAAAATAGCATACAAAAAAATAAATGCCCTCGATTATGAGAACAGGCTTGCTGCGGCACACAGTGAAATCCGCTTAATGCTGCTCGGTTCCCCGCCTGACATGGTTCACGGCACACCGTTGCACAGGGCCTGCCCCCATAAGCGAGAGCATTTACTTCCTTATTATACTCTATATCCCGAAAAAAATCAAGTCCTTTTTACAAAAAAACGCGCCCGCGCAAACCTACCGGAAGTGAGGGTTGGTTTGCTAAAGGGAGTTTTTGATTGCTCCGCTCCACGACAAATCACAATTTATCTTACACTTCTTCTGGATAAAGTATAGCATAAATTTACGGGGAAATCAGCCATCTCCGCAAAAAACGCGTACAAACACCAAAGTCCCACGATTTCTCGCAGGACTTTGGTGCTGGTTTGGTTGGTAATTATATGAAAAGGGATCGGTATCGTTGTTTGTGTTGAACCTCTCTCATTCAACGACTTTATTATAATCCCCATCTGTGTATTTTCAAGGTGATTTTTGTGAAAATTTTGTGAGAGTTACGCGGTAAATTTGGAGTTCTGCATATACGGCTTGAAATCTGATTTTGAGTAGATAAAGCGTCCCAGTGCAAACGCTATGGCGGCAGATACCGCCAATGCGCCAAGGAAAATCGCCGCGCCCGCCCAAACGGGCAGACCAAACCCGAATCTCCACACATCATTGCCAAACGCCAATATTTCCACGCCTGCGGGAAATGTAACAAAAATCACCAGACATATGCCGTAATACGTATTAAGCGCAATTGTGCCAATGATAATAAAACACGCCATCGTGGAAGCGGAAACAATCAGCATATCGGAAATGTTGCACATATCCAGACCGGAAACCATGCAGAATATCGCATACGCGCCGTTTATCAGCATGGTGGGCGCGCCGCTGACTATTATGCAATACAGCGGAATTGCACTTTGCCTTAACGACTTTGCAAATGGAACGCTGCACACAAGGCGGCTGCTTGTGATATCGGCGCAGAGCAGTATCAAGTTAATAGAAACAGCGAACATAGTGCCAATATGCGCGCCTATCTTGCACATTATGTAGTCTTCCGAACCTAACGGCTCATGCACAAGTATTGCAACAACAGGCATAGCCGCAATAAACAGCACGGATATTATATTCAGCACGATATGTCTGAAGCCAAGACCGAAAAGAAATTTAAGCCCCTTCATTACATCTTCTCCATTTCTTAGCGCTTGTCAGCAGGGCGCAGATAATTCCCGCAATATAAAGCACGGCGGCTATTATTATCGCAGGAATAACCAGGACCGATGAGAATATCCCGCTGTCGCTGTCTGCCGCATAATTTCCGAAAACCACGCCCGAAACAAAACACACGGGCGCAATGCACACCACTCTCAGCCACAACTGGCGCGCGCTGCCTATAAGGTTGATAGTGCCTGCAATTGACATAAACATAAACAGCGTTTCCAAAATCGGCGGTTTGCCCGCCTGCGTCAGCGCATAAACCGCAAGCTGCGCCGCAATACAAATCAGCCCTATACCAACCACTCCGATATTTGCCGCGATTATCGCCCGCAGATAATGCTTATCGCTGTCGGCTATGGAATGAAGATATTTATAGCCCTGCATAGTGGGTATATTGTACGCATATATCGCGCTTATCATAAGAACGCCGAAAACAGGTCCTATGCAAATAATTCCACTGAAAAATTCCGCCATAAAATCGGCGATATCATTTTCAGCCCCCATATCGGAGAAATCAAGCAGCACAGAAACAACGCCTGCCGCCGGAACTACCGCAAGGCACTTAAGCCAATCCCGCACGGGATTCCTGCCCGCAAATATTTTCAGCGAACGATATAATTCCTTCATCGCATTTCCTCCGCATACTTCAGCAGACCTATACTAAGCTGCTGAAGCGTGGGTGCCTCGCTGTCAACCCCAAGCGCGGCAAGCCGCTCTGCGTTTTCCGCAAGAATAAGTCCTTCAAACACGGTGCGGTTAAGACTGTGGGACATAAGCAGTTGCTGCGCCTTTTCGTAATCCTCCGCCGAGCCATGCGCTATCATGTATTTTTCTTTAAGCTCCTCGACAAAGCCGCACTCTATAATTTTGCCCTTATCCATAAAAATTGCATAATCGGCGGCGTTTTCCATATCCGCAATATTGTGAGTGGAAAACAGTATGGATTTCTCGCCGTTGCCATCGTCAAGATAGCCGCGCAGGCGGTCGCACAGCCTGTCGCGCATAAGCGGGTCAAGCGATGAGCTGGGCTCGTCCAGCACAAGCAAATCCGTCTGCCTTGCAAAAACCGCCGCAAGACTTATCCTCATGCGGTTGCCGTCCGATTGCTTGTACATAGGCTTAGGCTTTTTGGAAATATCGCTGTCCACGTCAAGCTCCTCGCACAGAGCGCGGAATTTCTCCCTGCTGAAGCCTGTAAAGGCAAGCTCCATAGATGCAGCAATATCCCTTGAAGTCCAGCCCTGCGGGAAAAAAGCATTGCTTGCGCAGTAACCGATTTTCTCGCGAACCTCGGGCAGGTCTATATCGTTATACTGCCCGAAATATACAACCTCTCCGCCGCTTTTTGGTACAACGCCGCAAAGCGCGTCAATAAGCGTGGTTTTCCCTGCGCCGTTTGCGCCGATAAGCGCTGTTGCAAAGCCCTTTGGTATCTCAAAATCAAGTCCGCCAAGGGTAAATTTGCTGTATTTTTTGGTTAATCCCTTTGCTGTCAGAATACTATCCATAATAAAGCCCTCATATATTACAGTTTGTTATAATACGCTGCCTGTCAATCAATATCATACAGCACATTTATCATCTCCACAAGCTCTTCACGGCTTATGCCCGCAAGCCTTGCGCAGTCCATTGCGTTTTGCAGATGCTGCTCCAGCAAACGCAGATGCTGCTCCTTAATCATTTCCCTGTCCTGCGGATTTACGATATAACCCTTGCCCTGCACCGCCGCGATAAGCCCCTCCTCTGAAAGCTGCTCATACGCTTTCATCGTGGTAATCACGCTTATCTTAAGGTCGCGCGCAAGCCCTCTGATAGACGGCAGGTATTCTCCCGCAGCGATTTTTCCGCTCATTATATCCTCTTTGAACTGGCTTGCTATCTGCCTGTAAATCGGGATATCCGAGTTCTGCAATATCTTCAAACAGTCACCCCCTGAAAGCTATGTGTTAATATGTTTTATATACAGTATACACTGATATTGCACATTTGTCAATAGCTTTTCAAAGAAAAAGCGGAACAAAGCTGTTCCGTTGCGGTAATATAATACACTACTTTATCTTACTTGTCAAGTATTAAATAAGATTTTCAATAAGGGGCTTGCCCCGTCATTTAACGTGGCTAAGGGCGTATCGAACAAGTTCGACACTGCTTTGCCAACCTGCCATTCAGTAGGGGATTGTATCCCCTACTGAATGGTAAATGGAACCCGCCGCCTAAGAGGCGGGGGACATCTTGCCTAAGTTATACTACTTGATAATAAAATATGCTACCAAAAGGTACATTATGGTATGATATACGAGAGGTGATATCCAATGTATGATGAAAAACCATTGAAAAAGAAAATATGCATAACTCTTGACAGCGATGTTGAAAAAACGATAAAGCAGCTTGCAGAGCGTGATGGTCGCTCGTTTTCACAATACATCAGCCGCGTGCTGAAAAGCACATTGAGGCTGTAAGCAAGCCGCGTCCGCCAGCGGATAAAAAATAAGCGCAACCCGCTTTTCACACAATAACAAGCGCCCCCGCCGACCGACGGGAGCGCTTATTATTGCCCGAATTTTATCAATACTTGTTGGAGTGTGCCTTAATGTACTCAACAACCTCTTCTGCATAGCAGAATGCCATGGAAACACAGGTGTCTGCGCAGCCGTAGTAGATTGCAATTCTGCCTGTATCCTTGTCGCACAGTGCAGCGCAGGGGAATGTAACATTCTGCACGTCGCCTACGCACTCATAGTACTCTCTGGGGTTAAGCAGATATTCCTTGCAGCGGTACTTAACCTTCCAGGGCTGCTCCTTGTCGAGAATGCAAGCGCCGAAGCTGTAAACAAAGCCGTTGCAGCTTTCAAGAACGCCGTGGTAGAATACCAGCCAGCCCTCGCTTGTTTCAATCGGGATAGGACCTGCACCAATTTTCTTGCTTTCCCAGCCCTTATCGGGAGCCATAACGTGTCTGTGCTTGCCCCAGTATGTCATATCCTTGGAGTGGGAGAGATACATATCGCCGAAAGGTGTGTGACCGCTGTCAGAAGGACGGGAGAACATAACGTACTCGCCGTTAATCTTTCTGGGGAACAGAACGCCGTTTCTGTTGAAAGGCAGATATGCGTTCTCCATCTGATGGAATTCCTTGAAATCCTTTGTCCAGCCAACGCCGATTGTGGGCTTCCAGCCGTATGCGTTGCACCATGTAATCCAGAATCTGTCCTCAATCCATACGCAGCGGGGGTCATAACCATACTGCCAAGGATTTGCGGCTGCGGTTTCGGGATCGTCGTTAATCCACTCTACCTTTTCGGGGTTGATATTCCAGTGAATACCGTCCTCAGAGAAGCCTGCATGGATAGCCATGTTTCTCTCCTTATCGTCAACGCGGAAAACGCCCGCAAAGTGTCCCTTATCGCTCTCAAAGGGAACAACAGCAGAGTTGAAGATGGAGTTGCTTGTGGGAAGCAGGTCGCGGGGGATTATGGGGTTAGCGTCAAAACGCCAAACAACGTCCTTGCAGCCCTCGGGTCTGTCCTGCCAAGGCATATTGGGAATGCTCTGTCCGATGATTTCTAAACTCATGGGTAGTTACCTCTCTTTTAATAATAATCCGATTTATCCGGCGCTGCGGCATTGCCGCCACTGCCTGTTACCTAAAGTATAACAAATAACGCAGGATAATTCAATAGTCTTTTTGGATAAAGATTGCCGAATTTTTTAGTATATGTTTACCTAAAAAATTCGGCTTAAATCAGTATTTATTAAGTTAAAAATGTTAATTCTGAGCCTGCGCCAGCATTTCCTTAACAGCCTTTACAAAATCAGCCTCTGGAACGGGACGGCAGAAATAATATCCCTGAAGATAATTAACGCCCTTCGCTATAAGCATATCTGCCTGCTCCTTAGTTTCAACGCCCTCCGCAACAATGTGCGCGCCCAGACGCAGTATCATGTCAATACAGCTGTTGAGTATAACCAGCGGCTCGGTAGGTTCTTCACCAAAGCAAGGCCAGATAAGGCTTTTATCAAGCTTTATAAGCTCAAAATGCACCCTTGCCATCTGCGCAAGGTTTGAATAGCCCGTGCCGAAATCGTCCATGGAAAAGTGGCAGCCAAGCTTTCTGAACTGCTCCATATTGTGCAGAAGCATATCGCCGCCGTCAATAGAGGCGGTTTCAGTTATCTCAAGATTGAAAAATCCCGGGTGAATGCCGTATTTTGTCATCATTTTGCTAAGCTCGGAAACTATTCCTACATCAACGCTCTGCACGGCGGAAAGGTTTACCTCGATATAATCAATGCCAAGCTGCCACAGTTTTTCACGCGCGGCAAAGCTGCACACCTTTTCAAAAACGATATGCCCGATTTCGCCGATAAGTCCCTGCTCCTCTGCAAGCGGAATAAAATACTCCGGCGAAATAAAGCCCACCGTTGTGCTGTCCTGAAGTCTTACAAGTGCCTCCGCCGAAGCGTAACGCTTTTTCTCAGCGGAATAAATAGGCTGATACACCACGTTAAAGCCCTTGGTGCGCACCGCGTCATTAAGAATTGCAATAACGCTCTTGCGGTAATTTCGCTTTTCAACCTCCGCTTCATCTATAAAGTATATTTTTCCGCTCTCATGGTGGCAGCGTGTGCCGCCAAGGCAGTAATCAAGGGTTTCATAAACCTCGTCGGGGGTCTGCGCATATTTGGGACACTCAACTATGGTAAGATGGTATACAGGAGAATATATTCCGTCGCCCGAAACGGTGCGGCAGCGGAAGTCCCACTGCTCACTGCGGCGTATCACATCGTCCAGTTTTTCCTTGCTTTCAATAAACGCCGTCAGCGAATTGGTGCGCGAATGATATATCCCCATACCGGGAAGCGCAGAGCTTATCTGAATGGCAGCCTGCTTTATTATCTCCCTTGTCATATCGTAGCCCATGGATTTTTGTACGTTTTCAATATCGCCAAGGTTGAAATTTATTATATAGAACGGCTTGTTGCGCGCAAACATCTCGGGAAGCATTATATGAAAAGCGCGACGGTTAAGTGTTTCGGTTTCGCTGTCTATATACTCCTTTGGGTTTTCAAAGCGGATATATACATACAGCACCATCAGCGATACGCCCGCCGCCGTAATAAGCCAATAGGAAGTAATATACTGCATCAGCGCCACAACTATCCATATACAAAGACCGACAACAATCGCCATGCGCGCCTTTTTGAAATTAGGCAGCAGCTCGTTATTATTAAGCCCCTTGCGCTTTCCGTGCAGAAAAAGCATAACAAATATCGCCACAATATACAGCACAACGCTTATATACACCGCGTTAGCCATAACGCCCCTTGAATAAGCGCCAGTTGTGTCAACAACATACTCCAGGTCATCAAAAGCTACAATGATAAGCGAAATAATGCACGGTATGGCAGAAAGAAGTGTAATCAGCTTTGGCATTCGCTTCTGAACGCCGCACAGCATACACACATACACAAACAGCAGATATATAATCAAATCAAGCGTGCCTATATACAACTGGTGCATAATCCTGTTCAGCCAGTCGGGCACTGTATCCATATGCATAAGTGTATAATACGAGCCGATATCCGCAAGCAGATTTACAAAACAGGTAGACCAAAACGTCACAAAAATCTTGGTTGATATCAGCGGAAGCTTCTTGCTTAACAAAAAGTCCGCCATTATAACAATCAGTATACCAATAGCCAATACCTGAAACTTAATGCTAATGTCCAAAATCATCACCTCATAAATAAAATTGCCGCTTGGGGCAGCAAAAAATTGTCATGCGCTTGACGTGCATAGTCTGACAGCTTTCGCAGACAATGTTTGCGAAAGCCCTGTGATTCATTATATCACACGCATGAAAATTTTTCTATACCCCAATAGTCATTTTGTACAATTGCTCATTTAACGGCAGATATAAAGTGAATATTTGTTCATTTTTTCAGTGCATCAGCTGCTTCAAATCAGGAAAATAATATCCGCGTGTTGAAAACTAATGGATATGTTGGTTATTTTGTTGAAAACTTTTTAGTGAAAGTGTACAACCGCCTGCGGTTTACTTGGCGATTTATTCTGCAAAAAACAGAAAATCGCAAATTAAAACGACAAAATCCAAAAATGATGTTGACGAAATTTTCTGTTTTGGATATACTATAACCAAGAGATTAAGCAGCGCTTGGTCTTGTTTGGCAATTGAAAGCAAAAGAAGCGTACTAGGTACAGTCGATTATTTTTTAACGGAGGATTTACACCATGTGCATGAAAGACATCGAAGTAAAAAATCAGGTAGGTCTGCACGCAAGACCCGCAACTTTTTTTATCCAGAAGGCTAATGAATTCAAGTCTTCTATTTGGGTAGAAAAGGAAGAACGCAGAGTAAACGCAAAGAGCCTTCTCGGTATCCTGTCCCTCGGCATTGTTGGCGGCGCAAATATCCGCATTATCGCTGACGGCAGCGACGAGCAGCTTGCTGTTGACGGTCTTGTTAAGCTTGTAGAAAGCGGCTTTGCAGAGTAATTACCGACGGTTATATTGTTTTGCATTCAGCTAGGCAGAAATCGGCGCAGGTTGGTTTCTGCCTTTTTGTTTTCGGAGGAAAGATGAAAAAACTTATTCTGGCGGCGCTTATCGCAGCGCTGACGGCAACGGGCTGCGCTGCAAATATGCCCGATGGTTACAATACCGTTAAAACGGCAAAGTCGAAATATAATGAGCTTGACAGCGCACATACCACCATGACCGACCTTTCAACCGGCGAGCTGATAATGGATTTCAGCTTTTATATAAACAGCAGCGAGGAAATGATACTGTACTACTACGGCAAGGACGGCAGCGATGAAATGTATGCGTACAGCGATGGCGCGCAGTATTTTTACAAAGAACCCGGCAAGGAAATGTGGTCCGTTATAAACTCCTCCGATGAGGATTATTTATACAATATCTACAACCGCAAAAACCGCTATCCCTACGCCGATGGGGGGATATTCTTCCTTGACGGCGCAAGCGTTTCTCAGGCGGAAATTTCCACGGACGAGGACGGAGATACCATAATATCTTATATATATGATACCGACAGGCTTAACAAATCAACAAACGGACTGCTTGACGGCGTAAGCAGCTTTGAAAGCCTTACAACTATATTTGAAATAAACAGCGATGGATATATTATTTCCTTCACGGAAACAGGTAAGGTCACCGATACGGAGGGTACCGCGCGCGACGTAAATATGCGCATTGATGTCGATATGATGAATGATGTAACCGAAATTGCATATCCCGTTGACAAACTTGACAAAACCACAACACAATAACCGCTTAGAATTTCAGCAGTTTTCAACAAATTCGCGCCCAAGAAGATATGCACTATTCACAAATAAATACCGTCAAAAGTTACAAAACGGTTACAAAAGGTTGCAAAACAGTTACAAAAATGATATACTGTAAATACTTCATACAGAAGTTCATTACTAGGATTAATTTAGTTTAAGGATTATTTTTATATAACTTAGGCAAGATGTCCCCCGCCTCTTAGGCGGCGGGTTCCATTTACCATTCAGTAGGGGATACAATCCCCTACTGAATGGCAGGTTGGCAAAGCCAACCCTTGCCACGTTAAATGACGGGGCAAGCCCCTTATTGAATCTGCGGATATAGAACAGGAGAAAACATGGTTTCCGAAAAAGAAACAATGCAGGCGGCTATGGCAGACAACAGTTCAAAAGGGCTGTACGATGCTGTTTACCGCTTTGGCGAATATATGTTCAGTGTGCTTATCAGCGTACTGCACATCATCAGCGGCGCATTTATGTGGTTTATAGACAACCACGCTGGAAGGTTTGCCAAAATCGGCAGGGCAATTAAGAGCATACTGAAAAAAATAGGCGCAGCGCTGGCAAGACCGTTTGTAAGATATCACAGGGCAATAAAGCTTGGCAGCGCAGAAATAAACAAGGCGCGTACCGTGAAAGGCTTTGCGGGCAGGCTTGCCGCAGTTGTGCGGTTTATAGGAAAATGCCTGTTTGGCAAGCGCGGTTTGGCATATTCGCTGTTTAATTATGCAATATCAATTGTGTGTATGGTGCTGCTTTTCAACATCGTTACATACGCAAATAGCATGACCTACGCGCTGGAGATTACCATAAACGGCGATTTCATGGGCTATGTCAGCAGCGAAACGGTGTTTACCGATGCGGAGCGCATAGTTCAGCAGCGTATCAACTATATGGACGGCAACACAGAACCCGTTACATTTGAGGCGGAATATCAGCTTGAAGCTATAAATTACGGCGAAACGCTTACCAAATATCAGCTGGCAGATAAGCTGCTTTCATCTATGGACGCTGAAATAGAATATGCCTACGGCTTCTACATAGGCAGCTCTTTCTACGGCGCATTGACCGACAAAACCGAAATTGAAAACACTCTTGAAGATTTGCTTGATGTATACCGCACTGGCAGTCCCAATGAAACGGTGGCTTTTGAAACCTCTATTTCGTTTGAACCTGGTCTGTACCTTACAGAAAGTATAATGTCGCCTAAGTCCATTATAGAGGTAATCACGTCGAAGAAAGCAGTTGCCTCTTATTATACCGCGGTTGACGGCGACTCGCCGTTTGGTATTCTGGCAAAGCTGGATTTGACAATGGCAGAAATGCAGCGCCTTAATCCCGATTTTGCGGAGGATATGACCATATATGTCGGCGATAAATTCCTTGTAACTCAGGACGAACCTTTTCTTGCCGTTACAGTTACCCGCACAGAGGTATACGAGGAATCCACGGCATACGAAACACAGTATTACGAGGACAGCACAAGATATCAGGGCTCTTCCGCCGTTATGCAGGACGGAATAAACGGCACGGACAGAGTAACCGCAGACGTTTCCTATATTAACGGTATAGAGGTGCGCAGGAAGGTTACAAACCGCGTTACCATTGAGGAATCCACGCCTAAAATTGTTGCCAACGGCACAAAGCCCGCGCCTGCAAATGCAAGCATAAGCAATATAGAGGTGGGCAAAATGCTGTGGCCTGTCGGCGGCTACAACGGCGGTCTTATCAGCGAAATGCCTTACGGCTACGGCGGTTATTACAACCACAGCGGTCTTGATATCGCGGCCGACTACGGAACGCCCATTTATGCGGCGGCAAGCGGTACTGTAATTGCGTCAGGCTGGTCCACGGGCGGCTACGGCTACTATATAATGATTCAGCATGACAATGGAATTGTAACGCTTTACGGTCATTGCAGCTATCTTCATGTTTATGCGGGACAGTATGTAACGCAGGGCGAGGCAATCGCAGATGTTGGCTCGACAGGTCAATCCACGGGCAATCATCTGCACTTCGAGGTAAGAATAAACGGCGTTTGCATGAACCCGATAAATTACCTGCCATGGCATGAAAGAGCCTCGTGGTGTGTAGAATATTGATTTCAACTCCCCCGATTTCGGGGGAGTTTTTGCGACTAAAGGAGTTTTTTCTCCGTCTTTATTTATGAGCTCAAAAAGCGGCGCTCCCCGCACCGCTGAAAGGGGAAGGCAATGACAGACGAACAAATAATAAAGCTGTATTTCGACCGCGATGAAGCCGCAATCACGGAAACACGCTGCGCTTATGGCAGGCTGCTGCAAAGCATAGCCTACAACATACTTGGCAACCGCCAGGACGCAGAGGAATGTGAAAGCGAAGCCTGTCTGCGCGCATGGAACAGCATACCGCCAAACAAGCCGCAAAGGCTGTGCGCATATCTTTGCAAGATAGCCCGCAGACTTGCGCTGGATAAATATGACTACAATAATGCCGCCAAGCGTGCAAATCCGCTGCCGCTTGAGGGGCTGGAAAACTGTCTTGAAGCGGCAGGCTGCGCCGAGGATTTGCTTACGGAAACCGCGCTTGCCGATATAATCAACGGCTTTCTTGCACAAAGCGACCACGACACGCGGGTTATATTCATGCGGCGCTTTTGGTTTGGCGACAGCATCGCGGAAATAGCAAAACAACTTAATGCAACCGAAAGCAAGATTAAATCGCGAATATCGCGCACCCTTAACAAGCTGCGCGATTACCTCAGAAAGGAGGGCTATGACATATGAAAAAACTTAACAACGCACTTAACGAGGTGCATGACAATTATATTGAAGAAGCCGCAAAGGCAGACAGGCTGCACAGTTCTGCTGCCGCCACTGTACGGAGGATAGCCATACCGCTGGCTTCCGCCGCCGCAATAGCAGCAGTTTGCTTTGGGCTTAACTCCGCGGGAGTATTCGGCGGCAAAGCGCCACAGAGGGTTGACCTGCTGCCCGCAAGCTCCGGCGCTGCTTCCTCAACAACAATTGCAGAAAATAACGACTTCGCTCTGCCGCAGCTTGACGCTGTGCCGGAGGAAATCCCGCTTGTTCTTCGCACAGACAGCGATATCCAAGGCATAATCTTCGGCAGCCAGTTCCCCGAAATGATATATGCCGACAACCGTAAAGCCATATTTACAGATGGCATAAGCGGCGTATATGTTTATGACTTTGAAGCCAAACAAATTACGCTTGCCGCAGATATCCTTGCAAGCGTTGAGCAAGCTGTCGAAAATTACGACAAAACCGCCTATGACAGCTGGGACGGAATCCACCTGTTTGCCTTATCTGACGGCACAATATGCTGCACATTTGCTGAAAAATGCATAGTAAGCACCATTTCTTCGCATGATGAATATCATTATTTCTTGTATACTCTTGATGAGGAAAACGGTGTGCTGAGGTTTGCCGAAAATACAGACGAAATAGAAAACGCCCAATACGACGGTCTGTTTGAACTGCCGTCACAAGCGGAATATCAGGCGCTTGGACTCTGGGGCGCGCGCATAGAGGGTACGGACGATTATGTCTATATCCGCCAAAGCACCGCCGACATAGACCTTGCAACGGATTTTCATATGCAGGAAATTGAGCTTCGCCGTCTGACGGAGGGCGAGCAGCTGGAGGAGTGTATGCCGGGCGGTTACTTCCCGTTTGTTTATACAACCGTTTCTGACGGGCTTGCTGCGGAACGCATTGACTGTTACCCCGAAGATGTAATAACGATAACCGAATATCTTGAAACGCTGTACGATGATACAGATAACAGCATCAGACCTGGCTTTATGTTCCCGCTGCCTCACGACTCTACAATCACCAGCAATTTCGGCTATGACGAGTGGAAAGGCAGCTCGCACAACGGAATTGATATCGCGGCGGATTACGGCAGCACGATATATGCAGCGGCTGACGGAACGGCTTACGTTATGAAAAGCGGCTGGTGCGGCGGTTACGGCAATACCGTGATTATCGCGCATGACGGCGGCTACTTTACCATTTACGCGCATATATCCGAAGCGCTTGTGCAGGACGGCGAACAGGTGACCCAAATGCAGCCAATCGCCGAGGTTGGCACCTCTGGCTGGACAACTGGCGCGCACCTGCATTTTGAGGTAAGAGCAGGCACAGAGGCGGTTGACCCGATTGCCAC
>CAZLBL010000039.1:18578-19736 GCA_964557825.1 uncultured Ruminococcus sp.
CCCGATTGCCACAAGTCTTGCCATAGGGTAATACGAAAAAATTCCCTCCTGATTTTCGGGAGGGAATTTGTTATGCGTAAATAGCCGCGCAGTATTTTTCTGCTTGAACATTCCACATATCTGCATAAACTCCGCCGTGGGAGAGAAGCTCTGCGTGCGTGCCGCTGTCGGCAATGCTGCCGTTATCCAAAAGAATTATGCGGTCTGCGTCCTTTGTGGTGGAAAGGCGGTGGGAAATAAGGATAACCGCTTGATTTTCGGCGTTTTCCATCATACTCTTATTCAGACGGTATTCCGCGATAGGGTCAAGCGCGCTTGACGGCTCGTCAAGAATTACTATATCGGGCTTGCGCGCAAACACTCGCGCAATGGCGATTTTCTGCGCCTCGCTGCCAGACAGTCCCATGCCGTTCTCGTCAAACTCTTTGGTCACCATGGTGTCTATGCCCTTTTCCAATCCGTCAAGCTTTTCGCCAAACTGCGCCTTGCGCAAAGAATCCTCCACAAGCCGCCGTTCATCGTCATTCTTGGGCTTTCTCATAAGGACATTGTGCGACAGCGGCAGGGCGAATATCTGTAAATCCTGAAAAACCGTTCCAAAGCGGCGATGAAGCGACTTAGGCTCATAGCGAGAAACGCTTTCGCCGCTTATTTGTATGTCGCCCTCTGTCGGCTGATAAAGTCCCATAATAAGCTTTACAAGCGTGGTTTTTCCCGCGCCGTTGTGACCCACAATTGCGATTTTCTCGCCCTTGCGTATAGTCAAATTTACATCGTGCAATGTTGCGTTTTTCGCGCCCTTGTAGGTAAAGCCCATATTTTTTATTTCGATATCCGAAAGCTTTTCTGCCTTTATTAAATCCTCTGCGTTTGACTTAGGTTCATACGCCAGAAAATCGCGCAGGTTTGTAACAAAAGCGCTTTCCTTGATAAGAGAAGTAAAAAGCTCCATCGTGTCAGATGTGCGCCACGAAAGCGTTGACAATGCCGGAATCATTGCGACATATGCTGCCACGGACACATCGCCCCTGTTAAGAATAAACGCTATGTAAATATACGGAAGTATGGTTGAAAACAGGAAGAACAAAATCCACTTAAGCGGCTCTATAACTTAGGCAAGATGTCCCCCGCCTCTTAGGCGGCGGGTTCCATTTACCA
>CAZLBL010000040.1:0-15399 GCA_964557825.1 uncultured Ruminococcus sp.
ATAACCTTATCATTGCTCATTTTTGCGGATTTGACATTCTCAAACCGCTTCCGTCATATTGGACTTTTGACCGTTTTATCCGCAATTTAGACAATTCACTGCTCAAAGAACTTATGCAGTCGCAGGTTCTAAAATTGTCGAAAATGGGCATTTTGGATACTTCATTCATCGCTCTTGATTCTACGCCCATCAGCGCAAACACTCGTCAGAATAATCCGAAATCTTTTGCCAAAAACAAGTTTGCAAAATCCCATCAACCTAAGTCCGACAAGGACTGCGGGCTGGGCGTTCACACGGCTTCAAATCAGCATAACGAACGCAATTTTGAGTACTATTGGGGTTACAAGAATCACATTTTGGTTGACTGCATTACAGGCTTACCAATCTTTGAAATGACAACCACCGCCGATGTTTCGGACAGCACTGTCGCTCTCGAAATTCTAAGCCAAACCAATGAATTTATTTCGGTTGATGAATGTACATTTTTAGCCGATAAAGGTTATGACGCAAAATCAATTTACAACGCTGTAAAAGAGCTTTATCACGGCGATTGCGTCATTCCTCTCAACAAGCGGAACACTAAAAATCCCAAAAAGCTTGCGAGCGGACGCCCGATTTGCGAAGCGGGACTTGCCATGCACAAAGACGGAAAAATTTCCGACAACGGCAGAACTCGTCAGAAATATTGCTGTCCGTTCAAGCGTTCGAAGTCCGCCTGCTGCCCTTGCAATCACAAAAATTGGAACAACGGCAAGCAGTGCCGCGGCTGCACCAAATACGTCACGATTCCCGATGACTACAGGCTTTCAATCGACCGCGAATGCGTTTCGTTCAAGAAAATTTATGCGCTCCGCACCGAAGCTGAGCGTTACAATTCCCGTTTCAAGCAGACGGGACAGGAACGCTTGTGGGTGCATGGCTTCAATGCGGCGCAGAATCTTAATTCGGTTGCGCATATTGCCTTGCTTGCGGTCGCGATAGCTGCCATTGTCACTAAAACCGACCGCTCTTACCGAAGCCTTAAATCCGCAAAACGAACGGCTTAGCGTTTGGAATTTCATATTTTTCAACGATTTCAGCTTTTTCGGGCTGGGGTCGGCTTTGCTGCGCCTGTTTATCTGTTTCGGTTCATTTCAGTCGGGCTGCACCTTGGATTTTGAGCTGTTTGTTTGGGGTTTGCTCATATCTATATTCTTAATTATACCATACTTCCTTTCGTTTTTCAACGTTTTGCAAAAAACAAAGCCCCCTTTCGGGACTTTGTCTACAATCTATCCCACTCTGTATAGCAGAGTGGGATTTCTTGTGCTTAACTATATCCGCATTGGGGATTTGTTTTGCTTATTCCGTTCTCAAAGCAACTACGGGGTCTTTCTTGGCTGCAATTCTTGACGGGAACAGACCCGCAATAAGGGTAAGCGCCATACTGATTACTACCAGTATTACAGCGCCCTGCCATGGCAGAACCGCCATACCCGCGATGCCCGTAATCGCCTCAATAATTGCATTTATCGGGAATATCAGAATAACAGTAACCAGTATGCCTATAAGACCTGCGGCAAATCCAACTATAAGCGTTTCAGCGTTAAATACATTGGAGATATCGCGTTTTGAAGCGCCGATAGCACGCAGAATACCAATTTCCTTGGTTCTTTCCAGTACCGAGATATAGGTGATTATTCCAATCATAATAGAGGAAACTATAAGGGAAATGGCAACAAACGCGATAAGGATATAGGAAATTGCGTTTACTATATCGCTGACAGAGGATATCATAAGTCCCACATAGTCGGTATACTGGATAATATCCTCCTGTTTGCCGTCAGCCTTTTTATCGTCATTGTATTTGGTGATAAAATCGGTTATTGCTTCCTTGGCTTCAAAGTCATTTGCATATATGCTGATGGCGCTCGGCTTTGCAAGGTCGGCTACGCCAAGCAGCGCAAGGTTTCCGTCATAGGTTGCGTCAGTCTGGGGCAGATATTTTTCAAGCATTGCAAGCTGCTCCTCGGGAAGCGCAGAGAGGCTTTCCAAAAGCATTTCCTTTGATGACAGCGCAGGCTGCTCGGTGCTTCCATTTGGGTTCATTTTGCTTAGTATAAACTGCTGCTGTTGCTCGGGGGCCATGCCCTGCAGCGCAGCCAGTTCCTCGGGAGTGAGCATGGAAGCTATATCCTCAGGGATAGCTGCTGCGGTCTGTCCGTCGGGCTGCGCGGCAAGCGCACTATCAGCGGAGGGAGCGGCCGAAGCCCTCATCACGCCGGACATCTGCGTAAGCATTGCGGCAGCTTCCTCCTCGGAAAGATCCTCAACATACTTTGTTATACGGTCAAGAGTAGTTTCGCCGGGGTCGTCCACGGGAAATTCAACGCCGGTAAATACATCTACCAGTTCGTTTTTCTTCTGTTCTATTACAATTTCACTGCTGTTTACGCGGTCAATCATAAATTCAGTAAGCGCGTGGGTATAGCCGATGCCGCCCGATTTGCTTGAAGTGGACAGCAGCGAGTCGCCGCAGGGACGCAGTATGCCGACAATTTTAAGCTCGGGTGCGTTTTCCATCTTTTCCTTGATGAAATCTTCGTTCTCGCGCATATCTGTCCATGTGCCGTCATCGTTTTTCTGATAGAAATCCGCAGCGGTCAGCAGGCGGTAGGTTCTGCCGATAAAATCATCATAGGTGAAAGTAAGGTCGCCTGTTTCAAGCTCAAAGGTTTCGCCCGCCATAATGCTCTGCATCATGCCGGTTATTTCGTCCTGGTCGCGCAGACCAAGGGCATACAGCGTAACATCAGACAGTTCATTGCACTCGTTTACGATAAGCACAACCTCGTTATAGCTTTCGGGCAGCTTACCCTCAAGGACCTCATACTGTTCCTCAAGCGCGTCTGTGCTGAGCAGTTCCGACCACGCGTTATACATACTGCTTGCATCGCCGCCCATAAGAGAGCCGTAGCTTGACTGCATCTGGCTTACCTGTGAAGCCATCTGTTCGCCCATCATAGCGGTCATGACGGTAGACGGATTTACCTGAATAACATCATCGTTTACATCATAGCCGTAGATATACAGGTTAGGCGAATAGCTGTACTTTATTTCCCTTACATTGTCAAGAATATTGTCGGGGTTGCTTTCTATATATTCTTTAAATTCTTCAAGGTTGTTTGTCTGTATTTCAGACAGCATGGATTTAACCATTTCGGTGGATATATCGTTTGTATAGATAAGGTCGGGGTCGCGCTCCTCATCACTGCTTTCCCTGATATCCATCATGGAGTTTATAAGACTTGTGTAGTCCACTGTTTCCTGCTGAATTGAAATGGGGTAGGAGGAAAGCGTTGAACGCTCTATGCCGTCAATATAGGTCTGCACGCCGTTTGACAGCGACAGAATAAGCGCAATGCCGATTATGCCTATGCTTCCCGCAAATGAGGTAAGGAAAGTGCGTCCTTTCTTGGTCATCAGGTTGTTTCTGGAAAGCGACAGCGCGGTGGCAAAGGACATGGAGGTTTTCTTTCCCTTTTTGACCTGCGATTTCTTTTCCTTTTCCGCATTTCCGTCAAAAGGATTGGAGTCGGCAGTAACCTTGCCGTCAACCAGCCTTACAATTCTTGTGGAGTATTTTTCCGCAAGTTCGGGGTTATGCGTAACCATTATTACAAGGCGGTCTTTGGCAATTTCCTTGATAAGCTCCATTATCTGAAGGCTGGTTTCGCTGTCGAGTGCGCCTGTCGGCTCGTCTGCAAGCAGGATATCGGGGTCGTTTACCAGCGCTCTTGCTATTGCCACACGCTGCATCTGACCGCCCGACATCTGGTTTGGCTTTTTGTTTATCTGGTCGCCAAGACCAACCTTTTCAAGTGCTTCCTTTGCACGCTTGCGGCGCTCGCTTTTGGATACGCCCGAAAGCGTAAGCGCAAGTTCAACATTGGATAAAACGCTCTGGTGGGGGATAAGGTTATAGCTCTGGAATATAAATCCGACAGAGTGGTTGCGGTAGGTATCCCAATCCGAAGCCTTGTACTGCGTGGTTGACTTTCCGTTGATGATAAGGTCGCCAGAGGTGTAGCGGTCAAGACCGCCTATGATGTTCAGCAGCGTTGTCTTGCCGCAGCCCGAGTGACCCAGTATGGATACAAGCTCGCTTTCGCGGAAGCTTATCGTTACATCGCGCAGGGCGTGAACCACTTCATCGCCTGTAACATAATCCTTGCTGATGTTCTTGATTTCAAGCATTGCGTTGTTCCTTTCTTTGTTATGTATTTTGTTTCAGTTCGTTTATTGCCTGCGTTACGGCGGCAGTGAATTTTGCGTGAAGCTCCAGCATGGCGCGCAGCTCCTCATCGCTGAAATATGACAAAACGCGCTCTGCAATATTGGTGATGGCGTCAAGATTTTCTCTTACTGTGCGCTCGCCTGTTTCTGTAAGCGAAATATGCACTATGCGGCGGTCTGCGCTGTTTATTGAGCGCTTAAGATACTCCTTTGCCTCAAGGTTTTTCAGCGCGCGGGAGATAGCGGGCATTGAAACGCCAAGCGCGGCAGCGGTTTCGGCTACGGTAGGCGCGGCGCCGTCATGTTCCTGCGTGTACAGGTAAACCGTGCAGCAAAGCGACATTTCGCTTGGCGTCAGGTCGGAGGCGTTGTTGAAGCGCTCCGCGCCGCCTATAATCTGCATATTTTTCAGAAACGGTATATACTGCTCCTGCGACAGGCGTTTGTACAGCTCGGGCTTTTCCTTTGCAAGTATCTCCGTCAGGGTATGCACCACGATAATTCACCCCCTTGGTTAAAACTTAACAAGGTTATTTAACCTTGTTTTGTTATTTTATCACCGTATCTGCGAAATGTCAATATATTGCATTGTATTTCAGCGTATTGCATAAATATAATAAACTTATGCAACTATATTACTAACTTTGTTGTGAAAGGTCGGTGATAAAATGGAGAAAAGCCGTGCTGCATACAGGCTGGTGCTGCTTGGCGGTCTGCTGTTGCTGACAGCAGCGGCGGTGATTTTCCCGCGGCTTATGCTGATATTTATTTTGGGGGCTGCGGTTTTGGGCGTCTGGTGGACATTGTATTTTAGAAGCGTGGGATATTGTATTGTTTCGGGCAGCCTTGTTGTGCGCAGCGGCGTGCTGTTCAGAAAACAGCGCTGTATTCCCATCGAAAATATACAATGGGTAATGCGGCTGAAGCTGCCGTTTTTGCAGGAAACCGTATTTACCACTGTACACACGGCTTCGGGAGGCGTTGTTATATTTGCCGATTTTTCAACAGATTGTTGAATTTGTGTTGAAAACCGCGCCGCAAAGCCGATTTTCAACTTTTTCAACCAAGTTTTTAACAATATGTAAAATTTCCACCCGATATACTAGACGGTTTTCGCGGAAGTTTTGTAAAACCGCATAGGCGGCTGATTTACAGCCGCCCGCGTTTATCAATCCTGTTTCTGCTTTTTCTGCGCGTGCGGGATAAAATTATACACATCGTCATAGCTTTCGTATTCTGCCTGCTCATGCGGTGCAGAGGGAATAAGCCCCGTGCATTCGCCTATTGCGGCGCAGTTGGTGTAATCTTCGGGGTCAAATCCGTTTTTGACGCGTCCGTTCTCATCGGGATAATTCTGCTTTGGCATTAAACCGTCACCTCGCTTTCGGCTTTAGCTTCTGCGTTTTTGGGGGAGATATTCAGCGCAGCGCCGTCCGTTATGCTATTTGATGAATTTCCTGCAAGTTTCGCTTTATTTACAGTTGACAAAACGGTTTTATTGATGTATAATGTAGTGTGAGTATTTATATAATTGTATGATTGTATATGTAAACACCAAAAAGAAAGGGACATTAAAAAATGGGTTTATTAAAGTCAATATTTGGCACATATTCTTCCAGAGAGCTGAAAAGGATAGAGCCTCTTAAGCAGGCTGTGCTTGACATTGCCGATAAGTATTCTGCCATGAGCGAAACAGAGCTTAAGGCGCAGACGGGCGTGCTTAAAGGTCGCCTTGAAGCCGGCGAAACGCTTGACGATATTCTTGTTGACGCTTTTGCCGTGTGCCGTGAGGCTTCCACAAGGGTTCTTGGTATCCGCCACTATCCCGTGCAGATACTGGGCGGCATTGTGCTTCATCAGGGCCGTATCGCGGAAATGAAAACAGGCGAGGGCAAAACCTTTGTTGCTACGCTTGCGGCATATCTCAACGGACTGACAGGCAAGGGTGTACACATAGTAACAGTAAACGACTATCTTGCAAAGCGCGACAGCGAGTGGATGGCAAAGGTATATCGCTACCTTGGCCTTACCGTAGGTCTTATCACGCATGAGATGAGCAATGAGGAGCGCCGCGCCGCATATAACTGCGATATCACTTATGCCACAAATAATGAGCTTGGCTTTGACTACCTGCGCGACAATATGTGTATGCGCAAGGAGGACAAGGTTCAGCGTGCGCCCAATTATGCAATTGTGGACGAGGTTGACTCTATCCTTGTGGACGAGGCAAGAACTCCCCTTATCATTTCGGGCAGGGGCGATAAGTCCACAGACCTTTACGAAAAGGCAGACGTCTTTGCCAAGACTCTTGTAATGGATAAGGTTGTAGAGCTTGATGAAAAGGAAGATTACGACAGCACCTTTACAGGCGATTATATCGTAGATGAAAAGGCAAAAACCTGCAACCTGCTGCCAAACGGCGTTAAAAAGGCAGAAAAGTATTTCCATGTGCAGAACCTTATGGATCCCGAAAATACCACTCTGCTGCACCATATAAATCAGGCGATAAAGGCAAACGGCGTAATGCGCCTTGATATTGACTATGTTATCAAGGACGGCGAGATTGTAATAGTTGATGAGTTTACAGGCCGTCTTATGTTCGGCAGACGCTATAATGAGGGTCTGCATCAGGCAATTGAGGCGAAAGAGGGCGTCAAGGTAAACCGCGAGAGCAAGACTATGGCAACCATCACCTTCCAGAACTTCTTCCGTCTGTATGCAAAGCTTTCGGGTATGACCGGTACAGCCATGACGGAGGAGTCCGAGTTCCGTGAGATATACAGCCTTGACGTGGTTGAAATCCCTACAAACAAGCCTGTTATCCGTGTTGACTATCATGACCAGGTATATAAGAACGAGCGTGGAAAGTTCAACGCCGTTATTGCGCAGGTTGAGGAGTGCCATGCGAAGGGTCAGCCAGTGCTTGTAGGTACGGTAACGATAGAAAAGTCCGAGCATTTGTCAAAGCTTCTTAAGGCGCGCGGCATAAAGCATGAGGTGCTTAACGCAAAGAACCATGAGCGCGAGGCGGAGATAGTTGCGCAGGCGGGCAAAAAGGGTGCGGTAACAATTGCCACCAACATGGCGGGACGTGGTACTGATATCCGCCTTGGCGGTAACGCCGATTTCCTTGCGCGCCACCAGATGAAGCAGCTTGGCTATTCCGACCAGCTTATTCAGGAGGCAACCGGTTTTGCAGAAACCACAGACGAGGAAATCATTGAGGCAAGAAACAAGTATCAGGAGCTTAATAAAAAGTACGATGCTAAGATTGCTCCTGAGGCTAAGGAGGTTCGCGAGGTTGGAGGCTTGTTTATTATCGGCACGGAACGCCATGAGAGTCGCCGTATAGATAACCAGCTTCGCGGACGCGCAGGACGTCAGGGCGACCCCGGCGCAAGCCGTTTCTATATTTCCCTTGAGGACGACCTTATGCGTCTGTTTGGCGGCGACAAGGTAAT
Organism: uncultured Ruminococcus sp.; assembly: GCA_964557825.1. Lineage (GTDB taxonomy): Bacteria > Bacillota > Clostridia > Oscillospirales > Ruminococcaceae > CAG-115. The sequence continues at coordinate 7,737 of CAZLBL010000040.1, forward strand.
GCACTTTATGGAAAGCATGAACTTTGACGAAAACCAGCCAATTGAAGCAGGCTTCCTGACAAGCACCATTGAGAACGCACAAAAGAAGATTGAGGGCAGGAACTTCTCCATCCGTAAAAACGTGCTTGACTTTGATGATGTTATGTCCCAGCAGCGTATGACGATATATGCAGAGCGCACCAGGGTGCTTGATGGCGAGGATATCAGCGACAATATCCAGAAGATGCTTAACGATACCATTCAGGCAAATGTTGATATGTACTGCGCCGACGGTATTGCTGAAAACTGGAATATAGACGGTCTGCGTGCGCATTATCTTAATCTGTTCCTTATGGACAGCGACCTGCGCTATTCCAATGATGAACTGAACACCATAACCAAAAAGGACGTGTTTAACTTTATCAAGGAGCGTGCCGATTTGATCTACAGGACAAGAGAGGCCGATATGGGCAGCGAAGCCATGAGAGAGGTTGAGCGTATTTGTCTGCTTAAGACGGTTGACAAATATTGGATAGACCATATCGACGCTATGGAGGAGCTTAAGCGCGGCATTTATCTGCGCGGCATCGCCCAGAAAGACCCTGTTGTAGAGTATCGTTTTGAGGGCTTTGCAATGTTTGACGATATGATTGCGGCTATTCAGGAGGAAACCGTAAGAATGGTGCTTACAGTGCCTGTAAGGGTTCGCAGGACGCCGGGTCCTGCACAGAACGCATAATAAAATCGTACCGCAGCGTTCGTTTTGTGCGCTGCGGTGTATTGCTGATAAAAGGTGAAAAGATATGGAAGCAAAAGAATTTCGCAATGAACTTACGGGTCATATAATCCCATTCTGGAACAAGCTGCGCGATGACGAGAACGGCGGCTTTACGGGCTTTATGGACAGCTCGCTTAACATTGACAAAAACGGCGAAAAGGGCGTTATACTGCACTCGCGCATACTGTGGTTCTATTCCAACGCATATATGCTTTTGAAGGACAAGGCGCTGCTTGACAACGCAAGGCACGCTTATGAGTTCCTTGCGCAGAAATGCGTTGATAAAGAATGCGGCGGAGTGTATTGGAGCATGAACGCTGATGGCAGCGTAAAGGACGATATAAAGCACACATATTGTCAGGCGTTTTTTGTATATGCGCTGTCAAGCTATTACAGAGCCTGCGGTGATAAAAGTGCGCTTAAGCTTGCGTATGATGTTGTGGAGCTTATTGAAAAGCATGCGACAGATGATGTTGCGTATCTTGAAAAGCTTTCCCGCGACTGGAAAACCGAGCTTGCCAATGATGAGCTTTCCGAAAACGGTTTGATGGCAGACAAAACCATGAACACAACTTTGCATCTTATGGAAGCGTATACCGAGCTTTATCTTGCCGACAGGAATGAAAGGGTGCTAGAAAGGCTGAAATTCCAGCTTGAGCTTACATATAACAAGATATTTGACAAGCAGGGCAGCAAGCTGCTTGTGTTCTTTGACAGAAATATGGATGTTATAGGTGATATTCACTCTTACGGACACGATATAGAGGCAACATGGCTTATCGACCGCGCTTGTGACGCTGTTGGCGACAAGGCGCTTTCAGAGCGCTTTGCCGATATGAACAGGCGCATTGTGCGCAACATTGCGGATATCGCTTATCACAAGCCGACAGGCTCCCTGCTTAACGAGCGTGAGAATGATAAAATCAGCACATGGCGCATATGGTGGGTTCAGGCAGAAACGGTTGTCGGCTTCCTTAACGCATATCAGCGGGGATACGGCGGCGCGGAGTATCTGGATATAGCCGCCAATGTTTGGGAGTATATCAAGGCGAATATTATTGACAGCCGCGAGGGTGGCGAGTGGCATTCGCAGCTTGATGAAAACGGAAAGTTTGCTGCGTTCAAGCCAGTGGTTGACCCGTGGAAATGCCCGTACCATAACGGCAGAATGTGCATGGAGGCTATTGCAAGGCTTGAGAAAAACTCCTGACAGAGAGGTTTAACATGGTAAAAAGAACGGCGGCGCTGCTGCTTTTGCTAAGTGTTGCATTCTGCGCTGTGGGCTGCAAGAGCGGCGGCAGTGTGGACGAGGAAATCAAGCTTCCTATTTACGGCGCGGAGGAGATACGCTACGAGGTGGCGGTAGCGCAGTATATGGATATATCGCAGACAGAGGGTATGGGCGCGGTTATCGGCTATCCGTATGCCGAGTATCTGTATTATCCCGCAGATGCGCAGGTGATAAGCTATGAGGCGGTAAACAACCGCGAGATGAAACAGGGCGATGTGATAGCAGAGCTTGATTCGTCTGCGCTTGATTATGAAATTAACAATCAGCAGACTATTGTAAACACCGCATATGCGGCTTCTCTTTCGGGCGGCGAAAGTGAGCGGCTTCAGTATCAGATAGAGCAGAGCAGGCTGGAAATGCTGCTGGCAGAAAAGGAAAGCTACATTATCCGCGCGCCGTATGACTGCGTTGTAACAAGCGTAAACCGTTCTGCGGCGGGCAGCACAGTGGTGCAGGGCGATGTGTGCTGTACCGTTGCAAAGCCCGAGGAAATCAGCGTCTATATCGAGGACGGTGACGCGGCTAAATTCCACTTTGGACAGGCGGTTATCGTCAAGATAGACGGCAAGGAGTATGACGCTGTTGTGGCGATGGCGCCCGACTGCGCTCCCGCAACCGCGGACGGCTCAGCGGCAAATCGCGCGGCGTTTGCACTAGGGGAGGGCGTCATTGAAGCCATACGGGAAGAAAACCCCGTTGCGCTTACGGCAGGCTGGGCAACGGTTTATCTTACCGAATGCAAGAAAAATGTGCTTGCAGTCCCCACTTCGGCAGTGAATGTATCGGGAAGCGGCAGCAGCGCCACGGTTACAATTGTTGATGGCGAGGAACGCTATAAGCTGCCTGTAACAGTGGGCGCAAGCTACGGCGGATATACCGAAATACGCGATGGTATATCGGAGGGCGACATAGTTCTGGCAGAGGGAAGCGGACTTTATACCACAGACCTTGCCGCGCAGCAGTAATCAGGCGTACATATCGTTGTGAATATCAACAAGGGCTGCGTATGTTTTTGCGCGGCTTTTGTCCATTTTGTGGATTTTGGGCGCTGTGTTGTCACTTTCGCGGCGGTTAATCGGTTTTATATAATAGGGGATTTTTGCATATATTCTCATTATTATGGCACAGAATATTACCAACAGGCATAGTTTCCGCCTGATAAAGGAAAAACTATATACAAATTGTAAACAACTTTCTGTATAAAAATATATAAAAAGCTGAAACTTTTTCAAAAAAATTGCCGACTACTGATATGTCGGCGGATAAGCGAGGTGAGCTCCGCGTGGGAAATAATGACATTGAAAGCTATTTTGACACCGTTTACGCCGAAACGTTTGAGTCCGTTTCGCGTTTTGTAGTCAGCCACGCGGCGCGTTTTCAGGACGCGGAGGATATTGTACAGAATGTTTACACCCGCTTCTATAAAAGGCTTAAGGATAAAGGCTGTGACGATATAGAAAATGCTGAAGCGTTTGTGATAAATATCGCCAAGTTTGAGTGCAGAAGCTTCTTCTCCGGTTTTATAAAGCGCAGGGAAAAGGTTTCCAATATGTCCGATTTTGACGAGGAGCAGACCGCCGCGCTTGAGGCGGAGCTGTCCCGTGACCAGAAGCGCCTTGAGGACGTGATGACCGACAAAATCCTTGCAAAGCAGATATTTGACGATATCATGTCCGACGATGAAACGGTCGGAAAGATTTTTTATATGCATTTCGTCTGCGATATGAAGCTGGACGAAATTGCTGCGCGGCTCGACTTGAAGCTGTCAACCGTGAAAACCAAGCTTTACCGCACATTGGAGCGGCAAAAGAAAAAGTTCAACATCTGAATATTCTGAATATAATATAGAAACGATTCTGTCGGAAAGGAGGTTTGCCTTGTGGATAAGCATGAATTTTATAAGCAGCTTATGAGCGAGTATTCGTTTGATACTGAAAAAATCAGAACAAACGCCAAAAAAGGAAGATATGCAAGGCAGAAAATCTCCCCGATGGTGATAGGCTTTACTGCCGCTGTTGCTGTCTGCACGGTTATGTGCGGAACGCTTGCGTTCAGTATGTTTGGATCAAAGGGCGGCGTTGACCTTGTTGATACGGGCGCGCAGTCGTTGTCTGCGCTTACTTCGTCCGAGCGCGTCAGATACGCTATCGAGCAGCAGAACAAGGAGCAGAACAGCGAGGTTGTGCATGATGTTCTTGTGACATTTGTATCTCCTTTGCCGTCAGCGCAGGCTAAGGCAGTAATAGTGGATTATACCAATGTTTCGATACCTGTAAAGGCGATTTATCTTGCTGATGGCGGAAAAATTTCTGGCGCAGAACAGGTTGAGGCTGTATTTAGCGGCGATTATGATATTTCTGCGCTTTGTATTCAGTGCGCAGGCTCGGCTATGTCGCAGCTTCAGATGGCTTCCGAGGTATTTTTGGTTGAGCTTATGTCGGAATCTGATATCGACACAGCAACGCCCATGACCCCCGACGCTATGCAGGCGGTTGACACGGTTATTCCCGATACCAGCCCAAGCGATAATGATATCCCGCAGCAGACCACTACGGGCGGTATCACGATTGTGATACCCAATGATGAAGAAATTACAGGCGGGGATATTATTCCCGACGCTGACGATAACGATGATACCAATACGGACGCAGATACATCTGTTCCCGAGGATTCCGATACAGGCGACAATACCGAAGCTTCAGAGCCTGATGGCAGCGAAACCTCAGAGCCTGATGAGCTTCCGGCGGAGAATCCCCAGCCGATAGAGCCTGTTGAACCGGTAATTCCCTCAGAACAGCCGGCTGAGATAGGTGCGCTGCCCGAGGGCGTGGTGCTTCCCGCTTCGCCTGAGCCGTATGCGTGTGATGTAGAGCTTATCGGCGTGCAGAACGCATTCTTCCTTACGGACGATATTTTCTATGCTTCGACAGAAGATGAGATTTGCCTGTATAATTTCTCCGGTGCAAACGCTGTGCGTATTTTCTCGATGGAGTGTATCAATCCTGTGGTTCACTGGATTGATGATGACGGCGGCAGGCTGCTTGTATCCTCAATCGGCGAAAACGGTATGAGAAATAAGCTGTGGCTGGTAGACGCACACTCCGAGGCTGCGTTTGACCTTAAAGCAGAGGATACCGTGATGGACGGTACTCTTGCAGGCGTAGGCTATAATGAGGAGTCCGAGGTGCTGATACTCAACGTCAAGCAGTACGGCGAGTATTATGTCGCAGCGCTTTCGCTAAGCAGCACCGAGGCGGAGTATATCAATGTTCCGTTTGAAACAAAGGCGAAAGTTTCGCTGCTGGGCTATTATGGCGGCAATGTTTATCTTGCGGTAAGCGATGGCTCGCTTACGCAGATTTATGCTGTTGATGTGTATACGGATAAGTCGCGTATTATCCGCACATATGACAACAGCCCCAAAATCAGCAAAAATTATGCCTTTACCTATGCGATTATATCGCCCTCTGATACAGCGGTAACCGGCAGGATTGAGATATTTGACCCCAAAACTGAGGACTTTATCATCACTGATTATTTTGACGAAACCCTGTTTTTCGGCGCAAGCAAGACTTCATTCTACACACCGAACGGCGTGTTTGCTATCGCTGATGGCGTTATCAGACCGATAAACGATATTGCAGAGCTTGCAAAGATCGATTACACCAAGAGTTTTTCGGACGGCTATTGCGCAGCAGTGGTTGATGGAAAGGTACGCATAACAGAAAGTGTGTACAGTGCCGTAAATATGGCTGCCAAGCTAGAGTGGGACAATGTTGAGTCAGAGTGCAGCAAGGAGCTGTGGGCGGCGTTTGAGGGCGCGGTTGGCGTAAACAACGCGCTTGCCGAACATCTGTGCGCCCAGTCCGGAATTGCAGACAACGCTATGCTGATTGATGTAATTTCTCTGTATTATACTGACAGCGCCGCGCAGAAGCTTTGCGCGCTGTGCGGGGTTTCAAACAGCGTGCGGCTGAATTATATGGGCGGCGGACTTTCAAAACTGCGTGCAGACAGAACCAAGCTTGTGATAACTGGCAATGACGGCGCGATGGCTGTTGGAAATGCTTATGTCAGGATTGGAAGCGTATGCGGCAAGTCTGCTTATCGCGTGATTGATGTGCAGTTTATAAACGATAACGGAAGCTGGAAGCTTGATACAGTCATAGGAAAGTAAAAATATCCGCCTGTTTACGGGCGGATATTTTTTGAGGTACGCAATGGGGAAAAAGACAGCCATAGCAGCGATGGTTCTTGCACTTGTGTGTATAGGCGGCGCTGTCGCGTTTGCGGCGATGAAAAACGGAACCGCTCCCTGCCCGCAGGCAGAAATATATGTCGATGGAGAGCTTTATACAACACTGCCGCTTAATGAGAATCGTCAGCTTACTATAACAACCCGATATGGTTATAATGTTGTTACTGTGGCTGATGGATATATTTTGGTTGCCGAATCGGATTGCCCCGACAAGGTTTGTGTACACAGCGGCGCTATAAATTCGGGCGTTGTGCCTATAATTTGTCTGCCGCACCGATTGGAGATACGCGCCGTATCGTCAGATAACGCTGATATAGATATTGTGGTACAGTAGCCTATAAAAAATTCCGCCCACGAGTTTCTTGGGCGGAATTTTTATGCGGTTTCATATATCAGTCGATTTGCTTAAGCGCTTTGTATACGCTTTGCATTTTAAGGTCGGTGGCGGCGATGGTTTCGGCGCATTCCTTAAGCTGCTGTGCAAGTTCTGCCGAAACATCGCTGTCGGTTTTGTATTTAAGCTGATGTTCAAGGCTTGCCCAAAAATCCATTGCAATGGTGCGGATTTGTACCTCAACATTTACAATCTCCTTGCCATCGGAAAGAAATACAGGCGTTTCTATAACCAAATGCAGGCTGCGATAGCCGTTAGGCTTTGGCTGCTTGATATAGTCCTTGGTTTTTATCAGCGTTACATCGTCCTGTTTTGTCAGATAATCGGCAACAGAATAGATGTCCTCGATATAATTGCATATAACGCGCACTCCCGCGATATCATTAAGCGCGGTGCGGGCATTGTGGCTGCTGAACGACAGTCCCTTGCGCTGAAGCTTGCCAAGTATGCTCTGTGGAGATTTAAGCCTGTCTTCAATGTGATGAATTGGGTTGTAGTCATATTTTGTTTTGAACTCGCTGTCCAGTATTTCAAGCTTTGTCTTAACCTCACGGATAGCGGATTCATACAGATGCTCAAGCTCCATGAACTCATATATCTGGTCAAGCATCTGTTGTTGAGCGCTTGCGGGGATAAGCTGGGCGACAGGCTGAAGCTCACCGCTTACTATCTGTTGTTTTTTCTTGGAATTAAACATTATGTATAAGCCCTTTCAGAAAAACGGTCTGTAAAATTGGATTACACCGTAATTCTAACAGAATTTATTCACATCTGTGTAAAGATTTTGTGTTGCTTAGATGAAAATTACTTTTTCGCTTCCTCTTGCATGCTGCTCAACAACGCCGCGATATCGTCCTGTGACATCTTACTGCCGCTAGTTTCGGCGGGCGCTTCGGTCATGGGAGCGCTTTTCTGCGCGGGTTCGGCAGCGTTTGCAGCGAACAACGCCGCAATATCGTCCTG
>CAZLBL010000040.1:15499-19297 GCA_964557825.1 uncultured Ruminococcus sp.
GCTTCGGTCATGGGAGCGCTTTCCTGCGCGGGTTCGGCAGCGTTTGCAGCGAACAGCGCCGCAATGTCGTCCTGCGACATCTTACTGCCGCTAGTTTCGGCGGGCGCTTCGGTCATGGGAGCGCTTTCCTGCGCGGGTTCGGCAGCGTTTGCAGCGAACAGCGCCGCGATATCGTCCTGTGACATCATTCCGCCGCTAGGTTCAGCGGGTGCTTCGGTCATGGGAGCGCTTTCCTGCGCGGGTTCGGCAGCGTTTGCAGCAAGCAGTGCGGCAATAGCGTCCTCCGACATCATTCCGCCGCCGTCAGCGGCAGACCCTGTGGAAAGCTCCTCTGGCTGGTCGTTTACGGCAAACATAGCGTCAATTTCGGAATCTGACATAACAGGTGAAGCTATTCCTGCCTTAACCAGTAGAGCCTCAATTTCGCTTTCGCTCATCTTGTTATTGTTTATTTCTTCCTCCTCAGGGTGGGAGAAGGCAACCGCAGTGCGCAGCATATTTTCGGTATCGGCAGGTGCGGGTGTGTTTGCGCTGTCGGCAACTATACCGCTTATGTCAATTGTGTGCTGGTTGAGTATTTCGTCAATATTGGGTTTGACCTCTGCCTGCGGCATTGCGGGCGCAGGATAGATAGGCGCTTCCATTATTTTGCTGAAGCTTAACTGAACATCATCATATGTAAGCTTCTCGCCCTCAAATCTGATCCAGTAGCTGTCATAAGGAATAACACCGTGCGTTTTATAGAGTATTTCAAGCACATTGTACTTCGTAAGACCCACGCGCTCCAGCATATTAAAGGTGTACGGAGTATTGTTCTGGAATACGCGGCAGGAAAACAGGAAGTGGATATCCGATATTGTCAGCGGGCGGTGAACCGGCGTCAGCATATCCTCCTTATGCTTGGTTGCTATATTGCACACGATATTTTCGCCGTTCACAATTTCGTAATCGGCGATAACCATGTCCTCTTTCACAACCTCAAACCGAAAGGGTACGGGCAGTTCAAACGAGTTGTTGTCAACCAGCCTGTATGTATTGCGTTTTACTATTTTGGACCTCATGTATTTCCCTCCGTAAATAAAAAATACAAAGCGGCTTGCATATCAAGCTTATATACTATTATTGTATCACAAAATCTCTTTATAATCAATAGCTTATGCCGAAAAAGATTTTTGCCTGCTAATGTGAACAAAATGATTTTTGGCGTTTTGGTGATTTTTAATGAAATTTCGTGATAATGCTTCAAAATTATGTAAGATGTGTTTACAGAAACGGCTTTATGTGTTATAATGATATAAATACTATTATTATGTATTATAGGCGGGCTGCCATATGGCAGGGCTCGCTGTTGTATCATATTTAATCTGCGCTGCGCGCAGGTGGAAACGGGGAGTTATATCTGTTATGAAGATTAAAACAATGCTAATAATCGCTGCGTCATGCTTTGCAATAATCCCGATGATTATTTATTCGATTTATGCAAGCAGCACCATCTCGTCCAACAGTTCAGACGAGCTGTACAGTCAGCTGCAGGATCTTGTTTCAAATCAGGTGCAGGTTCTTGATACATATCTTGATACCGTTCAGCTGCAGAATGCAATGCTTGTAAATACTGAGGAAATACAGAAAATGGGCTCCGACAGCACATATAAAAATGCCGCAGGCAATCTGCTTGTAAGCTTTGTTGCTGAAAATCCTTCTGTTGAGGCTGCCATGCTTGTGGACAGCAACGGCAAGCTTGTGTGTGGCAAGCTTCCTGCCGCTGCAGGCGTGGAGCTTGATTCGCTTGACAGCTACAATGATAATGCACTTTACATCAACTCGGGCAACAAGCTGATGTTTGTTAAGAATAAGGTTGGCAGCAACAATCTTGTTGTGTTCTATAAAATTCAGGCGGATACATTCCTGTGCAAGATTCCCGCAAACGCTCCCTCGGCATATCTTATGATGGTAGTTGACAGCAAGCTTAACGGTATTGCCAAGGAGTCTGTTGTTACAAATCTGGCAGACCAGTATTCCACAGAAGTAATAGATATGGTGGCGGCCTTTGAGGACGGAGTTAGTGATATCATCAAATATGAGGCTTCCAGCACCGGCGCTCTTACCGGTAAGGGTCAGAGAGTTGCGGTTATGGCGCGCGTTGGCGGAGCTGACGGCCTGGTGGTTCTGGCAAGCTGCGATGATCGTGACACGCTTCTTTCAAGCGGAGCAACTACAGGTCTTATTGCCGCAGTTGTGATTATTTCCATAATAGCAATCGTTGCCGCAATAGTTATAGCTATTCTTGTTACAAAGCCGCTCAATATAATTGAGGAAACGCTTATCAAAATCCGCCGCGGCGACCATGAGGCGCGTATTTCCACCGTTTCAAACAACGAGTACGGACAGATATCGCGCGCGTTTAACAACCTTGTTGATGAAATTGTTGTCAGTGAGGACAGATACAGAACCATTATCGAGATGTCGGACGACATTATATTTGAGTGGAACTTCAAGACAAACGAGGTATTCTTCTCCAACAACTTCAACAAGAAGTTCAGCTATCGTGCGCCGTCGGACCACTTTGCCGACAGCTTCCTGCTTAAAGCAAAGCTGCATTCCGATGATGCAGAACGCTACAGAAGCGACCTTGAAAGACTTGGCAACGGCGAGGAGTTCAAGGGCAACGAGTACCGTATCAAGAACATCTACGGCGACTTTATCTGGGTGCTTATGAGAACGGCTACACTGCGCGATAAAGACGGCAACCCGCTTAAGGTTGTCGGTGCAATGGTTGATATAGACCGTGCAAAGAAGAGCGAGCAGCAGCTTACCGCACGCGCAAGCTATGACGCGCTTACCGAGCTTTATAACCGTGAAACCGTTGAAAGCCAGATAAACAACGAGATTACATTGTCTGAGGCGAGAAAGTCCGAGATGGCAGTCCTTTTCGTTGACGTTGACGATTTCAAGCATTTCAATGACAAATACAGCCATGCAACCGGCGACCAGGTGCTTAAGTTTGTTGCAAGAACGGTAAACAACATTGTCGGCGAGTACGGCTTTGCGGGAAGATACGGCGGAGATGAGTTTATTGCCTGCGTAAGAAATGCCGAGGTTAATGACCCTGCGCGTGCAGCACAGGAAATCATAGCAAGGCTGGACGAAGGCTTCACCTGCGACAGCGGCGACCTGCTTAAGGTAAGCGTAAGTATAGGTATCGCGCTTATCAAGGACGATTACAACACCCGTGTTGAGTACCTTATCGGTAAGGCAGACGATGCGATGTACGCTGTTAAGAAGAGCGGTAAATCCAACTACGGATTTATCTGATAAAATCACAAGCGAATTTGAGCCGCCTTTTGAGGGCGGCTCAATTGTTTTGCAGCACAGACTGTCTGGCATAAAGAGGCGTTATATGCGGCATACTATTCCCAAAGGGGGGATAGTATGTCCTTATATGGAAAACTTGGCGGAATTGCGGTGACGGCGGCACTTGTCGGCGGCGCAGCGGCATATGTTGCAGATATAGGCGGCAGCGTGATTGCTGATGCTGCCGCGCTAAGCGAGGTGTTTTCCTGCTATGTTATCAAGGCGGTTGATGAAGGCGTTGCCTTGTACAAGGAGGGCAGCGCGCAGCCCATTGCGGTTTACGCGCTGCCTGTCGGTGGGATTGGCGCGGCAGATATGAAGCTTTTGCAGGAGGGAATACGTCTGAAAGGCATGGACGAAGTTGCGCGTTTGCTGGAGGACCTCGATATAGAAATATAACTTAGGCAAGATGTCCCCCTGCCTCCGAACCGAACTTCGTTCGGCTCT
>CAZLBL010000041.1:0-11650 GCA_964557825.1 uncultured Ruminococcus sp.
TCATTTGCCTTTGGTGCCTTGGAGCGCAGCGGAAAGGAATGGTCATAAATATGGATATAAAGGAATTAAAGGAGCGCGTGCTTAAAGCAAATCTTATGCTGCCGAAATACGGGCTTGTTACCTTTACATGGGGCAACGTCAGCGAGTACGACCGCGGCACGGGCATGATTGCCATAAAGCCCAGCGGGGTGGAATACGATACCATGACCGCAGATGATATTGTAGTTATGGATATAAACGGAAATATAATAGACGGAACGCTTAATCCGTCAAGCGACGCGCCCACTCATCTTGAGTTGTACAGAAACTTTGACGGCGTGTGCGGCATAGTTCACACCCACAGCCGCTATGCCACCGCGTTTGCGCAGGCGGGAAAGGATATTCCTGCGCTTGGCACAACGCACGGAGATTATTTTTACGGTGATATTCCCTGCACGCGCGGCATGACCCCCGCCGAAATAGGCGGCGAATACGAGCTTGAAACAGGAAAGGTTATAGTGGAATGCTGCCCGCGCTATGCCGATATCCCTGCGGCGCTTGCACGAAATCACGCGCCGTTTGTCTGGGGCGGCAGCGCCTTTGAGGCGGTGCATAACGCCGTGGTTCTGGAGGAGCTTTCGGCAATGGCATGGCTTACGCTTTCGCTTGACCCCACTGCAAAGAACATGAGCCGCGAGCTGCTGGATAAGCACTATCTTCGCAAGCACGGAGCAAACGCATATTACGGACAGAAAAAGTAACGCTGCAGCACAGCGCCGCGCAGAAATCAAATCCTGCGCGGCGTTTTTATGCGCAGGGATAAAAATTCGCAAAATTCACATATAGAGTGTAACTTTTTTGCTTTTTATTTTGTTTTATCATATGTAACGTATTGAAAAAAGTCGGATTTAGTGTTATAATGAGTGTTGCTGTATGGTTGATAATTCACGCAGTAAAGGAGTAAAAAAATGAAGCTTAGCAAATTTGAAAAGGCGTACATAATATTTATATCGGTATGCGTTGCGCTTAGCGTAATTTTTCTTGTGTATGTCGGAATTGTTGTCGCTGATTACGACAAGGCTCAGCCAGAGCATACCGTTGAAAATCAGCTTACATGGCTATCGGGTATAGCCAAGGACGGCACACTTGCGCAGAAGCTGGATTTTGAAAAATACTGCATCAATCCCTATGAAAGCAATGACGCGGACGCGCTGCTGAAAAGCTATTGCAAAAAGCTTTCCAGCGGAACGCTTACCTATGAAATCAGCGCGGCAGAAAGCGGCGACCTTACAAAGGTTTATTCCGTGCTTGCCGATGGCGTACTTGTGGGCAAGCTGCGCCTTGCGAGTGAAAATGCGCGCACAAGTCTTTTCTTTTTCACCATGGCAGACTGGACGCTTGAGGAATTTACTCCATATCCCGCCGAAACCGTGTATAATCTGACGCTTTACTGCCCCGATGAGGTAAGCGTTACCGTAAACGGCATAAAGCTGTCCACAGCGGCAATCGAGGAAACCAACGGAGTACGAATATACAGCGTAGACGGACTTCTTGCCGAGCCTGAGATTGAATACCTCAACTCCGATGGCACGGTTATAAATTACACCACCGATGGAAATACGGTGAAGCCCGCGGTATATGATTATCGCTTTATGCTTCCATCAGACTTAAGCGTTACAGTAAACGGCGCTGCCCTTAAGGGAGAAGCGGCTGACGGCGGCGCGTATGTTTACACCGTGCGCGATATGACAAAGCCAGAGGTGCTGCTGCTTGACAAGTGCGGCGGCGTGGTCAGATATGACGGAACAGTTCCTTCGGACGAGCTTTATACTCAGCGCAGCGTAGTTGTTCCGCAGGATTTTTCTGTGGAGATAAACGGGGTTTCGCTTGACAGCGTTGTGCAGCCGTGGTTTTCGGAGCATACAGACGCAAAGGATTTGCTTGCACAGGCGGGCGTTCAGCTTCCCAATATGAAAACCTACGAGTTTGCCACGGTTGCGGGAAAGGCTTCGGCAGAAGTAACCGACGGCAGCGGCACAAGCGAGGTTTATGCGCTTCCCGATGAGGGCAGCCTGTGGCTTAACGGACTGGCGGCAAGTCAGATTCCCGAGAGCATTGCGGCTGAGTTTGACGTGCTTGAAGCGGCAAAGTGCTGGAGCAAGTTTATGACAGACGACCTTGGCGGCGCGCAGCACGGTCTTGCAGAGGTAAGAAAGTACCTGCTTAAAACCTCAGCATACTACGATTATGCCGAAGAATGGGCAACAGGCATAGATATTACCTTTACCAGCGCGCATACGCTTGACGGCTTTGAAAACGAAAGTATTTCAAATATTACGGTTTACAGTGACACCTGCTTCTCCTGCAATATATTCTTTGAAAAGCATATGACGCTGTACCGCGATGGCGCATATATGGGAGAGCGAACCGATACGTTCAACAGTATCGTGTATTTTGTGTATGCAGATGATACGCCCGACAACGGAGCGGACGACCCGCACTGGGCAATTGCGGTTATGCACGATGTAATATGACGGAGGTGACGGCATGAGCGGAAAAAGCACTTCAAAAAAGGTTATGGGCGGCATCGGCAAGGCATTTGCATTTATATTCACCTTTGTGATAATTCTTGTGATTACCCTGTTTATCATGATGAAGATAATCTGCCTTGGCTCTGTATCAACCAGAAATACCTTTATTACCACAATACTTGAAACAGGACAGCTTAAATTTCTGGCTTCCCTGTGTCTGTCGGAGGAGGAGATTGCCGAGGTTGTAAAGGCAAACTCCCTTAAGGAGATGGAAAGCACAGATGTAAACGAGGGCATGATAACCGTTCCCGATATGTCGGACGGCTATGCGGACGGCAGCGGCAGCACAGAGCATGAGGGAGAGGATATCGAGATTATTGATATCCCCGGTCTTTCCTACAAGGCTACCCTTATGATAGTAAAGAACCCCTCGCGCGTAAGCCTTGCGGCGATAAACACCGGCTATAACCAGTGGCCCGAAAAGGGTATCACGCTTGAGGAAATGGTCAAGCGCGACGGCGCTGTGGGCGCGATAAACGGCGGTCTGTACAATTCCACAAACAATTCCGGCGGCTATCCCTATGGCGTATGCGTTTCCAAGGGTGAAATCGTCCGCAACAATCCGCAGGAAGTTTCGGGTCTGGTGCTTGTAGGACTTACAGAAAGCAATATTCTCCAGATAATCGACCTTGACAGTATGTCCGCAGCGGAAAGCGAGGCAATGATTAAGGAAAAGCAAATCCGTGACGCAGTGTGCTTCCAGGAGGCGGCAGACGTTGACAACAACCACTTTGTACATCTTGTTATAAACGGAAAGCCCAGAGAGATTACAGGCTCGGGCAGCGGACTTAATCCGCGCACGGCGATAGGTCAGCGTGCTGATGGCGCGCTTCTGCTTCTGGTTACGGACGGCAGAGGCTACAACAACCATGCGGGCGCTTCTGCTGCCGACCTGATAGAAATCATGGTGCGCTATGGCGCAGTAAACGCTGCAAATCTTGACGGCGGAAGCTCCACTTGTATGTATTATGAGGGCGAGTATCTTCAGAACAGCGTAACGTTCTATTACAGCCAGTCCTCATGGCGGCTTCCGTGCGCATTTGTTATCCATTAAATAGAGATGAGCAAAACTCCAATTTATCCAAGGACAAGAACAACACATTGATGCAAAAGCGCAATTCAAACTCGATATATTATGGTGCTGTTTTGCAAAATCTGCGTTTTGTTCAGGGCTACATTAAATTCAAAGGAGGCGTTTACCTTTGGTAAATGCGAAAATAAATTCATCGGTGATACTGCCGTCATACAACCCCACGGAAAAGCTGCTTGAAACGCTTCAAGGGCTTATCAACGCGGGATTTGACGATATCATACTGATAGACGACGGCAGCCGCGAGGAATGTCAGAAATATTTTGAGCAGGCCGAAAAGCTGCCGCAATGTACCGTGCTTCACCATGAGGTGAACAAAGGAAAAGGCCGAGGACTTAAGACGGGATTTGAGTTTTTCCTGAAGAACCGCCCCAACCGTACAGGACTTGTCACCACCGATGATGACGGTCAGCACACGCCGTCTGATGTAATGACCTGCACGCGTCTTATGGAGGAGCATGGCAAGGCGGTGTTCGGGTGCAGGGACTTTTCGGGAAAGGCCGTTCCGTGGAAAAGCAGCTTTGGAAACAACGCAACAAGGATAGTGTTCAGAATATTCTGCGGAATTAAGCTGAGCGACACACAAACGGGTCTGCGCGCGTTTCCGCGCGGCTATATACCGCTTCTTGCAAAGACTGACGGCGAGCGGTTTGAGTATGAAACAAACTGCCTGCTTGAAATGCACAGAGATGGCTACGCCTTTGAGGAGCAGCGCATACAGACCGTGTATCTTGACAACAACAGCGAAACACATTTCCACCCCGTCAAGGATTCCATAAAAATCTACATGGTTATATTCAAGTTTATGCTGTCATCGGGATTAAGTTCGATTATTGATATTGCGGTGTTCACCCTTATCAATATGCTTATGCCGGAGAGTGTAAGCGGCGTTCTCCGTGTATTTATCGCAACCTTCGGCGCAAGAATTGTATCCTCGCTGTTCAATTTCTTTGCAAACCGCACGCGCGTGTTCAAAAGCAGCGACAAGCTTGGCGCAACCATGGCAAGGTATTATATCCTTTGTGCTGTGCAGACGGGTTTGTCATACGGCATAGTTTACCTGCTGTCCGCTCTGATTGCACCCGAATTAAGGCTTTTGCAGTCCGTTATCAAGATTGTTGTGGACGTAATTCTGTTCTTTATCAGCTTCAGAATACAGCAGGACTGGGTATTTAAGAATAAAAGGAGAGATGGAAATGCTTGAAGCAATACAAACCATTGATTTTTCAATACTTGACGGGATACAGACTATCCGCTGCCCGTTTCTTGACTTCCTTATGCCGCTTATCACCATGTTTGGTGATAATGGCATATTTTGGATAGCTGTATCGATAGCGCTGCTGTTTTTTAAGAAATACAGAACCTGCGGCATTGCCTCGCTTGGCTCGCTGCTGACAGGCGTGCTGATAGGCAACGTGCTGATTAAAAACCTTGTAATGCGCGACCGTCCCTGCTGGATAAACGAAACGATAAATATGCTGATTGAGATACCGCGGGATTATTCCTTTCCCTCGGGTCACACAACCGCAAGCTTTACAGCGGCAACCGTGATTTTCCTGCATGACAAGCGGCTTGGCATTCCCGCGTACATAATCGCTGTGGCGGTTGCGTTTTCGCGTATGTACCTTTATGTGCATTTCCCCACGGATATTCTGGTGGGCGCAATTCTGGGAACAGGCATTGCAATTGGCATAAACGCCCTTGCAAAATGGGCTGTGCCTAAAATATCCGCAAAAATAAGCGCGCGCAAGGCGGCTTGAAAATCCTGACGCCGCTGTGAAATGTGCAAAAAATTTTCAAAAACCCCTTGACTTTTTATTTTCAAAGTGATATAATGACATCACAAAAACAAAGACGAAGACACGTTCGTTATCTGCGGCGTTTTCAGAGAGCCATCGTCTGGTGCGAGATGGCAGCGCGGGGCAGCGGATATCCCTTCTGAGTTGGGGTGCTGAATTTTTTAGTAGGCGCTCTCGTGAGGCTGCGTTAATGCATAGGGCTTTTCCCTAAAAGAGGGCGAGTCTGAAGGTGGCGGGCAGTATAATCTGCACCGCAATTTGAGTGGTACCGCGGGTTTAATACTCGTCTCAAAGCTTTAACTTTGGGGCGAGTTTTTTGTTTTTACTCCCCCTGCTGCGAAAGGAGAACATCAAAATGAACAATCAGAACACGACAGAGCAGAAAATCCGCGAGGTTGCACAGCGTATCCGCACGCTGCGCGAGGATATGGGAATATCGGCGGAAACAATGGCGGCAAAGACGGGCTTTTCCGTTGAAAACTATCGTAAGATGGAAAACGGCGAAACCGATTTCAGCTTCACCTTTATCCACAAGTGCGCAGGGGTTTTCGGCGTTGATATTTCTGAGCTGATGGAGGGCAATGCACCTGAGCTTACAGGCTACACCGTAACAAGAAAGGGACAGGGCAAGCCTATCGTGCGCAGAGCGGGCTTTGAGTACAACCGCCTTGCGTATAAATTCAAGGATAAGATTGCAGAGCCGTTCCATGTAGTTATTCCCTATTCTGATGAGGCGCTCAGCGGCGCAAGACACCTTGCAAGCCACGCAGGTCAGGAGATGGATATCGTTGTAAAGGGCACGCTGCGCATGATAATCGGCACGCACGTTGAAACTCTTTATGAGGGCGACTGCATTTATTACGACAGCTCGCTGCCGCATGACGAGATTGCGCTTGGCGGAGAGGATTGCGAAATCTACGCCTTTGTAATGGCTCCACAGGACGGAAGCACCGACACCTCATATCATGAGCAGGTGCGCGAATACACTCACTCCAATTTCTACAAGGCGGGAATTTCTCACCCCGTTGCGGACAAATTTGTAACCTGCGAAACCGATGAGCATGGTATGCTTTCGGCAGTTAATTTCCATAACGAGGAAAGCTTCAATTTCGCCTATGATATTGTTGACGCTCTTGCCGAGAAATGCCCCGATAAGCTTGCAATGATTTATGTTGCGGACGATAAGAGCGAGCGCCGCTTCACATACAAGGATATCATGAAATACTCCTGCCAGACGGCAAATTATTTCAAATCGCTTGGCATTAAAAAGGGCGATAAGGTAATGCTGGTACTGAAAAGGCATTATCAGTTCTGGTTTTCAATCCTTGCGCTGCACCGCCTTGGCGCGATTGTAATCCCCGCCTCCAACCAGCTTGTAAAGCACGACCTTGAATACCGCTTCAATGCGGCGGAAATTTCTGCGGTTGTCTGCACCTCTGACGGAATTACGGCGGACGAAATAGACCTTGCCGCGCCCAACTGTCCCTCGCTTAAAACAAAGATTATCGTAGGCGAAAAACGCGATGGCTGGAATGATTTCAACGAGGAGCTGCCCGCATACAGCAGCAGGTTCCCGCGCACCGAGGATACAGCCTGCGGTAGCGACCCCATGCTGATGTTCTTTACATCGGGAACAACGGGTTATCCCAAAATCGCAATGCATGATTATAAATATCCTCTTGGTCATTACACAACCGCGCGCTACTGGCACAACGTAGACCCCAACGGTATCCATTTTACTATTTCTGATACGGGCTGGGGCAAGGCGCTGTGGGGCAAGCTTTACGGTCAGTGGATGTGCGAAACAGCCGTATTTGTTTACGATTTTGAGCGCTTCCATGCCGATGATATCCTGCCGATGTTTGCAAAGTACAACATCACAACCTTCTGTGCGCCGCCCACAATGTACCGCTTCTTTATCAAGGAGGATTTGTCCAAGTACGACCTGTCCAGTCTGAAATACGCAACCATTGCAGGCGAGGCGCTTAATCCCGAGGTGTTCTATCAGTTCAAAAAGGCAACGGGAATTTCGCTGATGGAGGGCTTTGGTCAGACCGAAACAACGCTGTCCATTGCAAACTTTGTCGGCATGACGCCGAAGCCTGGCTCTATGGGCAAGCCGAACCCGCTGTACAACGTCCACATCATGAACGCGGACGGAACGGAAGCAGGCGTTGGCGAAACGGGCGAAATCTGCATAAAGACAGGCGACGCAAAGCCCTGCGGCTTGTTTATGAGCTATTATGACAACGAGGAAAGCACCAAAGCCGCATGGCATGACGGCTATTATCACACAGGCGACACCGCGCGCATGGACGAGGACGGCTATTTCTGGTATGTCGGCAGAGTTGACGACCTTATCAAGTCCTCCGGCTACCGTATCGGTCCGTTTGAGATTGAAAGCGTTATCATGGAGCTTCCGTATGTTCTGGAGTGTGCTGTTACAGGCGTTCCCGATGAGATAAGGGGTCAGGTCGTAAAGGCAACAATCGTGCTGACAAACGGCACACAGCCGTCCGACGAGCTGAAAAAGGAAATCCAGACCTACGTTAAAAATCAGACCGCGCCGTATAAATACCCGCGCGTTATCGAGTTCCGCGACAGCCTGCCCAAGACCGTTGGCAGCGGCAAAATCCGCCGCAGCGAAATCCGTGAGCAGGACGCAAAAAAGCAGTAATACACAAGAGAGCCGCGCAGACAAATGCGCGGCTTCCGTATGTCGAAAAAACTATAGGCTAATGACGCAGGCGGCGCTTTATCGCCAGTCCGAGCTGCCCGCCAGAAGCAGCGGCTGTATCTGTCTGCCATCAATTGCGGCTTCTATCGTCTGTGGTATTTTGGTGAAATCCGCAAGCATCGAATATGGCTTTGCGGTGCTGTTATCCTGATAGGTCGGGACAAAATAGAAGTTCTTGTAGTTTCTAAGGCTGCCTATGTTCTTGGCTGCGCCCGAAAGTGCGTCATTTGTGGAAACTGCGATTACAACGGGGCGCTCGTTGCGCAGGTGGCTTTTTACCGCCATGCACACGGGCGTATCTATAATTCCAAGCGCCAGCTTTGCCAGCGTGTTGCCTGTGCAGGGCGCAACAAGCAGCACATCAAACATCTTTTTGGGACCGATAGGCTCGGCAGCGGTGATGCTGTGTATAACCTCGCGCCCTGTTATGGCAGAAAGCCGCTCTATGTGCGATTTTGCACTGCCAAAGCGCGTATCAAGCGTGTACGCGCTGTCGGACATAATGGCGGTAATATGGCAGCCGATTGCCGCAAGCTCCTCAAGCTGCTTGAAAACCTTATCAAAGGTGCAGAATGAGCCGCATACAGCCGCCCCGATATTCAGCCCCGACAGCTTATTTATATCAGTCATATATATGAACTCCGCATATACTGCGAAGACCTCCTTTCATGATAATAATATCGCGTCCGCAATTGCCTCTCCCGCAGTTTTGGGCGAGTATATTCCGGGCAGTCCCGCAGCGTCAATAAAACGTATGCCGAACTGCTCCGCATAGCCTTTTTCGGGCGAGGGACGGCGGGTCGCAAGCTCCATAAACAGGCAGCCTGCTTTCATGCGAGCAAAGCTAAGCTGCGTAAAAATTTCGGCAGGAACAGTGTTTACAATGATGTCTGCGTTTTCGCAAAGAAATGAAAGCTGTGCGATATCGGCGGCGCGGTGATGCTCCGCCAAGGCTTTTGCGCGCTGCTCCGCGCTTCTTGCGCATATCGTTACAGCCGCGCCGAACGCACGCAGCAGCCGTGCCAGCGCAAACGCAATTCTGCCGCCGCCTGTTATTACTACATCTGCATTGTTAAGCGAGTATTCGGTGTTTTGTATCAGCAGCGCAGCGGCAGCTTCTGCGGTAAGCGCGGCATTCACAATGGTAAGCGGCTCATAGGCAAAATAGTCGATAAGATTAAGACCGTGGCTGCCGCAAAATTCCTCCAGCAGCGGCGAGGTTCCGCCCGAAAACACCGCCGCGCCGCTTTCGGCATAGTCCGCTATAAGCGACAACGGCAGCTTCTGACCGCTTAACGGCGCGTTTATATAGCCTTCCTCGCGCGAAAAAGGCAGCGGCAGTACAATATTGGGATATCTGCCATCGGGCGCGGGGAAATCCGCTGTCAATCCCGCCGCACAAACGCTGCGTCTGGCTGCAAGAGCCTTTGCCGCATAAACTATCCTGCGGTCGCCGCCAAGAAATAAAAATCTGTTGTCCATAGCCTAACCTCCGTTCGCTGCTTTGATATATTGTATGCAAACGGCTGTAAAGGGTGATTATGGCGCGCAAGAACCGCACCGCTTATCAAACGGTGCGGTATTCTTGTTTGCAAAAAACTGCTCCGCGCAGGTCTGCTGACGGCTGCGCGGAGCGATTGTTATTTGTTTACGGAATATGATTTGTCGCCGTAGATTAAATAAACCGCGCCGTCTGTTTCAACAGCGGCAGAAAATCCGTTTTTATCATCAAACAGAATAAATTCCGTGTTGGTTTTGCCAAAAACGGCGTACTCCGACACCATGGAAACTCCATCAAAATAGCGGAACGCCGCGCCCGCAAGGCTTTCCCCGCTGATAAACAGCGTATTGCCGCATATTTCGGGATATTTTCCCTCGGCGGGATTTATAGCTTTGGTGCAGGCTGCCGCTTCGTATATTTTTCCCGAATCGTTGTACGCATAAAGAGCAAGGTCAACGGCGCTGTCTGAAAGCGAATATGTAAGCGCGCGGTCACCGTTGATTATGCCGTCATGCCGCGTAAATTCAACAAAAACAGGGCTTTCGGGCTGTGAAATATCAGCCGCGCTTAGTACGCCTCTTTCTCCGCAGATGTACAGTATTCCATTGTTTATGCTTATTAAAGCCGCTTCCTCGGGGACGCCCGTTATCACAGATACAGGCTTGAAATCAAAGCCGCGCAGATATATCTTTAGTTCTCCGTTTTCGTCCCTTTCGGCGGTGGCGATTATCGGCTGCTCGTCCTCGGCCTCGATAAAATCGTCATAAAGCTCATGGCTGTCAGATGTTTTGATTATAGTTACATCGCCCATGTCACAGGATTTAAGTCCGCTTATATCGGCAAGCTGCACGCTGCCCTTGTTTTCCTGTATCAATCGGTGACCGTCTGCGGTCTGCATAACCGCCATAAACCTTTCAGAATCGCTGTAAACAGGGCTGCCAAGCGCTGCTGTCATAGCGGCGGCGCTGCCGTCCGCCTTTGAATATTTTCCGTACACCGCGTAGCCGCAGCCGCTGCTTTCATCTTCCGTGACAATACTTCCGGCGGGAACAGTATTAAGCTGTCCGCCCGCCTTATACAGCGGCAGATATTTTTCTATATCCGAAACGGTAAAGCTTTCATCATAATCGGGAATATAAACCGTGCCAAACGAAACGCTGTCCGCAGAGATTGTGTAATCCGTAAGAACGCCGTACTGCTCGGTAATAAAAAGCTGCTTTCCGTCCTCGTCATACGCTGCAAAGCCTGCGCTGTCCTCTCCCGCAAAGACGGCGATAAGCTGCTGCGCCGTTGCGGTTATCTCGATAAACTCCGCACCCTGCGGCGGGGCTATTGTTGCCCTTGAGGAAAGCGCGCCGCCCTCCTCGATATAAACTGTAATAAGCTCAGGGCTTACAGAAAATACGCTGTCACCCACCGCATAGCTGCCGCAAATTCCGTCAGGCGAGGATATCAGCATATCACCGAAAAGCGCACTGCCGCAGTCGGATACAAGTATGCTTTCCCCACCGATATTTCCGCTTTGGTAGGCGTAGTATATTTCTGCAAATACGGCCTCCTCACTTTCAGCGTATTGCGCGGTTGGCAGAGCGGTCTGCACGGGTGTAAAGCCTATGCAGTCCATTGTTATCGCAAGACCTACAAGCACTGCCGCACCCACAGCCGCAGCCGCTATTTTTCCGTTATGCCGCATTACAGGCTTGTTTTCGTCATAATATGCGTCAAAAGCGCTGTTTGGCGTGTATTGTTTTCCTGTCAGGATTGGCTTTTCGGGTTTGTCGGAATTATCCTCATCTGCGGGAGCGATTTCTTCCGCGTAGTCCTCGTCAGCAGGAGTAATTTCTTCCGCAAAATCCTCATCTGCGGGAGCGATTTCCTCCGCGTAGTCCTCGTCAGCGGGAGTAATTTCTTCCGCAAAATCCTCATCTGCGGGAGCGATTTCCTCCGCGTAGT
>CAZLBL010000041.1:11750-18995 GCA_964557825.1 uncultured Ruminococcus sp.
CAGCGGGAGCGATTTCCTCCGCGTAGTCCTCGTCAGCGGGAGCGATTTCCTCCGCGTAGTCCTCGTCAGCGGGAGCGATTTCCTCCGCAAAGTCCTCGTCAGCGGGAGCGATTTCCTCCGCAGGCTGCGCCTTTTCAATGCGCATGGTCAGCGTGCGTTCCCAGATTTGACGCGCGGTGTACAGCATACGGGTGTAGTCCTGCGAAGTAAGCCCCGAGCCGTCAAGTGTGACGATAAGCGACTGCAAATTCATGGCGGGGTTATTTTCTATCTTGTCAACGGCAGCCTTTGGCGCACCGCAGCCCTTCAGCAGATACAAAAAATCCGCCGAGCCTATGCCAAGCGCCCTTACGCGGGTGAGGAATGTAAACGCGTCAAGCTCCGGCAGTGCAGGTTCATCATCATCTGCGAGTATCGAGGTTATGTTCTGCGGCATTACGCTTTCGGGAACAACCTTTTCACTCATATATTCATAAAGCTTTGATACCGTCAAGCGTACCACCTCCCGTTAGTCAAGCTCAAAGGCGGCAAGCGCCCTGCTAAGGTTCTTTTTTACCGCGCCCGCAGACATTCCCGTAAACTGCGCTATTTCCTCCGCGCGGAATTTTCCGCCCACATAAAGCGCGCAGACAAGCCGTTCAGTATCCGGCAGAATATTAAATTCATGCTTTATATCAATACCGTCAGCATTGGGACGCAGCTCGTTTTCGTTATAGCGCAGTTCCCTGCCCTCGGCGGCATATTCCTTGAATTTAACCTTAATGCTGCTGCAAAGGTGCTTCATCATAAAAAGGCGGAAGGCGCGCTCGCTGTGCAGCCTGCCTATTGCGGAAAAGCCGCTTCTTATCGCGGAAATAACCGCTTCAACCGCATCCGCGTCGTCCGCAAGTGAATAAAACGCGGTGTAATACATCTCGCGGTAAATTGTTTCATAAAGCCTGCCAAAATATTTTGTGCCGCCGTTTGCGGCAAACTGCTGAAGCTCCCTGTATTCCTGCTTATCCACGCTTTATCACTCCCTTTCAGGTTTCAATCCAGAAGCGCTTTATCTCCTTGCCGTTGGCGTAGGTAAGGCGCTCAAACACGCCGCCGTTGGCAAGTATGGTGCGCTCGCTTGCGATATTGTCGCTGTCGCAGCACAAAAGCACCCTGCTTATGCCAAGTCTGCGGCAGTTTTCCAGATTAAGCCGCAGCATTTCCTTGCCGTAACCTCGGCGGCGGTCGGCAGGTCTGACCGAATATCCTATATGCCCCGCCCATTCGCTAAGCGCCGAATTGTCAAGGCTGTGCCGCAGGTCTGTAATTCCCACAAGGCGGTTATCAAATCCCCTGACCGCAAGATATACGTCCGAAAGCGCATAACCCTGCGGGCAAAGCGCGGGGTCTGAAAGGCGGTTAATCTCTTTCAGCCATTCCTCCGCGTTTGCACAGCGGCGAAGATTTCCGCAGCCGCCCATGCACTCTGCGGGATTATTTTCAAGAAATTCGCGGCGGTACTGCATTATCTGACCCGCATATTCCGCAGTTGGTCTGATAAGTTTAATTGTGTACATCAAAATATAGATTATTTTTGCAAAGTGCCGCGCAAAACCGTATGGTCTTGCACGGCAGTGATTATTCCTGTGAAACGGTTACGGCAATGCCAAGCTCTTTAAGCTGCTCGTCCGAAACAACCGAGGGCGCCTCGCTCATAAGCTCGCTTGCGTCCTTTATTTTCGGGAACGCCACAACATCGCGCAGGCTGTCGCAGCCGCACATCAGCATTGCAAGACGGTCAAGACCTATACCCGCGCCGCCGTGAGGGGGAGCGCCGTATTTGTATGCGTCCACAAGGAAGCCGAATTTTGCGTCAATTTCCTCCTTGGTAAGACCAAGCAGCTCAAACATTCTCTGCTGAAGCTCATAATCCGTTATGCGTATAGAACCGCTGGACAGCTCAATTCCGTTAAGCACAAGGTCATACGCCTTTGCACGAACCTTTTCCTTGTCGGTTTCAAGATACTCAAGGCACTCGTCCATGGGCATTGTAAAGGGGTGGTGCATTGCAAGCCATTCTCCGCTTTCCTCGTCATACTCAAAGAACGGAAACTCTGTAATCCAAAGGAAATTCCAGCCATCGGGAATAATGTCAAGCTGCTTTGCAAGTTTTAATCTCAGCGCACCGAGAACCGGCAGCGTTACCTTGTTCTTATCGGCAACGATAAGCGCAACGTCGCCTTTTTCACAGCCAAGCGCAGAAAGTATAGCAGGAAGCTCGCCTTCGCCCATAAACTTGCCGAAGGAGCAGTTTGGCGCGTCCTCAACCCATCTTACATAGGCAAGACCCTTTGCGCCGATACCGCGCACAAACTCAACCTGCTTGTCTATTTCCTTTCGGGTCAGCTTGTCGGCTGCGCCCTTTGCAACGATACCGCGCACGCTGCCGCCGTTTGCTATTGCGTCCGCAAACACGGAAAAGCCGCTGTTCTTTACTATATCGGAGATATCGGTAATTTCCATGCCAAAGCGCGTATCGGGCTTATCCGAGCCGTAACGCTCCATTGCCTCGTTATAGGTAAGGCGGGGCAGCGGGGTGGGAATATCGACATTAAGCACCTGCTTGTAAAGACGCTTAACAAAGCCTTCCAGCATTTCAAGGATATCCTCAACGTCAACAAAGCTCATTTCAAGGTCGATCTGGGTAAACTCGGGCTGTCTGTCGGCTCTTAAATCCTCATCGCGGAAGCAGCGCGCAAGCTGGATATATCTGTCCATACCCGCAATCATAAGCAGCTGCTTATAAATCTGCGGCGACTGCGGCAGGGCATAGAATTTGCCGTTATGGATACGCGAGGGAACGATATAGTCGCGCGCACCCTCGGGCGTGGATTTAATCATCATGGGCGTTTCAATCTCATAGAAGCGGTTTTCATAGAAATATTCACGCGCGCATTTTGCAATCTCATGGCGCATTTTAAGGTTATCCTGAAGCGGCTTTCTGCGCAGGTCAAGATAACGGTGCTTAAGGCGAAGCTCTTCGTTTGTCTTGCAGTTGTCAACTATCTCAAACGGAGTTGTCTGCGATTTTGAGAGAATACGCAGCTCTGTAACCATTATTTCAACCGCGCCTGTTGCGATATCACTGTTTACGCTTTCTCTTGCGCGCACAATGCCCTTTGCCATCAGCACATATTCCGAACGGACGGTTTTTGCCTTTTCAAACACTGCCCTTTCGGTGGTTTCATCAAAAACAAGCTGAACGATACCCGAAGTATCACGCAAATCTATAAATATAAGGCTGCCCTTGTCGCGCACTCTCTGTGTGAAGCCGCCTACAACAACCTCGCCGCTGCCGAGGGCAACCTCTGCGCAGTAATGCGTTCTTTTAAGACCCTGCATGGTGTCTGCCATAATTTTTTATCCCTCTTTCATTTTATTTGAATAATAAGCAAAGCTCATACGCTATATATTATATCATTTATTACGCCTTTTTTCAAGGGGAAATACATATTTTTTGATAATTCCCGCGGTGCTGCGATAAATGTTGAACGCCGCACAAAAAAATCGACAATTTTCATAAAACCCCTTGAATTGTTTTGTGCAATGTGATATAATCAATATGAGGTATTTAATGATTAAATGCTCAGCATTGATTTTAGGATTTAATGCAATAACAGTACAAGGAGTATAATTTATGCGTGTTATAAACGAAGACACTCATCAGCAGAAGAAAATTGAACTTATGGAAAAATGCTTTGACTGCTATGCAGAATATGGCCTTAATAATGTGGGCATAAAGGGGCTGGCGAAGGCGTGTAATATGTCCTCGGGCAGCCTTTATACATATTTCCGTGACCTGGACGATTTGATTATCCAGTCTACCGAGCATTGCATGAGCAAGGTTGAAGACGATTTTATGGTCCTTGCCCCAAGCACTCCCGAAGATGTAATGCGCTTTATTGACGAAATTCCTTATTGGACAGCAGCACGGCACGGCAAGAAATACCGCCTGATGTATCAGGTGTATACTAATCCCAAATATATTGAGTACGGTCGGCAGTTTTTTGATGGCGTAAACAAGCGTTACACCGAATATGCGCAGCTTTTGGAAACAAAGATTGGCATTCCGTCCGATATTATAACGCCGCTTATATTTATGCTGATACGCGCCAGCGTGCATTACGCGCTTTTTGAGGACGAGTATTATCTGCAAACGCAGCTTAAGCTGCTGAAAAAGGGCATTCAGCTGCTTATGGAAAAATAAGTCTGTCTTTGCAAAGCGCCGACAGGGCTTGGTTGTTTAACCGCCATCTGTCCGCAACGGAGAATATAAATGCGCATAGATAAATTTATATCGGAGCAGACGGGCGCTTCCCGCTCTGAAGCAAAAGCAATGATAAAAAAGCGGCAGATAACCGTAAACGGCGTACCCGCAAAATCGCCGGAAACCAAAATCATTCCCGAAAGCGACAAAATAGCCGTCTGCGGCAGAGAAATATGCTACCGCAGATTTGTTTACATAATGCTTAACAAGCCGCAAGGCATTGTCTGCGCCACAAGGGACGAGTTAAGCGAAACCGTTATGCAGCTTATTCCCGAAAGTCTGCGCCGCAAGGGTCTGTTCCCCGCCGGCAGGCTGGACAAGGATACAGAGGGCTTTGTCTTTATCACGGACGATGGCGCGCTGTCGCACCGTATGCTGTCGCCAAAAAGCCATGTGGAAAAGGAATATATAGTAACACTTGAAAAACCATGTGAAGCGCATTATGCCAAAGCGTTTGCCGCAGGCTTAACCATAGACGGCGGGGAGCAGTGCCTGCCCGCAGTTCTCACCCCCACAGGCAATCCTAATATTGTAAGCCTTGTGCTGCACGAGGGCAAATATCATCAGGTTAAGCGCATGATGCAGGCGGTTGGAAATAAAGTTGTCCATCTGAAAAGAGTACGCATGGGCGGAATATCGCTTGACCCCGCGCTTAAATCGGGAGAATGCCGCGAAATAATCGCTGAGGAGCTTCAGCGGCTTTTTGCGGATTAAATCAGCACCGCGCGGATAAATCAGTAAAATTCAATTCATAAAATATGTATCGGCGAGTCTTTACAGGCTCGCCGATTTTTTGTGGGTCACTGTTCGCTGAACATATCCTTGCCTACGCCGCATAACGGGCACTCGAAGTCATCGGGCAAATCTTCAAATTTGGTTCCCGGCTCAATACCAAACTCGGGCGCGCCCTTTTCCTCGTCATAAACCCAGCCGCAGGCGTCGCATACATATTTTTTCATTTTCATCTCTCCTGTTCTATTGGTTCAAAGTCCGCCGCGCCATGCTTGCACAGCGGGCAGACTATGTCCTCGGGCAGTACGTCGCCCTCATACACATAGCCGCATATTTTGCATACAAAGCCTTTTTTGCCCTCGATTTCGGATTTGGGCTTTACATGGTCATGGTAATATGCGTATGTCATACTGTCTGCAGAGGATATAACCCGCGCCTCGGTAATCTCGCATATAAACATTCCGTGCGTGCCAAGGTCAACATACTGCTGCACCCTAAGCGACATAAAGGCATTTATATATCTCGGCAGAAATACAAGCCCATTATCGGAGCGCAGCAGCTCGCCATCGGCGAATTTATCCACGCTGCGCCCGCTTGCAAACCCGAATTTCTCAAACACTGAAAACGGCGCGTCCACGGTAAGGCAATTCACATTCATTATACCTGTCTGTCTGATTATGTGGTGTGAATAGCTTTCCTTGTTGATGGTAACCGCTATCCTGTTAGGAACATTTGTAACCTGCGTTATTGTGTTTACAATAAGACCGTTATCCCTGCCGCCATCATTAGAAGTAACCACATACAAGCCATATTCTATGCAGGAAAGCGCGGAAAGGTCGTATTTATCCGCAGTTGCGTCCTGCTGCGCAAGATACTCCATACAAAGCTCATCTGCAAGCGCGTTAAGCTGTGCCGTGCTTTCCGCATTCAGCGCGGACATTATCCTTACACTGTTTTCGGTATAGGTGATGTTTTTGCAGCCGTCAAGCATTTGCTTCATAACCTTTGCCGCAAGCGGCGCCCAGCTTCCGTTTTCGATAAGCGCCACCGTCCTGCTGCGGAAATTGCGCTCTGCAAGCTGCGTGATAAATTCCCTCATCGGCGGGAAAACCTCGGCGTTATAGGTGGTTGACGCAAGCACAAGCTTGCTGTATCTGAACGCGTCCGCAACCGCTGCGGCAATATCGCAGCGCGTAAGATTGTGTATCACAACCTTTGGACAGCCGTTGTGTCTGAGCTTCTCCGCAAGTGCCATAACCGCCTTTTCCGTGTTTCCGTATACAGAAGTGTAGGCTATTACTATGCCCTCAGTTTCGGGAAGATATCCTGACCATGTATGATAAAGGTTGATATAATAACCGAGATTTTCGGTAAGCACAGGACCGTGAAGCGGTGCGATAATGCGGATATCAAGCGTTTCTGCTTTTTTCAGAAGCGCCCGCACCTGCGCGCCATATTTTCCAACTATACCGAAATAGTAACGCCGCGCCTCGTCCGCCCACTCTCTGCCGCTGTCAATCGCGCCGAATTTGCCGAAGCCGTCCGCTGAAAACAAAACCTTGTCACAGCTATCATAGGTAACGATAACCTCGGGCCAATGAACCATAGGCGCCGCCACAAAACTCAGCGTATGTCTGCCCAGAGCGAGTGTATCGCCCTGCGCAACAACAATTTGTCTGTCGGCAAAATCCGTACCGAAGAAATTTTTCATCATGGCAAACGCTTTTTCGGACGAAACTATTTTAGCCGAGGGATAAGCCTTTGCAAAATTTATAATGTTGGCGGAATGGTCAGGCTCCATATGCTGCACAATCAGATAATCGGGGCTTCTGCCCGAAGCTGCCGCGCGTATATTATCAAGCCATTGATGTGTAAAACCTGCGTCCACTGTATCCATCACAGCGATTTTTTCGTCCAGAATGACATATGAGTTGTAAGCCATTCCATCGGGGACTTTATACTGTCCCTCAAACAAATCAATATCGTGGTCATTCACACCGACATATATGATGTCATTGGAAATATTCATTCTTGTATCCTCCCGTCCTTAACCAGCATCTGCTGTTATCATGCCCGCGATAAGAAAATTTATCCGCCTGCAATTTCAAAAACAAATCAGCCTGCCAGAATGTTTTTCCAAGCGCAGGAGCAAAACCACCGAACCAGTCCGACGAATGTCTTGCGCGGTTAGGCTGATATTACAGCAAGAA
>CAZLBL010000042.1:0-18407 GCA_964557825.1 uncultured Ruminococcus sp.
GGTAAATGGAACCCGCCGCCTAAGAGGCGGGGGACATCTTGCCTAAGTTATATATAAGTATACTTCCATAAAGCGCATTTGTCAAGTAAAAACAGAAAACCCCCGCCCGCTATTGCGGACAGGGGAATAATTTTCTGTCGAAAAAACTTTTCTGTAAAAGTTTATCAGATTGCTCTCTGTACAAGACCCGAACGCAGGCAGCGTGTGCAAGCGTTTACTCTGCAAGGAGTACCGTTTACGATAGCCTTAACCTTCTTAACATTGGGCTTGAATGTTCTGTTGCTGCGTCTGTGGGAGTGAGATACCTTAATACCGAATGTTACGCCCTTGCCGCAGATTTCGCACTTTGCCATTTATAAGCACCTACCTCTCTAGTGGATATTTTTCAGTAACGTATATTATTTTATCAGAAACCGCCCCAAAATGCAAGTATAAATCGCAAAAAGCCCGCAATTTTGTAGATTATCACAGCTTAACGCCCGCAAATCGGGGAATATTTCGTGATTTTTAACGAAACTTAAAGTATAACGCCAAGCAAGCATATACTGTGCGTATATTTTGCGTTAAAGCGCCACAAAGCCTACCTTTTTATGCACTTTCTGCATGGTCTTTCTGGAAGCCTTGAAAGCCTTTTCTGCGCCCTGCTTCATGCAGGTTTCAAGGTAAGCCTTATCTGCGGAAACGCGCTTAAACTCCGCCTGCATGGGTGCAAGCATATCTGCCACAGCCTCGCCGACAGCAAGCTTGAAATCTCCATAACCCTTGCCCTTGAACTCGGCTTCTATCTCCTCAAAGCTTTTGCCGCTTACTGCGGAATATATCGACATAAGATTTATAATTCCGTCCTTGCCCTCGCGTGCGCACACCTCGGTTTCGCTGTCGGTAACGGCGCGCTTGAACTTGCGGATTATCGTGTCCTTATCATCAAGAATCCATACGCTGGCGTTGGGATTTTCATCGGATTTTGACATCTTCTTTTCCGGCTCCTGAAGCGACATAACCTTTGCGGTTGTCTGGGTTATATACGGCTCAGGCATTGTAAATGTATCGCCGTAAACGCCGTTAAAGCGCTGTGCGATATTTCTTGCAAGCTCCAGATGCTGCTTCTGGTCAATGCCGACAGGGACAAGGTCTGCCTGATACAGCAGTATATCCGCCGCCATAAGCACAGGATAAGTAAACAGACCCGCGTTTATATTATCGGGGTGCTTTGCGGATTTATCCTTGAACTGCGTCATTCTGGAAAGCTCTCCAAACTGGGTATAGCACGAAAGCACCCATGACAATTCCGCGTGATTGGGATTATGTCCCTGAACAAAAAGCGTGGATTTTTCGGGGTCAAGACCTGCGGCGATAAGCAGAGCATAG
Source organism: uncultured Ruminococcus sp. (assembly GCA_964557825.1). Lineage (GTDB taxonomy): Bacteria > Bacillota > Clostridia > Oscillospirales > Ruminococcaceae > CAG-115. The sequence continues at coordinate 1,369 of CAZLBL010000042.1, forward strand.
CTTTCCTTAATCTGCGCGCGAAGCTTTACAGGGTCCTGTCTTACGGTGATGGAATGTAAATCCGCAATGCCGAAAAAGCAGTTATAATCGTTCTGGAGCTTTACCCAGTTTATCATTGCGCCGAGATAATTTCCAAGATGGGGCGTATTTGTCGGCTGGATAAGGCTGAGCATATTTTTTTTCTGTTCTTCCATGATATATACCTTTCAAATATTTAATTATTACTTAAGAAGCTCTGCGGCAGCCTTGCCCAGAATTTCCACGCCCTTTACAATCTGCTCGTCCGTAGGCGTGGAGAAATTCATGCGGAAGCTGTGCGAAACCGCGCTTTCATCTGCCGAGAACGCATTTCCCGGCACAAGTGCAACCTTGCGGTGAACAACCTCGGTGCAGAACGCGTTCATATCGTACTTGTCGGGGAGAGTTCCCCAGATAAACAGACCGCCCTCGGGATTTGTAAGCTCCACAAAATCGGGCAGCGCAGACTTTAAGCCGTCCAGCATAAGCGCGCACTTGTGGCGGTAAATATCACGCAGCCTTGCGATATGCTGTGAAAAATCCACCGTTGTAAGGAAACGATAGGTAAGCATCTGCGCCCAGATATTTGTATGTACAGTGCTTGTCTGCAAGCCGACAGTCGCCTTTGCAAGGATTTCAGCCGCGCCAAGCAGATAGCCCACGCGAAGTCCGGGCGCCAGCACCTTGGAAAAGCTTCCGCAGTACAGCACATGACCGTTTTTGTCAAGGCTCTTGATATTTTCAACGTCCTCTCCGGCAAAGCGAAGCGCGCCGTAGGGGTTATCCTCCAGAATGTACACGCCGTACTTTTCGGCAAGGGTGAGTATCTCCTTTCTGCGGGCAAGCGTTGTGGTTTTGCCCGTGGGGTTCTGGAAATTGGGGATTGTGTAGATAAACTTTGTTCTTGGATTTGCTTTCAGCGCGGCTTCAAGCTGCTCCGCTATCATGCCGTTTGTATCCATGGGAACGCCCACAAGCTTAACACCGTAGGAGCGGAACGCGTTAAGCGAGCCGATAAACGCGGGGTCCTCACAAATTATAACATCGCCCTCGTTGCACAGGATTTTTGCCACTGTTTCGATAGCCTGCTGTGCGCCCGATGTGATGATGACGTTGTCACCCTCCTTGAACAGACCCTGCTTTGTCAAATCGGCTTTCAGCCACTCGCGCAGCTTGGGATAGCCCTCGGTTATGGAGTATTGCAGGGCGTTTACGGGTTCTTCCGCGAAGATATCGGCGGAAAGCTTTGCTATAACCTCGGTGGGGAAAGCCTCCGGCGCGGGATTGCCTGCGGCGAAGCTTATAACCTCAGGGTCGGCGGTGAATTTAAGTATCTCTCTTATTGCGGACGGCTGAACGCCCGAAACCTTATCCGAAAATTCTTTATACATAATTGTTAAACCTCCGATTATCAGATATCAATATACAGTATACCACAAAATTCCCGTAATGTAAAGCGGCGGTGAAATAAATATTCTCATAATTTTCACAAATTGAAAACTGCAGCTTCACAATGATAATGTATCATTTAATCACAGCCGATAAGGCACAGGCAGCGCCGCCCAAGAGGCGGGTGACATCTTGCCTAAGTTATAATATATCTCCATATTGACAGATTTCAAAAATCTGAAAGCCGCCGTTTTCCCTCCGCATTTTCGGCGGCAGTAACACCTCTCATTTTCCCCGCGCTGCACATGGCGCGGGGAATTTTTTTGCGCAAAAATATCCCCCGCCAAAAGGCGGGGGATAGGTTATGCAATTTGTGCGCAATTACATAGCGTCAAGGAAGTCGTTCATCTCGGCGATTGCCGCGTTAATAGCGCCCTCATTTTCTGCGCGGATCTGTGTAAAGGTCTGCTCGCCTGCCCACCAAACATTGCTGGTAAGTGCTGCGATGGGATCTTCAGCATTAGCACTGTCAAGACCCACACCTGTCTTATAGTCAAAGATAAGGGTAAGGGGAGTCTTGGTGATATCGCTCCACTCATAGTAAGCGTCAAGGTTGTAATCAGACCAGCCGTAGTTTTCTTTCTGCTGCTCTCTGCCTGCCATATTAACCTCAGGGTCCTGAGAAACGGTAGCGTTGCAGTCAAGCCATGCAGCTACGCCGTTTGCATTGTCAGAGCCTTTAACCCACATAAGCGAATCCTGCTTTGCGTATGCATAGTGCTTATCAGCCTGCGGATCCTTAGGAACAGGAACTATAACGATTTCGTCATCGCTCCAGCCAAGCTTCTCTGCATAAGCCTGAAGACCTGAATTGCCCTCAAATACCCATGTGCCGCCGTTGCAGTAGAACAGGGTGTAATCAGTTGCCCAAAGCTTGGGGTTGATGGACCAGCCATTCTCATGAACGGGGTAACGCAGATTTTCCTTCTGGATTGTTGCCATAAACTCCTCTACACGCTCAACAGCAGAGTTGTTAAGATTGTTTACAAGGTGTGTGCCGTCCCAGCCAACCATAGGCACGCCTGTGGTAACCGTAAACAGGTCGGGACCATTCCAGCCGTCAAGGGCATACTTGCCGTCGCCGCTGTCCTGCCATGCGCGGGCAATTTCAAGGAACTTATCCCATGTCCACTCGCCCTTTTCAAACAGCTCTCTGGGGTCTTCAGCATTGATAGACTCAATGTTGCTCTTTTTATAGTACATAAGGTCACGCAGGTTAGCGTACCAAATTGCGCAGTAGTGGTCATCACCCACAGCAAACTGCTCAATCCAATCTCTGTAAATATCCCACTTAGGACCGTCAAGGTCGATTATGTCGTCAACGGGGTTATATCTTCCGCGCGCAACGCCAGAGGGGAAATCGTCAATGTAGAACGGGAACAGGTCGGGCGACTGGTCTGCGGCAATAGCCTTACCAAGCGCGTCAAAACGCTCCTCATAAGAAACCTCTGTAAAGTCGAAAATCTTGCCATCGCAGCTTTCGTACTTACCTGTCGTGGGTATGCCGTAAACCTCTTTGAAAAGAATAGCAGCAGGGGTTGTTTCATCTATTACCCAACCAGTGGTAGCCATCCACTCAATTCTCTCTGTAACCTCAAGGTCGGGGTTGTCAAGCGTGGTAACGTCCATATTGTGAACCGCGTCGTTAACACCCTCATTCTCAGCAAATGTGGTAGTGGTTGCGCTTGTTGCAGAAGCAGAAGAACCCGCTGCCGAAATGGTATCGCCGCCCGTGCTTCCGCCGATGGGCGCAACATCTTCCGCACAGCCTGAAAGCGACAGCACAGAAGCAGCCGCAAGCAGAACCGCAAGTGTAGCCTTTAGCTTTTTCATCATTATACCTCCATAGAAATTTTCGTTCTCCGCGCGTAGCGGAAAACAAAGCGTTAAAGGCAATTAAGAGCTGTGTGACGTGCAGTCTGTACAGACTGCACGTCCCCCATGGGGGACGTCAATATTGCCTCAAATCTTATGTTTCTATTATACCGCAAATTCCGCCCGATTTCAATAGTTGTTTTATACAGTATTTCCGCGCCGTTTATGTGCAATATCGCACACAATTTTATAGTTAATTTACTTAAATTAAGCAAAGCTGTTAGCTTAGAATGTTTTTTATTTTTGCGTAAAAGCAAATGTTCTAAACCACTTGCAAAAATATAAAAAAGATGATACAATAGTGATATATTTATCTAAAAAGAAAGAGGTCTTATAATTATGAAGCTTGGCATGGTGGGTCTGCCGAATGTCGGCAAAAGTACCCTTTTTAACGCGCTTACAAACGCGGGCGCAGAGTCTGCAAACTATCCTTTCTGCACAATAGAGCCTAATGTGGGCATTGTTTCCGTTCCCGATGAGCGGCTTGACGTGCTTGCAAAAATGTACAATCCCGAAAAATTCACCCCCGCAACACTGGAATTTGTGGATATAGCGGGTCTTGTAAAGGGCGCAAGCAAGGGCGAGGGTCTTGGAAACAAGTTTCTTTCAAATATCCGAGAAGTGGACGCTATCGTTCATGTGGTTCGCTGCTTCAACGATGACAATATTATCCATGTTGACGGCTGTATCGGCGCGGCGAGGGATATAGAAACCATAAATCTGGAGCTTATCTTCTCCGATATCGAGATACTGGAGCGCCGCCTTGACCGCACCAAAAAGCTGATGAAGGGCGATAAAAGCCTGCAAAAAGAGGTGGATTTTCTTGAAGCGCTGCTTGAACACCTGACTAACGGAAAATCCGCAAGAAGCTTTGATTTCTCCGAGGAGGAGCGCGAAATTATCAAAACAACTCCCCTGCTTTCCAATAAGCCGGTAATCTACGCCGCAAACCTGTCCGAGGCGGACTTTACGGGCGATATAAACAACAATGAACAGTACAGGGCTGTATGCGAAATTGCCGCAGAAGAACACGCAGAGGTGCTTCCGATATGCGCCCAGATTGAAGCCGAAATATCCGATATGAACGATGAGGACAAGGCAATGTTCCTGTCCGACCTCAACCTTGAGCAATCCGGTCTTGCAAGAATAATCAAGACAGGCTACCGCCTGCTGGGTCTTATTTCCTACCTTACCGCAGGTCCGCAGGAGGTGCGCGCGTGGACCATTACAAACAGCACAAAAGCGCCGCAAGCAGCGGGTAAAATCCACACCGATTTTGAAAAGGGCTTTATCCGCGCGGAAATTGTCGCCTTTGACGACCTTATAGCCTGCGGAAGCATGGCAGCCGCAAAGGAAAAGGGTCTTGTCCGCCTTGAGGGCAAGGAATATGTAATGAAGGACGGCGATGTAACGCTGTTCCGCTTCAACGTTTAAGGGCAGATAATGAACAAGGTAATCAATGGCAGAAACGCAAACAAGAAAAAGGCGGCAGCGCTTTTTATAAGCCAGGTTGTGGCAGGCGTTATGCCTGTCATTCTGCTGATTGTTTTTGTATCCATGCAGCTTTATAACAACCTTGTGGTGGCAATTGTGTTTATCCTGCTGATTTTTTCCTGCAACATTGCCTACATGGTGCTTGGCAGAAGATACAGCGTGCTAAGCTCCGGTGTGCGCGGGGAGAAACGGCTTTACCGCGCCGTTAAAAGGCTTAACGGCAACAACATAATCTTCCGCAACCTGCCTGTAAGGTACAAGCGCGGGCGTTCTGAGCTTGATTTGCTGATTATCAGCCACAGCGGCGTTATTATCGTGGAGGTTAAAAACCATTCGGGTACAATTATAGGCGGCTGGAAATCCGATAAGTGGATACAGCGCAAATACTACCGCGATGGCAAATCCACACAGCAGGAAATGGAAAACCCAATCAAACAAATGCGCCGCCAGCGCGATATAGTTAAAAGTATTCTCAGCGCCGCGGGCGAGGACGTATGGATTGATACGGTGCTGTTTTTCTCCTCTCCCAACGCAAGGCTGCGGCTTAATCTGCGCGAAAACGATTATGTCTGCGCAAGCGAGGCGGAGCTTATCGGCTTTCTTGGCGAATATCACGGCGGCGAGGTGCTTTCCATGTCGCGTATGAAAAAAATAGCCGATATCGTCAGACAAGCGTCTGGAAATATCTGACCTCAGCCGACTTGTTTCGACAAAATGTGCGGTTTATAAAAAATTCGGCCGTTCCGTTTCTTACGGGACGGCTGATATTTTTTGACATTTTATGGCAACAAATTCCACGCAGCCTTAAAATGATCTGTTGCATTTCCACAATGAAATAATGCGGAAAACAGCAAAACGGCGCGAAAAAATGCAAGCACACGGCATGACTTCCCGCATAATTTTTTTCTAATTTTCAACGTTGAAAACAGTTGAAAACCTTGTTAAAAATGTTGATTTGTTGAGTATTTGGGAAAGGTTTTCAACATATCCCGCGGAAAACCGCGTTATTATCACGAAATTTTCATTTTTCTGTGTTGAAAACTATGTTGAATCCGTGGAAAAACTCAGCCTGTTTTTCAAAACCGCCGCAAAAAAATCGTATCGAAGGATACAGAGATAAATATAACTTATAGTATAAAGCATATTTATTATCCAATTTGTATTTGTGCATTATGTGGAGTGTTAAGAAATCATTAAGATATACTTCTTAACGGAATATTAGCGGACAAATCGAATATTTTCTGATATAATAATATTTGTAAAATCCGCGCAGAAATTACGCCAAATATGCCGCAGTGTAAACTGCGGCGCAAGAAAGGAGGTTCTAAAGATGTGGGAATTGACAGCCACAAGCCAAACCAATGAGGACGGCGCAGCTTATACCGCTTACGGCTTTCGCTGCGGCGAGTGCTGCATAACTGATTTTTCATCGGTGCGCGAGGACGCAGAGCGAATGCTGGAAGTACTTAATAAAAATGAAGTGTCGCCGCTGCACGTTTATGATGTTATTGAAGACAGCTTCGCACAGCTTTAATCAACAAAGCAGAAACGTCCCCTCGCGCGTGCGGGTTATTACATCGTTTATTTCCAGACCCAATATAACCGCGCAAAGCTTATCACTTTGTATTCCTGTTTTTTCTATAAGCTCGTCCATAGTCATCGCGCCCTCCGCGATAAGGGAAACAATCTCCCCCTCTTCGGGACTAAGCTGCGATATATCGGGCGTTGGCTTTACCGCAGGCTGCTGCGGTGCGCAAGAGACTTCCTTCGGCTTGTTTTGCCTTAACTCAGCCGGTCGGACAAGCGCAGGTCTGACCGCAGAAAGCGAACCAAGCCACTGCTTCTCCTTTTGCGGCAGCAGCCTTCTAAGTGCAGCGGCACGACCGTCTGTTTCAATCATGGCGGAATAAAGGTCGCATATGCTGCACACGGGTCTTGCACCCTGCGACAAAAGCTGCGAAAGTCCGCTGAAGCGTTCAGCAAAAATATCCTGCGGCGGTATGCATAAAAGCGCTCGTCCCTGCTTTACCGCGTGTGCCGCCGTAAGCAGCGCGCCGCTGCGCGAAGAAGCCTCCACTATAAGCGCCGCACCCGCAAGCCCCGAAATAATCCTGTTGCGGTGCTTGAAATAGCCCTGAGATACAGAAGCATACGGCAGCAGTTCCGAAACAAGGGCGCCGCCCGATTGCAATATGGCTTCTTTTAGTTCCTCGTTTTCCCCAGGATAATTCACCATCAGACCACAGCCAAGCACTGCCACGGTATAACCGCCATTATTTACCGCGGAGCGGTGTGCGCAGGCGTCAATGCCTACCGCAATGCCGCTTATGATGGCAACACCGTCCCCTGCGCTTTCGCTGCAAAGCCTTTCGCAGACCTTTCTGCCGTATTCAGACGGCTGGCGGGGTCCCACAACGGCAAGTGCAGGCATGGTTCTGAGCGGCATAAGGCTGCCCCTGACAAACAGCACAATAGGCGGGTCGGAAATGTCCCGCAGCTGCTGAGGATATTCATCATCGTCAAGCGTTATAATGCGTATGCCAAGACGTTCGCATTCATTGATAAGCGAGCGAACCTCTCTTGTGCGGGTGCGCTCAACACGCTGCCTTTCAGCAGCGGAAAGCTGGCACTCTCCATCACGCATAGCCTTTGCCGCATCAAGCGCAGAGCCGCCATAGATGCGCAGAATTTCAGATGTACGCGCATTATGCGGCAGCAGCACAAGCAGCAGCCACAGCCATATTTCAACAGGAGATTTATCCACGCAATCACCTCTTGCTTACAATACCAGTAGATTTAATCTATATATTTCAAGCGGCACCGCACAGTTATTGTGCGGTGTTGTCTTCAATTAAAGTACAAACACAGCGCTTGCAAAAGCGGGAAGGGTAAGTCCGCCAAGCTCCATGGTTTCGCCATTAAGCAGATTTTGCTTTGCGCCGCCCATGTTCAGATTGAACGTAAACGGGTTTGCGTCTGCATTTATTACAGTAAGCAAGGTTTCTCCGTCCGCGCTGCGGGTAAACGCATACTGCCTGTTGGTAAGCTGCACCTGTCTGTAATCACCCATTGAAGCGGCAGAGTGATTTTTCTGTATCTCCGCAAGAGCCGCAATGTGCTTTGTAAGGTCGCACACGCCCTCGTTCCTCATCTTTTCGGGATTAAATTCGGGGCGCAGAATATCGTCACTGTTGCCGCGCTTGTCGCCAAGGACGCCGAATTCACTTCCGTAGTACACTGCGGGAATACCCGGCATCATGAACATAAGCGTGTAGATTGCAGGAAGCTGCTCCTTTACATTAAGCATGGAAGCAATTCTTGTAACGTCATGGTTGTCAACAAAGGTATACAGATGCTTTCCGCGGTAAATGCACCACTGCTCGCTGCCAAACTGGCGGTTGATGGAGTGCGCAATTTCAAACATATTCATATCGTTGAAGCTGGAGAACAGACCCTTGTAGCACTCATAGTTCGTCACGCTGTCAAGCATCTCGGGGTTGCACCATTTATTGTAATCGCCGTGGAGCGTTTCGCCAAGCAGAAAGAAATCCTCCGACAGCCATTTGCAGTGACCGTGAAGCTCGCGCAGGAAATTTTCTTCAAGGCAATATGCAACGTCAAGGCGCAGACCGTCAATGCCAAACTCGTTTTTCCAGCCTGTAATGCACTCCTTGATGTAGTTCTTTACATCGGGATTGTAGAGGTTAAGCTTAACAAGCTCATAATGACCCTCCCAGCCCTCGTAGTAGAAGCCGTCGTTGTAGGGGGAATTGCCCTCGCGCACATGGAACCAGTCCCTTTTTGCGCTGCCAAGCTTATGCTCGCGCACATCACAGAACGCGCCGAAATCCCTGCCTACATGGTTAAATACACCATCAAGAACTACTCTTATGCCGTTCTCATGCAGGGCGTCACATACGCATTTAAAATCCTCATTAGTTCCAAGGCGGCGGTCGATTTTAGTGTAGTCGATAGTATCATAGCCATGAGCCACAGATTCAAACACAGGACCGAAATAAACAGCATTGCAGCCAAGCGACTTTATATGCGGAATATCGTCAATAAGCCTGAGAACAGCGTGTGAAGGCTCGGACTGTCTGTCGTTCACACGGTCGCAGCCAAAATAGCCGATTGGATAGATGTGATAAAATACAGCGTTTTCATACCATTTCATAAAATAATTACTCTCCTAAAAATATTAAAGCAACACCGAACAGAAATCTGACAGTATTGCTATAATTATACATCACTCAATGCTTTTTGTCAAGTTTTTTGTGAAAAATAGCCAAATACACTGTTCGGTTTTTGCGAATAATTGAAATTTTAACTTTAAGCTATTGAAATATGAATAAATAAATGCTATACTTTATTGTAGTAAAATTTATTGGCATAAAAAATATACGGCGGATTTTCTCCGCCCGACAATTTACAGCCATCTTAAATATTCGGGGTGATCTTTTTTGCGAATACACAGTCTGAAGCGGATATTGGCAGCGATACTGGCAGTGGCAGCGCTTTGCTGCACGCTGCCCTGCGTAACGGTTTCGGCGACAAAGGGCGATACTCTGCGCATAGGCGTAAGCGAGCTTTTTGGAATATACAAGGAAAACAACAAGTATACCGGCTTTGCGTATGATTATCTTAACGCCATGCAGGTAAACACAGGACACCGCTATGTTTTTGTAGAGGCCTCTCCCAACGAGCTTATGCAGATGCTGTCAGAGGGACTTATAGACGTTATCCCCTGTGTAACGAAAGAGGAATACGAATACTGGTCGGAGCTGTATTTCAACAGCAGCGGCCGCTCCATCGGCGAAAACGTATCGCCCCAGCTTTGCAGCGCGGCGCTTATGAAAAAATATACCGCCATATACGTCAAGGAAAACAGCAACATCAACTTTTTCGACCTTGACGCGCTTAATCAGTCAACGATAGGTTATCACTCCGAAAGCGCGGGAAGATATTTCGCAGGCGGAACTTTTGTGCGCGGCGAGATGGACAGAGCAAGCTTTGTGGAATACGAAACCGAAGCCCAGATGAAAAACGATTTTAACTCCGGCAAGATTGACGCGGTGCTTAAATGCTGCTTCTGCCCGTGGGAAGACGAAAAAATTGTATACCAATACGCCACGCAGGATTGCTATATGCTGATTTCCGGCAGCGACCCGCAGCTTAAAAGCGAGTTTGACGTTGCCGTAAATGCCACGCTGATGGCGGACAGCGGCTTCGCCTCGGACGCATACGCGCGCCATATAGAAAAATACGGCTCTCAGATATTCGCTTTCAGCAGCGCGGAAAAGTCCTTTATTGAAAGCAACCCTGTCATAACTATAGCCTACAACGAAAGCGCAAGCGCCGTTGAAAATTATGACAGCACAGCAGGCACAATAACAGGCCATACGGGCAGTGTGCTGAAGCGTATATCCGAAATGACTGGCATAACCTTTCAGGTGCGGATATGCAGCAGCCTTTCCAATTGTATGGCGCTGCTTGCAAACGGCGAAGCTGATGTCGTATGCGGCGGCGCAAACAGCACAAATGTAGCGGAATACGGCAGCTTCAGCGTGTCGTTCCCGTTTGCTTCAGTTCCTATAGTAACCGTGGGCAGAAGCGATATGGTGCTTAAAGGCAGCCTTAAAATCGCAATACCGTTCAGCAACACAGTTATCAACGAGTATGCAGCCTCCGCATACAGCAGCGCCGCACTGCTGCCATATGACAGTGCGGAGGAATGTATATTGGCAGTGGAAAACGGAACGGCGGATATCGCCTGCACCGACCTTTATGAAGCCGTTTATGTGCTGGGTACAAGGTCCAACGAACTTTCCATAATCAAAACAAGCACCGTAAGGCATGACGAGTGCTTTGTATACTCCGCTGCGGCTACCGAGCTTCGCTCCATATTCGGAAAATGTATTGCAAGCCTTACATCGACAGAATACGGCGAAACATATCAGGAGGCTATCGCGGCTATAAACGACCTGTCCGGCGAGGGGAAAGTGCCTGTTGAAATAATCTACGCCGCTGCTGCAATTGTGGCAGCTCTTGCCGCGGCAGCTGTGCTGGCAGCGCTGATAGCGCACAAAAAAGCAAGACGGCTTGGCAATATCGACCCGCTGACAGGCGGCAGAAACAAGCAGAAGTTTATTGAGGATACCAAAAAGCTGTTCAGAAAAGACCCCACCGACAGATGGGCAATAGCGCTGCTGGATATAAACAAGTTCAAGTTTATCAACGACCGCCTTGGCTACGAGGAGGGCGATCGAATGCTTGAGCGCCTTTACAGAACTATTTCCGACGCTATGAACGAGGACGAGGTCTGCGCGAGAATATCTGACGATAACTTCGCCTGCACCATACGCGCGCAGCAGGACGCCGGCATAACCGCACGGCTTAACGGCATTTTTGAGGAATTTGAGCGCCGAAACAATATGTTTGTAAAATACTCCGTTATATTCAGCACGGGTGTTTGCAGACTTTATCAGTGCAGAACCCCAGCGGGAGAGGCAGATGTAAACGCCGCACTTGACCGCTGCACAATCGCCAAAAAGACCTTAAAGGGGCTGCACTACTCCTCAATAGCTTTCTACGATGGCAAGATACGCGACAAGGCGCTGCGCGAAAAGGACTATGAAAATATAATGCCCACAGCGCTTGCCCACCGCGAGTTTGAGTGTTATCTTCAGCCGAAATACGGCCTTAAATCCCGCCGCATTGAGGGTGCGGAAGCGCTTATCCGCTGGAACAGCAAGGAGTTCGGCTTTGTGTTCCCAAACGAGTTTATCCCGATAAGCGAGAAAAACGGCTTTGTGGTTGAGCTTGACTTTTTCATTCTTGAAGAAGTCTGCAGGGCTGTACGCCGCTGGCTTGACGAGGGCAAAACCCCTGTTGTGATATCCGTAAACCAGTCAAAGCTGCACCTTAACTACGACAACTATATCTGGCGGCTGAGAGAAATTGTAGATAAATATGAAGTTCCCTATGAATACATCGAGCTTGAAATAACCGAAAGCGTATTCATGGAGGATACGGAAAAGCTGCTTGCCGTAGTGCAGAAGCTGCACGATATAGGCTTCAAGCTTTCACTGGACGATTTCGGAAGCGGCTATTCCTCGCTTAATATGCTTAAGGATATCCCCGTTGACGTGGTTAAAATCGACCGTGAGTTCTTCAACGGCACGGTAAACTCCGAAAAGGGACGCGCGGTAATCTCCACCGTGGTAGACCTTGCCAAAAATCTGGATATGCAGGTTATTTCAGAGGGCGTTGAAACCATAGAGCAGGTGGAGTTCCTTACCGAAATTAACTGCAATATGGTTCAGGGCTACTATTTCGCAAAGCCTATGCCGATGCAGGCGTTTGAGGACCTTTGGAACAAGGAGCTTTCAGAAAGCAATAATTAAGACGACATCGTGTGCGGCTTTCCTGCCGCGCACGATGTTTTTATGGAGGAAAAATGCAAACAGAATACTTTGATATCTCGGATATTCCCATAAAGCTTTACCGTGCGGAAAACGCAGCGGGAACAGTGCTTGCCCTGCACGGCTTCGGCGGAAGCAAGGAGAGCGGCGCAGTGGAGGCTCTGGCAGCGCTTGTCTGCCCGCGCGGGCTTAATGTGCTTTGTTTCGATTTTCCCGCACACGGCGCGCGCAGTGAAGCTGCCAAGCAGCTGTCATTAGAGCAGTGCATAGACGAAATACTGACAGTGGAACGCTATATCTCACAGAATATCGGCGGCGCAATGTATGCATTTGCTACAAGCTTTGGCGGCTTGTGCCTGCTGCAAAGGCTGAAACAGGAAGCAGACAGCTTCAGAAAAATCGTGCTGCGCGTTCCCGCAGTTGACATGGCGCAGTCGCTGTTGGCGATAGCCGCAGCAACAGACAGTGATTTCTCCATGGAAAAGGCTGAAAACCAAGGCTTTGTGATAAAAATGGGGATAGAATATCATATCCCGTTCAGCTTTTATGGGCAGCTTTTGCAATGTGCCTGCACCGGATATAATCCCCGCTGGAACAGTGGCAGAATTTTTGTAGTATACGCGGAGCATGACGAGCTTGTCAGTCCCGAAGCCACAAGTGAGTTCCTTCGGCTTAATCCGCAGATATACTCGCTTTGCATAAAAAGCGCGGGGCATCGCATGGTGGAGGGAAATCAGCTTCAGCAGGCGCTTGCAGCAGCCACAAAATTCCTTTGCAGCTGACGCAAATCAACCACAAATTACACAAATCCCCAATCAAACTGTAAAAAACAGCAGGGGATTTTTTCTTTTTTGCACAAAATTGGCTTAATTTATTGACAACAGGTTGGATATTTGTTATAATTAAGCTGTATCAGATAGTACCCGACAACTTCAAGGAGGTGACGTCAGGTGAGCGATAAGCAGAACATAAAAATTGAGGAGCTTGAAAAGCAGCTTAGCGCCGCAAAAAAGGAAATAAATTCTCTCAGGCTTGCGGTGCGCGCAGAAAGCCTGAAAGTCAGAATTGCGTCGGAATACACAGACTTCGGTTTGTGGGAATACGATATTGCCGATGATATCTGCTACCAGTACAAAAAGCTTAACGGAAGCTATAAATCCATCGTAGAACCTATTGTGCGCTTCAGAGATACCGTACTCAGCAGGGGAACAGTCTATGCAGACGATATCCCTGTATTTAACAAGCTGTGCGACGCAATGCAGCTCGGCGATAAGGAAATACAGTACGATATCAGGATAATAAGCGAGGACTGCGGCATAGTATGGCACAGGTATGAGGGCAAAACAATATGCGATGAAAGCGGAAGACCGCTGCGCATTGTGGGAAGAACGCTTGATGTAACCGAGGAAAAGGGCGGCACAGGCACAACCTCAGACGAAAGATGCGACCCGCTTACAGGCGTGCTTACCCCCGAAAGCTTTGCCGAAAGCATACAGCAGCGCCTGCACGCCGACAGCTTCAGAAATTCCGCTCTTATAATAATCGGCATAGACGGTTATGCCGAAATATGCCGCGGCTGCAAATGCGACTCGCAGCAGCTTCAATGTGCGCTTGCCGAGGTGATTGACGCGCAGGGCGCAGTTGAACAGGGCAGCCTTATCAGCAGAACAGATGACGGAATTTTCGCTTTTTATGTTAAATTCAGCGGTCTGCCTGCACTGGGCGCGATAGCTTCAAGACTGATTTTCAAATTCTATGACCGCCGCTGCACCGATAACGATGGCAGGCATATCACCATAAGCGCGGGAATTTCACTTTTCAGAAACGGGAAAAATTACGATATCGCATACAAAGAAGCATATACCGCGCTGGAATACGCTGCCGCAAAGGGCGGCAACGGCTATCTGCTGTACAGCGCTTCCATGGACATGGAAAAGCATGGGTTCGGCAGCAGCTTCAACCCTGCGCTCAACGCTGCGGGAGCAGCCTGCGCGGAGAATATACATCAGCTTATTAACACGGCGCTTATCAACAAGGAAGCCGGCAGCGGCGCTGTCGCAGGCGCACTGCGCGAAGCAGGACGCTACAGCTCGGCGGACTATGTTTATTTCTGCCGCTTCAGCGAAGATGACAGGGACGATATGTATATGCTCTGGAGCTGTGACGGCAATACAGAGTACAATCCCGCTCTGCCCGCTCTCAATCAGATTTACGACAGCAAGAAAACGGCGCAGCTGATTTCGGGACAGAATATCATATACGCAAATGCCGAAAACGCCGATGAATGTGCGGCATACGGCTTCCGCCTTGCAAACGGCGCAGCGGCAGCGGTGCTTTGCCCTATATATGCGGGCAACGCTGCTGAGGGATATTTTTCCTTTGTACGCAAGAACACAACGGAATGGACGGCCGCAGACAATGCAGTTATCAAAATGCTGAGCGATACGCTTAACTTCATGTTTACCGCGTATTATAAGCAGCTTACGCAGGACAGAAAAGAGGCTGTTTCGGGTGCTGTTATGGACAGCATGAGTCTTGAGGAATTTACCATAATCCCCGAAACTTTTGAGATTGATTATGTGGGCGAGCGCGCAGCCAACCATTACGGAATTAAAAGCGGCGACCTGTGCTACAAGAAAATACGCGGCTATAACGAGCCGTGCGCGGACTGCCCCGTTCAGCAGCTTAAGACAGGTCAGCTTAACGCTTCCTGTGCATATTACCGTGAGAATGGCAGCCGCTGGATAAACGTGGCAGCTTCTGCCATAGAAACAGAAAACGGCACGCGCTACGCAGTAGGCACGGCGGATATTACAGGCTGCATTTCCAATATACAGACAAGGGATACGCTGACGGGCGTTATGGGCTTTGACCGTTTCGCGGTTGACTCTATGAGGATTACCGCGCAGGATTCTGACGGCTATTTTATCACTGTTGTAAACATTGCCAATTTCCGCCGCCTTAACGAGAACAGCGGCTATGAATTTGGAAATTCCGTGCTTATCGCGGTGGCAGATATTCTTTCAGGTTCTACAGGCAAGGGCGAACTGATTTGCCGCTCTGAGGGTGCAAGATTTGTTATGCTGCACAAAGCAAACAGCATAACGGAGTGCCTCGCGCGCCTTAAACAAATGCTTGTCAGCGCGCAGCAGCAGGTTGCGGAAAAGTGCGGCATACACATATTCCTTGTGGCAGGCGTTTATGAACTGGGCGTTGACCATCTGGGCATTATGGCTTCGCTTGACAGGGCAATTCTTGCACAGAAAACCGTGAAAGACAGAGCGTACTACACAGAAAATATGATTGCCGTATATGACAGCACCCTTGGTGATGAACTTCAGATGCGCCAGTATGTGGAAGCACACATGGTAGAAGCGCTTGAAAACAACGAGTTTAAGGTATTCTACCAGCCCAAAGTCAACACCGAAACAGGCGAAATAGAGGGCGCGGAAGCGCTTGTGCGCTGGATAAGACCAAACGGCGAAATAATACCGCCCTCCAGATTTGTGCCGCTGTTTGAGCAGAACGGATTTATTGCGGATATGGATTTTGCGGTATACCGCAGCGCCGTTGCAGACATAAGGCGCTGGCTGCGCGACGGGGCAAGAGTGCCGCTGATATCGCTTAATGTTTCGCGCCACCATATGCGAGATGAAAACTTCCCCGAAAAAATATGCGCGCTTGTGGATAACCTGGGCGTGCCGCGCGATAAAATCGAGCTTGAAATAACCGAGAGTATGCTTACCGAAAACATGAACAGGCTGATTGACACCATGAAAACGCTGAAAGACGCAGGCTTCAGAATATCAGTGGACGATTTCGGCTCTGGCTACTCCTCGCTTAATCTGATTACGGTGCTTCCGTTCCATACGCTTAAAATAGACGGCGGCTTCTTCCTGAGAAACGAGCTTACGGAGAAAAACAAAAAGGTTATATCCTCAATTGTGGAGCTTGCAAAGGGTCTTAACTGCTCCACAGTGTCCGAGGGCGTCGAAACCGACGAACAGGTAGAATTTCTCCGCAATATAGGCTGCGATATGATTCAGGGCTATTACTACTACAAACCAATGCCCGCAAAGGATTTTGAGGAGCTTATTAAAAATCAGCAGTCATAAAACCTTTGTCGCTGCATGAGGTTGGCGAAGCTATACGATGTAACTAAGGCAATACCGCCAAAGACCTCATTCGGGATTTTGTGCGGTGTTGCCTTAAATGCAGAAAAGGAATTAATATATGGCAGATTTAATAGTCAAACACAACGAACTAACAGCAGAGCAATTTATTGAATTATGGGAAACAGTATGGGGAGATGGACCATCTCTTGAACAGACAAGGCTGGCGATGGAACATACCCTTTTCAGAGTTTCCATATGGGACGGAAATTGTATTGTCGCTATGGCAAGAATGAATGGTGATATGGGGCTTAACTACTATATTAAAGACGTTGTTGTCAGACCGGAATATCAAGGCAAAGGCATTGGAAAAATGTTAATAAATGAATTAAGAAGCTTTATAAATAACAATGGAGTAAAAGGAACAGATATTTTTGTGGAATTATGTGCAGCTCCGGACAAAATACCTTTTTACGAAAAATTTGGATTTGAGGCAAACGAGGCACAAAGATTAAAAATTTTTCACCATGTCCGGTAATACAAAATTTCAGTTTGTCACGCCGCAAAATTCTTTTTGCTTTTACAATAAATATAACTTAGGCAAGATGTCCCCCTCCTCTTAGGCGGCGGGTTACATTTACCATTCAGTAGGGGATACAATCCCCTACTG
>CAZLBL010000043.1:0-17984 GCA_964557825.1 uncultured Ruminococcus sp.
GTGAAACCATTTGAAACCCTGTGAAACCGTATCATTTTTATCAACTGTTGCCATATTTCCAACCGTCCACCAGACGGTTGGAAATGGCAAAAGCTACACTCGGATTGCCCTATGGCAATCCGTTTTTTGCATTCGCAAAAAACGCTCCACTTTCGCGGGTTGCTCTCAAATTCGGAATACTTTTCCTGTTTATGCATTCGTTTTTCTTTACCAATTCAGAAATTTCAATCCGCTTTTGAAAAATCATTGTTTTCGGTCAAAAAGCACACCGATTTCTGTGCCATGGCTTGTTCATGGCTTGACAAAAGGGGTGGATTATTATATAATTATGGAATAAAGACATAAACGAAAGGACGATAATAATGCCGGTAAAAATTTCGGACGGACTTCCCGCGCAGAGTATTCTGGAGGACGAGCATATCTTCGTCATGACAGAATACAGGGCGCTTCATCAGGATATAAGACCGCTTAAAATAGGACTGCTTAATCTTATGCCCACAAAAATTGCGACAGAAACGCAGATACTGCGCTGCCTGTCAAACACTCCGCTTCAGATAGAGGTAACGCTGGTGCAGACCTCGACCTATCAGAGCAAAAACACATCAAGCGAGCATTTGCTTACCTTTTACAAAACATTTGAGGATATAAAGGACGAGTATTTTGACGGATTTATAATCACAGGCGCGCCTGTGGAACAAATGCCGTTTGAGGAGGTGGAATACTGGCAGGAGCTTTGCACCATAATGGAGTGGACAAAATCTCATTCGCATTCCACATTCCATATCTGCTGGGGAGCGCAGGCGGCGCTGTATTATCATTACGGAGTGCCTAAGTATCCGCTTCCCGAGAAGATGTTCGGCGTGTTCAGCCATACGCTGCTTACGCCTAAATCCCGCCTGTTCAGAGGATTTGACGAGCAGTTTTTTGTTCCGCATTCACGCCACACGGAGGTCAAGGCAGAGGATATAGCAAAAATTCCGCAGCTTAAAATCATGGCGATATCGCAGCAGGCGGGAGTTTATGCCGTTTGCAGTGAGGACAGCCGACAGTTCTTTATCACGGGTCATTCCGAGTATGACGCGGATACCCTTGCCGCAGAATATTTCCGCGATGTGGACAGGGGACTATCTCCCAATATTCCTGTAAACTATTTCCCCGACGACAACCCGCAGAACAAGCCGCTGATGAAGTGGCGTTCACACGCAACGCTTATTTACACCAACTGGCTGAATTATTTTGTATACCAGACCACGCCTTTTGATATTTCCGCAGGCACGGAAGAAAAATAACAGCAGAAGATGCTGATATTGCCTTAAAATATCAAAAAGTGGTTGAAATTTCTTGAATGATGTGGTATACTGAAGTTATGACGGCTTATTGCCGCAAAAAATCTTACAACCTTACATAAAAGGAGATTTGTTTATGTTAAACACATTACTTGCAGCAAGCTATGGTATGTATGGCTTTACACTCGTAGACTGGACTGAGGTCTATGGCCTTGTCGCTTCCGTTCTGACGGTTGCATTTGTTGTGGTTATGTTCTTCATTACAATGCATAAGCGTCCGTTTGGAAATCCCGACAGCGCTTCTTATGACCTTGTAAACATTCTGAACTTCAACTGCTCTTTCTTTGAGCGTGTTGTCAGAGCCTATACACTGGCTAAAATCACCTTTGAGGTGCTTATGATTCCCACAGGCTTTGCTAGCGGCGTTCTCAAAGGCTTTGAGAATATGTTCTATAGCACCCTTGTGCTTGGCGTTCTTGGCACTCTGATGACATATGTTGTGGTTCTTCAGATTTACAAAATCGCAAACAAATTCACCGCGCTTAACAAGCACCTTGAGGTTAAAGAGCCGGAGCCTGTTTACTATGCTCCCGCTCCTGTTTACGCGCCCTATCAGCAGGGTTATGCAGCACCCAATTATGGCACTCCTGCAGCACCCGTTGCTCCCGCAGCGCCTGTTGCTCCCGCAGCACCCGTTGCTCCCGCAGCGCCTGTTGCTCCCGCAGCGCCTGTGCCTGTTGAGGCTGCTCCCGTTCCTGATGAGGCTGCAACAAAGGCTTGTTCCGTATGCGGCAAGGAAATAAAGGCAACAGCTAAGTTCTGTCCGTTCTGCGGCAATAATCAGTAATTCACGATAATTACATAAATTTGCGCCCGCCTTTTTTAGGCGGGCGTTTTGTCTGCTGCAGACCGCCGTGTTTATTGGCGGGAACGCTTTTGTCATGCACACAAATACGCGAGAATATATTTGTATATAATCACTATTCAATAACCTGTTGAAAATTTGTGCTGTTTATGATATAATGAAATAAAGTATAAAATGTCTGTCAGTCCATGCTGATTAACAGGCACGAAAGGCGGCGATTATATGTCGGAAAATATGAATAATGGTATTCCTGTTCATGCTTTGGTTGAAATATCGGTTACCCCCAATTTTACCAATGCTTTTATGGAAATTTCCGCACCACAGAACGGCGGAATGGACGTAACACTGGAACAGATAAAATCGGCTATCGCGGAAAAAAACATATCCTACGGCATTTATGAGGACGCACTTCCCGGTATCGTTGAGAAAAAACGCTATGGCGAAAATATCTGTATTGCAAGCTGGCAGCCGCCTGAGGACGGCGTTGACGGCACGATAAAATACCGCTATGACAAGGAAAGCGTTATTGCCCCTGTTGAGGACGAACACGGCACGGTTGATTACAAAAATCTTGGCATTGTAAAAAATATCCTGCGCGGTGAACCTATTGCGGATATCACCATGCCTACGCAGGGCAAGCCCGGTATGGATATTTCGGGCAAGCCTGTACATCAGCATATAGGCGTTGCCGTAAGCGTAAACCTTGGCAATGGCACTGTGCTTACTGAGGACGGCACACAGATTATCGCCGCTGTTGACGGCAATCTGAGGTATCTGGGCGGCGCATTTGTTGTTGAGGAGGAGCTGATTATACGCGGCGATATCGATGTTAAAACAGGCAACGTGGATTTTATCGGCAACATTATAATAAAGGGCAATGTGTTTGAGGGCTACTCGGTAACATCTAAAAAGAACATAACGATAAACGGCACTGCAACCTCATCTGTAATCAAGGCGGACGGGGATATAACCATACGCCTTGGCAGCATAAATTCCGAGATTGACTGCAAGGGCAATGTGAAGCTTGGCTTCTGCGAAAACAGTAAAATCCGCTGTGACGGCAATGTGGAAGCTGCCACCTTTGTCGGCGGAGAGGTTTATGCGGGCGAGAATATTCTTGCCACGGGCAAGGGCGTTATGATGGGTGGAAAATATACCGCGCTTAAAAATATCGAAGCGGCTACATTTGGCTCGGACGGCTATGCAAAAACGCTTATCACGCTTGGCAACAACGCGGTGCTTTCGGAAGAAAAGGACCGGCTTACCCATAAAAATGATGAGCTGGAGGACAAAATCGACCAGCTTGGCAAGATACTTACCACGCTTACGGAGCTTGCAAAGAAGGCAAAGCTTACACCGGAGCGCGAGCGCATGAAGGTTGACGCAATGAAATCCCGCTTCCAGCTGATGGGCGAGGTAAACCGCAACGTTGCCCGCATTGCCGAAATTGAAAAAACGCTGGAGCTTAAGCAGAATTTGTCTGTTTCCTGCCGCAAGGAGTTCTATCCCGGCGTTATGATACGCATAAATTCATTTGTACATCAGGTTAATGTGTATACCTCGCGCAGCAAGGCTACTATCGGCAAAGAGGGGATTGTGTTCCTGCCGTTGGGGTGACAGCTTAAGGGCGTGCTGCGCATGAAGCGCCTAAAGATGAACAGAGCCAAGGCTTCCCGGTTTTCGGAAGCCTTGGCTTTTGTAAATAAGGTTTCCGTGAAGCAAAACCCGCCGCTTGATTTTTGCGGACATTTTATATTGCAATTTTACTGTTGATTTCGCAAAGCAGAAAAGCACTTGACAAATTTCTTGATTTGTAGTATAATATCATAGTAATATTTGCCGCTGTGGTGGAATAGGCAGACACAAGGGACTTAAAATCCCTCGGACTAATAATCCGTACCGGTTCGACCCCGGTCAGCGGCACCAGCATTCCGCTGAACCTGTTGTGAAATAGGTTCAGCGGATTTTTTGTTCTGCATAAACAACAATCCCCCGAAAAATCGGGGGATTTATCATATACTGAACGGTTTACTTCTCGCCCATCAGACGAACCATAACAGCCTTCTGCGCGTGAAGTCTGTTTTCAGCCTCGTCAAAAATCTCGGCTGCGTGCGCTTCAAATACCTTTGCGGTGATTTCCTCCTCGCGGTGGGCGGGCAGGCAGTGCTGAACCATAGCGTCCGGCTTAGCCACAGCCATAACAGCGTCGTTAATCTGATATGTACCCTCAAAAACAGCGCGGCGCTTCTCGCTTTCGCCCTCCTGACCCATGGAAGCCCATACATCGGTAAACAGCACATCTGCGTCAGCAGCGGCTTCAAGCGGGTCGCTTACAAGCTTGAAGTTGCTGTATTGCTTTGCAAAATCAAGCACCTTCGGGTCGGGGTGGTAGCCCTCGGGGCAGGCAAGGGAAACGTCCATGCCTACTTTAAGGCAGCCGACAGTCAGCGAGTTTGCCATATTGTTTCCATCGCCGATATAGCACATTTTAAGACCGTCAAGCTTGCCCTTGTACTCGCGTACCGTCTGCAAATCCGCAAGTATCTGGCAGGGGTGACAGAAGTCTGTCAGACCGTTGATTATCGGGATATCGCCAAACTGCGCAAGGTCCTCAACCTCTTTCTGCTCAAAGGTTCTTATCATGATACCGTTGATATAGCGCGACAGAACGCGCGCGGTATCCTGTACAGGCTCGCCTCTGCCAATTTGCAAATCCTTTGAGGAAAGAAACAGCGCGTTTCCGCCAAGCTGATACATACCCGCCTCAAACGAAACACGGGTTCTTGTAGAGGATTTCTGGAATATCATGCCAAGCGTCATGCCCTTGAGCAGGTGATGGGGAATGCCGTGCTTCTGCTCGTACTTGAGCTGGTCGGCAAGATTGAGGATATCAATAATTTCCTCGGTGGAGAGGTCAAGCATTTTAAGTAAATGTTTCATGTGTTTTTCCTTTCTGTGAAATATCAATGTCTGTTGTATTCGCCGGAATTATGTCCTTGTTGATTGTATAACAAAGTAAGTGTAAAGCAGGGGAAACGCCAGTATAATCACATCGCCTAAGCCAAAGCTGCCTGCAAGGCTGAAAAGCAGCGATACAAGCGCCAGCGCGGCAACGCAGATACCCGAAATAAACGCAGGGCGTCTTGCGCTTTCCTTGCCGAAAATGGTAAGTCTTATGCCAAACCAGCCCATGGCCGCAAAGGAAACCGCAGTAATCACAAGACCGATAAGGTTGCCGATAAATCCCATGAAAGTACCGCTCTTGATGGTTGAGAAAATCGAAAAGCCGACAAAAATACTATGTCCAAAAAGAACTCTGAAATTAAGAACTATCGTTGCGGCGGCGATAAGCAGGCTTAAAACCGAAATAATCTGTGTAATTCTTTTCATTTCTGCAAATTCCTCTTACGCTTCAAGCAGACCTATAAGAATTTTCAGTCCCTTGTCAATTTCGTCATAGGTGATATTAAGCGGGGGCAGAAGCCTTACCTTGGTTTTGGCGGTAAGCAGCAGCAGACCCTTTTCAAGCGCGGCTTTAACGATATCGCCGGCAGCCTTTGTTTTAAGCTGAATACCAATCATCATGCCGATACCGTCAACCGATACAACCTCGGGGCAGGCGAGAAGCTTCTCTTTGATGTAAGCGCCCTTGGCGGCAACCTCATCAAGGAAGCCGTCCGCGTTTACAGTATCCAGAACGGCTGTGCCGCCCGCGCAGGCTATCGGATTTCCGCCAAAGGTTGAGCCGTGAGTTCCCGCCGTGAGAACCTTTGCGCACTTTTCTCCCGCAAGGCACGCGCCTATCGGAATGCCGCCCGCAAGACCCTTTGCAAGCGTTGTAATGTCGGCTTTTTTGCCGAAATTATCGCCCGCAAGGAATTTTCCCGTTCTGCCCGCGCCTGTCTGAACCTCGTCCGCAATTGTCAGCACGTCCTTTTCCGCGCAAAGCCTGAAAATCTCGTCCACAAAGCTTTGTTCAAGCGGCATAACGCCGCCCTCGCCTTGAATGTACTCAAACATAACGGCGCATACCGTATCGTCAAGCTTTTCGCGCAGGTCGGCGATATTGTTGGCTTCAACGTTTATAAATCCATCAACGAAAGGGAAGAAGTAGTTGTGAAAAACGTCCTGTCCCGTTGCGGAGAGCGTGCAGAGCGTTCTGCCGTGGAAGCTGTTTACAAGCGTGATTATGTTGTGTCTGCCCTTGCCGTATTTATCGAAGCTGTACTTGCGCGCGATTTTAATTGCACACTCGTTGGCTTCCGCGCCGCTGTTGCCGAAAAATACATCGGTATAGCCTGCGGTTTCGCAAAGCGCTTTTGCAAAATCAGCCTGCACCTTGGTGTAGTAGTAGTTTGATGTGTGCTGAATTTTGTGCGCCTGCTCGCAGACGGCGTTCACCCATGCTTCGTTGCAGTAGCCAAGGGAATTTGTGCCGATACCGCTGCCGAAATCTATGTACTGCTTTCCGTTTTCATCGGTGGCGGTTCTGCCCTCGCCGCTTTCCAGCACAAGGTCATATCTGCCATAGCTTGGCATGACGTATTTGTTGAATTGCTCAATCGTGTTCATTTTATTATACCTCTTACGGAATTATCATCGTGCCTGCGCCAAGGTCGGTCAGCAGTTCGATAAGAATGGAGTGCGGGATACGTCCGTCTATTATGTTCGCCTTGGGAACGCCGCGCCTTACCGCTTCAACACAGCAGTCGATTTTAGGTATCATGCCGCCGCTGATAACGCCCTGCTTTTTGAGATAGGGGATTTCGCTTACGCCTGCGGTGCGGATAAGCGTGCTTTCATCGTCCTTATCCTCAAGCAGACCTATGATATCGGTAAGCAGGATAAGGCTTGAAGCGTGCAGCTCCGCAGCAATTCTTGCGGCAGCGGTATCTGCGTTGATGTTGTAGACCGTCTTTCCATCGCCGCCTGTTGCAACGGTGGAGATTACGGGGATATAGCCGTTGTCAAGCGCGGTATTTATCACGCCGGGATTTACCTCGGAAATTTCGCCGACATAGCCAAGCTGAGGGTCAAGCTGTTCTGCCACAAGCAGATTTCCGTCAAGACCGCAGAAGCCGACAGCGTTTCCGCCGTGACTTTGCAGCAGCGCCACCAAATCCTTGTTTACCTTGCCTGCAAGCACCATCTGAACAATATCCACGGTTTCCTCGTCGGTATAGCGCAGACCGTTTATAAACTTGCTTTCCTTGTTGGTTTTCTTCAGCATTGCGTTGATTTCGGGACCGCCGCCGTGAACCAGAACAATTTTTATTCCCACAAGCGACAGCAGCACGATATCGCTCATAACCGCCTGCTTAAGCGCGTCATTGGTCATGGCGTTGCCGCCGTATTTCACCACAACAACCTTGTCGTGATACTTCTGAAGGTAGGGGAGAGCCTCAATCATCACATTGGCTCTTATGTCATAATTTATATCCATTTAAGGCGTCCTCTCTTATGTTCTGTATTCGGCATTGATTTTTACATAGTCAAACGTAAGGTCGCAGCCCCACGCGATTGCGCCTGCTTCGCCGCTGTGCAGGTCAACCAGCACCTTTATTTCGTCCGCGCTGAGGATTTTTGAAGCGTCCTTCTCGGAGAATTTTATACCCGCGCCGTTTACGCATACCGTAAGCTTGCCGTACTCGCTTGCAAGCTCCACCGAAACGCCGCCTATGTCAAACTCGCCCTCGGCATAGCCGATAGCGCAGAGGATACGTCCCCAGTTTGCGTCAGCAGCAAACATAGCCGCCTTTACAAGGCTTGAGCATACAACGGATTTTGCAACCGACTGCGCGGTTTTCTCGTCAGGCGCGCCCTTTACTATACATTCAAGCAGCTTTGTTGCGCCCTCGCCGTCGCGGGCGGTTTCGCGCGCAAGGTTAAGCATAACCATGTACAGCGCGTTTTCAAAAAGCTCGTAGTTCTTGTCCTCGCATATTATTTCGTCGTTCTTGGCAAGACCGCTGCTCATAAGCACCAGCGTGTCGTTGGTGGAGGTATCTCCGTCAACGCTTACCATGTTGTAGGTAAGCGAATTTACCTTGCGCAGCGCCTTGTCAAGCAGCTCTCGTGTGATTTTTACATCGGTTGTTATAAAGGCAAGCATGGTTGCCATGTTGGGGTGAATCATGCCGCTGCCCTTGGAAATTCCGCCGACATGGCACTTTCTGCCGTCAATCATAAATTCCACAGCAATTTCCTTTTTGCGGGTGTCGGTGGTCATGATAGCCTCGCACGCCTCGCTGCTTTTCTTTGGTGAAAGCTCCTTTACAAGCGTTGGGATACGCGCCTTTATCGGCTTAATGGAAAGCTTCTGTCCGATAACGCCCGTTGAACCTACGATAACGTCGTTCTGGTCGATATCCAGAGCCTCGGCGGTAAGCGCGCACATCTGCTCGGCTATTTCAATGCCGTTGTCGTTGCAGGTGTTTGCGTTGCCGCTGTTTACGATAACCGCCTGTGCAATGCCGTTTTCAAGGTGCTTTTTGGTGACGTATATCGGCGCGCCCTTTACCTTGTTCGTGGTGTACAGTGCGGCGGTCGTGCATTTTTCGGCGCAGTATATAAGGGCAAGGTCGCGCTTGGTTGTGTTGCCCGCCTTAATTCCCGCAATAACGCCTGCGGCCGCAAAGCCCTCGGCAGCGCAAACGCCGCCGTCTACAAAATCAAATCCTTCAAACTTAACCATATCAGTAACCTCGTTATTCCAGTCCTGTTTTCTCGTCAATGCCCATCATTATGTTAAGGCACTGAACCGCCGCGCCGCTTGCGCCCTTGCCAAGATTGTCAAGGCGGCTGCACAGTATCATGCGCTCGTCATTGCCGTTTACAAATATCTCCATGTTGTTTGTGCCGCTTAGGTTGTTCGCGCCGATAAAGCCGTCCTGCGGCTCGCCATCAGGCATCACCTTGACAAAATAGGAGCCGTTTTCCTTATAATACTCAGACAAAGCCCTGCGGATATCCGAAACGCTGTACTTCTTTGTAAGCAGCCTTGCGTGCAGCGGCAGAGATACCACCATACCGCTGAAATAGTCGCACACCAGCGGATTGAACGCGGGCGCATAGGAAAGACCGCATATCTTCTGCATTTCGGGCAGGTGCTTGTGCTGCTGCGAAAGCGCATACTGGCGGGGGCTGTCGAAATCTGCGGGACGGCTGTCGCCCTCGTAAACCGCGATAGCCTTCTTGCCCGCGCCGCTGTATCCCGATACCGCATGAACGCTTACGGGGTAGTCTGCGGGCATAATGCCAAGCTTTACAAGCGGGTATACCATGGAAGCAAAGCCGCTTGCATAGCAGCCGGGAACAGCAACCCTGTCTGCGTTTTTAATTTTCTCACGGAACTCGCCGGAAAGCTCGGGAAAGCCGTATGCCCAATCGGGATTTGTGCGGTGCGCAGTGGAAGCGTCAATAATGCGCACATTCCCCTCGGCAAAGGAAACCGCCTCTATCGAAGCCGCGTCGGGCAGGCAGAGGAAAGTAAAATCGGAGGAGTTTATCAGCCTTTTGCGCTCGGCGGGGTCCTTGCGCTTGTCCTCGTCAATGCGCAGAAGCTGAATATCGCTTCTTCCTGCAAAGCGCTCCATTATTTTAAGTCCTGTCGTACCTTCCTGACCGTCTATGTAAACCTTAACCATTGTTAAGCACCTCCAGCTTTTTGCGGGTATATTCAATCTGCGCCTTAACGCTTTCGGGAGCGGGACCGCCGTAGCTGCGGCGCTCCTTTACGCAGGTGTCAAGGCTTATTGCGCTGTAAACATCTTCATCAAAGGTTTCGCACTGCGATTTGTAGTCCTCCATGGGAAGCGCTTCAAGCGTTGTGCCTTTTTCAATGCACATTGCTACAAGTCCGCCTGTGATTTTGTAAGCTGTTCTGAAAGGCAGACCTTTCTTTACAAGGTAGTCTGCACAATCGGTTGCGTTGATAAATCCTCTTGCGGCAGCGTTTCTCATGTTGTCCTTAAGCACCGTCATGGTTTTAAGCATGGGGATAAATGTTGTAAGGCAAAGCTTTATGTTGTCCACTGCGTCAAAAATTGCTTCCTTGTCCTCCTGCATATCCTTGTTGTAGGCGAGGGGCAGACCTTTCATCATGGCAAGCAGTGTAACGTTATCACCGATAACGCGGGCGGTTTTTCCGCGGATAAGCTCGGTGATATCGGGGTTTTTCTTCTGCGGCATAATGCTTGAGCCTGTGGAGAACGCGTCGTCCAGCTCGATAAACTTGAACTCCCAGCTGCACCACATTATTATTTCCTCGGAAAACCTTGACAGGTGGGTCATGCATATGGACAGCGCGCTTGCAAGCTCAATGCAGAAATCGCGGTCGGAAACGCCGTCAAGCGAGTTTGCCATAGGCTCTGCCATTTGGAGCAGCTCTGCCGTTCTTGCGCGGTTGATGTTATAGGTTGTGCCTGCCAGTGCGCCGCTGCCAAGAGGGGAAACGTTCATACGGCGTGCGGTATCGTTAAGCCTGTCGATATCGCGCAGCAGCATCTGCGCATATGCCATCAGGTGCTGACCGAACGTTATCGGCTGCGCGCGCTGAAGATGCGTATAGCCGGGCATGATTGTTTCGGTATGCTCGGCTGCGATATCGCACAGCGCCGCGGTAAGCTCTGTAACAAGGGCGATTATGCTTTTAATCTCATCACGCAGATAAAGCCTTATATCAAGTGCAACCTGGTCGTTTCTTGAACGCGCGGTGTGAAGTCTTTTTCCTACATCGCCAAGGCGCTTTGTAAGTTCCGCCTCAACAAACATATGGATATCCTCGGCATTGGGGTCTATTTCAAGCTTGCCGCTGTCGATATCCGCAAGTATTTCCTTAAGTCCGCCGATTATTTCAAGGCTGTCGCTCATGGTGATTATGCCCTGCTCGCCAAGCATTGTGGCGTGGGCAATGCTGCCCTGGATATCGTGGCGGTACATTCTGGCGTCAAAGGAGATTGAGGAGTTGAAAGCGTTTACCTTGCTGTCAACTTCCTTTGAAAATCTTCCTGCCCACATCATTGCCATAACATTAACCTCTTTATAATATATTTTAGAGATGAGCATAACTCCAATCCGCCTAAAGGCACGCGCGATATATTGGCGTCAAAGCGATATCACTACTCAGTATATTGTAGCTTCGCTTTGCGAAATCTGCGTTTTGCTCATAGCTATATATTTCTTAGATATGAGCAAAACGCAGGATTTGAAAAACAGCACTGCAATATATTTGACAGCAACCGTGTTCTTTGTCAATATATTGTAAGCTTTTCTGAACGGATTGAAGTTTTGCTCATGACTATATATTTCTTCAAAAAAATCAAGAGCGGGAAATGCTGCGAGCTTTTCCCGCTCCGAAGTGCTTTGTCTTAATTACTTGTTTCTTTCAGCGTCCAGCAGAGCCTTAACCTTAATCGGCAGACCGAACAGGTTGATAAAGCCTGCGGAATCCTTCTGGTTGTAAACATCGTCCTCGCCGAAGGAAGCGAAGTCCTCGCTGTACAGCGTATAGGGAGATGTAACGCCTGCATTGATTATGTTGCCCTTGTACAGCTTAAGCTTAACCTCGCCTGTGCAGGTTTCCTGGGTCTTGTCAACAAACGCGTCCATAGCCTCGCGCAGGGGAGTGTACCACTGACCGTTGTATACGATATCCGCATACTTCTGTGCAAGACCTGCCTTGTAGTGCTGGGTTTCCTTGTCAAGGCAGATGGTTTCCAGAACCTCATGAGCGTGGTAGAGGATAGTTCCGCCGGGGGTTTCATAAACGCCTCTGGACTTCATGCCGACAAGACGGTTTTCAACGATATCATACAGACCGATACCGTTCTCGCCGCCAAGCTTGTTAAGGGTCTTGATAAGCTTTACGCCGTCCATCTTCTCGCCGTTGAGCGCAACGGGGATACCCTTTTCAAAGCTGATGGTAACATAAGTGGGCTTGTCGGGAGCCTGCTCGGGAGAAACGCCAAGCTCAAGGAAGCCGGGCTTGTTGTACTGCGGCTCGTTTGCGGGGTCCTCAAGGTCCATACCCTCGTGAGAGAGGTGCCACAGGTTCATATCCTTGGAGTAGTTGGTTTCTCTTGTAATCTTTATCGGAACGTTGTGCGCCTCTGCGTACTCAATTTCCTGGTCGCGGGACTTGATATCCCAGATTCTCCACGGCGCGATAATCTCAAGGTCGGGAGCGAGAGCCTTTATTGTCAGCTCAAAACGAACCTGGTCGTTGCCCTTGCCTGTGCAGCCGTGGCAGATAGCGTCAGCGCCCTCTGCTCTTGCAATTTCAACAAGGCGCTTTGCGATAGGGGGACGTGCGAAGGAAGTGCCGAGAAGATATCCCTCGTACTTTGCGCCTGCCTTAAGGGTGGGGAAAATAAAGTCGTTTACAAACTCGTCCTGAAGGTCCTCAATGTAAAGCTTGGTTGCGCCTGTTTTCTTTGCGCGCTCCTCAAGACCCTCGATTTCAGCGTCCTGACCAACGTTGCCCGCAACGCAGACAACCTCGCAGCCCTGATAATTTTCGTGCAGCCACGGGATAATGATAGAGGTATCAAGACCGCCGGAGTATGCAAGTATAATTTTTTTGATTTCCTTTGCCATGGTTATGTATCTCCTTAGTACAAAAAATATTTACAATTGATATTATACACCGTTTTGCAAAAAAGTCAAGCTATATTATACACAAAAATGAATATTATACAACAAATTTCGCGGGATTTTTGCGGATTATGCAGAATTTTATCCGTTTGCAGAATTTTTAAAGTCCTGCATATAAATTGTATAAGTTGAAATAGCCGTGCTGTAAAGCCAAATTCCGCAGTGTGCGGCGGCTATGAAATAATATACGGAAAAATGTATAAATTTTTTTGCGATTTTCTATTGACAGCGGCAGCGTTCATGTTTATAATAAATACATGAACGGCAAAAACATGAACGACTTTACGGAGGTTTTGTATTATGATGGCGTTTAACGAGAAGATAGAAATAATGATGAACCGCAAGAGAATGCGCAAGGTTGATTTTGCCGACCGCTGCGGTATTACCTACCGCGCGCTGGCAAACTATATGACGGGCGCAAGAAAGCCGCGCGCCGAGGTTTTAAGCCGCATGGCAGGCACGCTTGACACAACGGTTGATTTTTTGCTTAACGATGAGGACGAGATAGAGCTTACCCCGGAGGAGCGTTTTGTAAAGCGTTCCTGCCGCACGGGAGAGCAGCGCCGCTCCGCAGTGCAGTTTCTTGAGGAAACAAGGGGACTTTTTGCGGGAAATTCGCTTTCTGACGGCGATAAGGACGCGCTTTTCGCCTGCCTTTTTGAGATTTATGAGGACAGCAGGAAATAAGAGATATGTTATTGGACAGTATAATAGAAAAGGTTGCGGACATAAGGGACAGTTGCGCGGGCAGAAATATCTACCAGACCGCCGAAAATTCGGGGGCGCGCGTGTGGCTTCGCCCGCTTGGCAGCCTTAAGGGATTTTACGTTTACGAAAACGGCAAGCGATATATCGTTGTTAATAATCAGCTTGACGAGATGACGCGCCGCATTGTCTGCGCGCACGAGTTCGGGCATGATATCCTGCACCGCGAGCTTTCCGCGGGCGGTATCCGCGAAAGCACCATGTTTCTTGACAGCAACAAGACCGAGCGCGAGGCTAACCTGTTCGCGGCGGAAATTCTGCTTCAGGACAAGGCGGTGCTGTCGGAGCTTGAATACAACAGCAGCCCCGACGCCGTGGCGTATGAGCTTAACGTTCCCGTGGAGCTGCTTGAATATAAGCTTGAGCTGCTCAACCACAAGGGTCACAGTTTTAATTTCAGCGCGGTGCGCAGCGATTTTCTGAAATGAGGTGACGGTGTGGATTTTTCGCAGATAACGCCCTGCGGCGGAAACTGTACGGGTTGCGGCTTTTATCAGCGGCAGAGTTGCGCAGGCTGCCGCAAAAACGGCGGAAAATGCGTAAGTATGTGGGAAAACGGCTGCGAAATCTTTGCCTGCTGTAAACGGCATGGCGCGTATTTCTGCGGGGTGTGCGCGGATTTTCCGTGCGAGTGGCTGAAAAACAAGCTGTCGGAATGGGATAAGGACGGAATAGCAAAGCTGTTGCAGCTTGCGGCGGAATACATATCGGAGGCAGAAAATGGATAAGCTTGACTACAAAAAGGAATACAAGGACCTGTATCAGCCGCCCGCAAAGCCCGTGATAATCAGCGTTCCCGCAATGACGTTCATTGCGGTTGACGGCAGCGGCGACCCTAATACAAGCGCGGAATACAAGCAGGCTATGGAAATACTTTACGGTCTGTCCTTTACAATAAAGATGTCAAAAATGAACGGCACGCAGCCGGACGGCTATTTTGAGTATGTAGTGCCGCCCTTGGAGGGGTTGTGGAGCGTAGACGGAGAGCAGTTTGACGGCACTAACATCACCGATAAAAGCAGGTTTAAGTGGACTTCGCTGATACGCCAGCCGGAATTTGTTACACAAGAGGTGTTTGAAGCTGCCTTGGCGGCGCTGCAAAAGAAAAAGCCCGGACTTGATTTGTCGGGTGCAAGGCTCTGCACGCTGACCGAGGGACTTTGCGTGCAGATAATGCACAAGGGCAGTTACGACAGCGAGGCACAGAGCATTGAAAAAATGCGGCAGTTTGCCTTGGAAAACGGCTATGCTGAGGATTTTTCAGACGGCAGATTTCACCATGAGATTTACCTTTCCGATCCGCGCCGCTGTACGCCAGAGCGGCTTAAAACGGTGATAAGACACCCGATTGCGCCGCGGTCATAAATCAACACGGAATTACAAAGAGGTTAATTATGGAATTTGATTTTAAGGAAACGCTCCGCGAACTTGCGGCGCAAAGGGGAATATCGGGCGAGGAGCGCCCCGCGGCAGAGCTTGCCCTGTCGCTTCTGCGGCAGTTTGCGCCGAATGCGGAAATCGACCCTTTCGGCAATGTAACGGCGGTTATCCCATGCGGCATTGAGGGCGCGAAAACCCTTATGCTGGACGCGCACATAGACAATATCGGCATGATTGTAACGGATATAGACGAGGGCGGCTTTGTAAAGGTGGGCGCCTGCGGCGGTCTTGATATGCGCACAATGCTTGCCCAAAGCGTTACAATTTACGGCGCAGAGCCTGTTATGGGCGTTGTATGCACGCTGCCGCCGCACGTTTCGTCCGACCACAGCAAGGTTCCCGAAACAGGCGAGCTTGCAATAGATATCGGCATGACAAAGCAGCAGGCGCTGAATGTCATTTCACGCGGCGACAGGGCGGAGGTAAATTCCTGCTTCAGACAGCTTGCTGAAACGGTTTCCGCGCCCTCAACAGATGACAGGGCGGGGGTCTGCGCGATACTGGCGGCGCTTTCCATGCTGAAGGGCAAGCCGCTTGCGTATAACCTTGCCGTGTGCTTTTCCGCGCAGGAGGAAACAGGCGAGCGCGGCGCAAAGCAGGCGGCGTACAGGCTTGCACCCGATGAAGCGATTATCGTGGACGTTTCCTTTGCCGAAACTCCCGACAGCGCGCCGCACGAAACCGCAAAAATGGGCAGCGGCGCAATGATAGGCGCGTCCGCCGTGCTTGACAGGGGCATGACCGCGCGGCTTAAAGCGCTTGCCGAAAGCGGCGGCATTCCGTACACGGTGGAGGTTATGCCGTCCTCCACAGGCACAAACGCGGACGCGGTTGGAATAACGCGCGGCGGCGTTAAATGCGCAACGGTTTCAATTCCCATACGCTATATGCACACGCCTGTTGAAACGGTGGATTTGCGTGATATAGATGCGGCGGCGCGGCTTATCGCCGCCTATGCGGGAGGTGCGGACAATGACTGAGCAGCTTAAGGAGCTTTGCGTGCTTGACGGCACATCGGGCGATGAGGGCGCAGTGCGCGACTATATAATCAGCCATATCAAAGCTGATATGGTTACAGTGGATAATCTTGGAAACATTATCGTGTTTAAAAAGGGAAGAAGCGCGCCGAAAAACAAGGTGCTGCTTGCCGCGCATATGGACGAGGTAGGCTTTATGATAACCGATATCACGGAGGACGGCTTTCTTCGGTTTGACGCGGTTGGCGGCATTGACCCGCGCGTTGTGCTTGGCAGGGCGGTGCGCCTTAAAAACGGCGCACAGGGCGTAATCGGAACAAAAGCCACCCACCAGCAGACCGCAGAGCAGCGCAAAAAAGCGCCCGATTTCGGGGATATGTATATCGACATAGGCGCGCAGTCGCGCAGTGCGGCGGAAAGGCTTGCCGCGCGCGGTGATACGGCTTGCTTTGATACGGATTTTTTCCGCTTTGGCGACGGCTTCATAAAGGGCAAGGCAATTGACGACCGTGCAGGCTGCCTTATCATGATTGATATGATAAACGGCGACCTTGCATATGATACATGGTTCGCCTTTACCGTGCAGGAGGAGGTCGGCACGCGCGGCGCGGCTGCTGCGGCGTTCACCGTAAACCCCGATATCGCCGTTGTGCTTGAAACCACCACCGCCTGCGACATTGCGGGCGTATCGGGTGATAAGCGCGTGTGCAGCCTTGGCGGCGGCGCGGTTATCTCGTATATGGACAGGCGAACCGTGTACGACAGGGAGCTTTACAGGCTTGCGTTTGATACGGCGCAGCGGCTTTCAATCCCCGCGCAGACCAAAACCGTGGTTGCGGGCGGCAACGACAGCGGCGCAATCCATGTAAGCCGCGGCGGTGTGCGCACCTGCGCGCTTTCCGTGCCGTGCAGATATCTCCACTCGCCCTCCTGCGTGATTAAGGAGAGCGACTACGCCGCCACAAAGCAGCTTGCTTTCGCCATGGCGGAGGCTTGCGCCGAGTTATGATAAAACGGATTTCCACGGCGGGGGAATTTTCCGCGCTGCCCCCAAAGGGCGTTGAAGCGCAGAAAATCCGCGCCCTGCTTCATGCATACGGCACGGATTACGATTTCTGCCGATTTTTTATCCATAACGGGGATTCGTTCCTTGCTGAAATGGGCGGCAGCTATGCACTCTGTTCGGGCGGAAAATGCGCCCCCGAGGAAGTGGCGGGATTTCTCAGCTTTAACGGCTTTTCCGAACTGCTTTGCAACGAGAAAATCGGAACGCAAATCAGCGCTATTCTCGGCGGCAGGCTGTCGCTGATAAATCTGATGAAATTTGTCGGCAGTGCGCAGGATTTCAAGGTGGAACGCGCTCCCGCGCTGCGCGAGGTTTATGAGATAATAGGAACGGTTTTCGGCTTTGAATTTGAGCCGTGGTATCTTGATATGTCCCACAGAATAAGGCACGGAGTTGCGCGTTGCCTGAAGCTTGGCGGCAGCGCGCTTGTTATTCAGCATGAAATAAACGGCGAAGCGCTGATTTCGCAGGTGGCAACATTGCCCGCCGAAAGGGGAAAGGGAAGCGCGTCAAGGCTGCTTTCGGCGGCGTGCGCGGAGCTTTCGGGCAGCGAGGTTTATGTCCTCTGCGAGGATAGGCTGATATCGTTCTATGAAAGAAACGGCTTTGCGTTCTGCGGAAAGCTTGCGCAGATAACCGCAGCATAAGACGATTTTGTTTATGCGGTATCCTACGGATTGCTTGCCTTGTGCGGAATTTTCCAGATAATCATGGCGCGGCGAGAGGATAAGCGCCGCAAGGAAAATCAGACAAATTCCTTATGAAAATAAAAATACCGCCGGATTTCCGATAAAAGAAATTCGGCGGCGCTGTTTATTCAACTGTCTTTCCCGCAGCGGCTTCAAAGTGGAACTTTGCAATGCCGTAATCCAGCTTGGTATAACTTAGGCAAGATGTCCCCCGCCTCTTAGGCGGCGGGTTACATTTACCAT
>CAZLBL010000044.1:0-17522 GCA_964557825.1 uncultured Ruminococcus sp.
AATGGAACCCGCCGCCTAAGAGGCGGGGGACATCTTGCCTAAGTTATATCCGCTGAGATATGAATTAAATTGTTGTATGATAAAGTAAAATTTACTGTTAAGTTCAACATATTCTTTGTTATCGATTGTTGCAGCATTACCTAAGTATTTGTTGTCGTTAATTATAACCGCTTTTGAATAATCCAATCCTGTTGAGGTTTGTGTATTTCTTGATGAGTTTCTAAATCTGTAGCAAGCGGTATGTTTTACATTGGTACGAAAGGGTATTGCAAATGTATTGTTTTCAATCTTTATCAACATAACCATGTACGGACGCTCTTTTTTCTTTTCAATTTCCGGATAATCAACAGAATTGGATTTT
The DNA here is from genome assembly GCA_964557825.1 of uncultured Ruminococcus sp. Classification (GTDB taxonomy): domain Bacteria; phylum Bacillota; class Clostridia; order Oscillospirales; family Ruminococcaceae; genus CAG-115. Next base: position 362 of record CAZLBL010000044.1, read on the forward strand.
TTGTAAAATTCTTCAGATAGGTATTTTAATTCATATTTCTTGCCCATGATATACAATCTTTCCATCGGTAATAATAAAGCCCCGATGTCTGGCCATCAGGGCTTTGTCTTCAATCGGGATTTCTTTAGAGTGTTACCCTCGCACCTATCTTCAATTTATATTATACTCTGCAAATCCGATTTTGTCAACATCTTTTTCAAAACTTTTACTGAAGTGCCGTCAACCAAAAATATCCTCTCCCGAAGAGCTGCTGCGAGAAAATACAGATTATTCCTCTCTACCGTCAGTGGTGTTTGGCAGGTGCTTCCTGTATATCTGCTCCTGCTGCTCAACAAACACTGCGCCCTTTTTAACGGTGACGAATTTTCCCTTGCACGGGTTTATTTTTCCCTTGCCTGCAAGGATAATTTGCTCTGTCATTTCAATGCGCAGGGCGCTTGGCTCAATGCCGCTGTCTGTCAGCAGGCGCTTTATTGCGCGCCTTAGCACGGGTCTGGGGTTATCCGCAAGCGCAGCCGTGCTGTATCCGTGTTGAAGCCGCGCGGCTTCAAGCGCTGTTTTTCCAAGCTGCTCCAGATAATCGCTGTCCTCGCGCAGATTTTTCTGCATACGCGACATTGTGTCAAGCAGCGAGGGATTGATTTTCTGCATTTCGGGCAGTATAAGGTGACGGATTTTGTTGCGCGTGTAGTCGTCCGAAAGGTTGGTTTTATCCGTGACATATTTAAGTCCTGCTGCCGCGCAGAAGCTTTCAACCTCGTCCCGCGTGCAGTAAATAAGCGGTCTTATGATATTTCCGCGCACGGGCGGTATTCCGCACAGACCTTTAAGCCCAGTGCCGCGCATAAGGTTAAGCAGCACGGTTTCCGCACCGTCGTTGCTGCTGTGCGCCGTGGCGAGAATTTTCCCCCGCGATACCCTTTCAAAGAAATCGTACCGCACGCGGCGCGCGGTTTCCTCAAGGCTTTCGTGCTTTTGCTGAAAGGCGCGGACATCGGTGTTTAATATTTCCAGCGAGATATCAAGCCCTTGGCAAAGCTGCTGACAGAAGCGCATATCGCCGTCCGACTCCTCGCCGCGCAGTCCGTGGTTTACATGGCAGGCGGAAAGGGAAAACCCCAGCCGCTGCGAAAGTGTTTTAAGCGCATAAAGCAGCGACACGCTGTCCGCGCCGCCCGAAAGCGCCGCCACAACCTCGCCGCCGCTAATCATGCCGTAGTCCTCAATCGCTTTTTTCACCTTGTTAATAAACTGTTCCATCTTACTGCTCCGTGCGGGCAAGCTCCGCGTTTGTAAATCTTGTATACTCGCCGTCCCAGCCAAGCGGGATTGTACCCGTTTCACCGTGGCGGTTTTTCTGCACAATGCACTCGCAGGCGTTTACGTTGGGGTCGGTTTTATCGTAATAGGCGTTTCTGTAAAGGAACATAACGATATCCGCGTCCTGCTCGATAGAGCCTGACTCACGCAGGTCTGACAGCAGCGGACGCTTGTCGGGGCGCTGCTCGGGACCTCTGGCAAGCTGCGACAGGCAGATTACGGGAACGTCAAGTTCCTTTGCCATTATTTTAAGGTTACGGGTGATATCGGAAATCTCCACAACGCGGTTGCCGCCGAAATTCTTGGTGGAACTCATAAGCTGCAGATAGTCGATAATTACAAGTCCCAGATTTTTCACGCGGCGCAGCTTGGATTTTATGCCCGCAACATTCATGCCTGCGGTATCGTCGATATAGATATTAAGCCGCGAAAGGATATCCGCCGCCCTGCCCACATCTCGCCATTTTTCGTGCGAAATATCGCCGGTGCGCATCTGGTCGGAGTTTAGCGAAGCCTCGCTGCTTATCATACGGCCGACAATCTGCTCCTTTGACATTTCCAGGCTGAACACGGCTATTGCCTTATCGGGGTACTTTTTGCCCACGTTTGTGGCTATGTTCATTGCAAACGAGGTTTTGCCCATACCGGGGCGCGCCGCAAGAATTATCAAATCCGACTTATTAAGACCATGGATACGCTTGTCAAGCGCGGTAAACAGCGTGGAAAGCCCCGTCATTGCTATGCCGCCCTCGCTTGCGGTGCGCGCAAGTTCGTTAAGCATATTGATACGGTCAAGCACTATTCCGCTTATGTGGGTAAGCCCCTTGACTTCTGCGCCGCTGCGTATATCAAATATGCGCTGCTCTGCGTAGTCGATAAGGGCGTTTGCGTCCTCGCCGCCCGCGTTTGCGGTATCGATTATATCCTTTGCCGCGAAGATAAGGCTGCGCACCATATACCGCTCCGACACGATATCGGCGTATTTTTTTACGGCGGTTACGCTTGGGGCGGCGGTGGTAAGGCGCACAAGGTATTCCTTCGCCTGCTCTGCGGTTTCAAAAATGCCCTGCTGCATGACCTTTTCAAGCGCGGTGACTATATCTATGCGCTCGCCTGCAAGGAACATCTGCAAAAACGCGGCGTATATATCCTTGTGCATGGAGATGTGGAAATGCTCCGGCTGAAGCGAGGTGGCAATTTCCGCCATGGCGTCGCCGTCCATAAGCACCGCGCCAAGAACGGACTGCTCCGCGTCAAGGTTATAGGGCAGATTTATGCCCGAAATGTCATATTCAGCCATATCAGCCCTCTGTTACGCTGACCGTGAACTTTGCCGAAACGCCCGCATACAGCTTTGCTTCTGCCGCGAAATCGCCAAAGCCCTCAATTTTCATGGAAATGCTTATCTTTTTCTTGTCCACATCGCAGCCGAGGGTCTGCTTGATTGCGGCGGAAACCTCCTTGGCGGTTACCGTGCCGAAAAGTCTGCCGTTTGCGCCCGCTTTGGCCTTTACCTCTATTTTTTTGCCGTTAAGCTTTTCTGCTATTGCCTTGGCGTTTGCGGTGTCAACATCGACAACGTGCTGCGCGTGGTCTTTCTGACCCTGAAGCAGGTTCATGTTTTTAGCGGTTGCTTCCTGTGCAAGCCCCTTTTTGATAAGGCAGTTGATGGCATAGCCGTCCTTTACCTCATGAACCTCGCCCTTTTTGCCTGTACCCTTTACGTCCTGTAAAAGTATAACCTTCATTTTTTTATTCCTCCTGTTGTTTATGCTGCTTTATGTCTGTGAAAGGCTGTCAAAATATGCGTCTATCGCCTCATACAGCCTGCGAACCGCCTCGGTATCGGAAATATCGTAAAGCTGTGCGCCTGCCATTGTCTGGTGACCGCCGCCATCGTCCTTTTTGTTGCCAAGGCTTTCCATGATTATCTGCACGTTGATTTTGCCAAGCGACCTTGCGCTGAACGCCCAGCCGCCGTTTTCTATCGGGTAAATGGTGAACGAAGCGTCCACGCCGCTGATATACAGCATTTCGTCCGCCGCCTGCGAGCAGGTTACGCGCATATCGGGGAAGGTTTCGTCAACAACGGAAACCGCGCAGCCGCGATAGATTTCCGCAGCGGAAACGATTTCTGATTTTTTCGCCTTGCTTTGCATTGTGGTGGCGAACAGATTTTTGACGGAAACGGTATCCGCGCCCATCTTTTTAAGGAACGCCGCCGCCTCAAACGTGGAAACGCCCGCGCGCATTACAAAGTCCTTTGTGTCAAGGGTGATACCTGCAAGCAGCGCTTCCGCTTCAAGCGGTGTAAGTATCGGGTTTACGCCGAAATACTGCACAAGCTCCGTGACAAGCTCTGCCGCCGAGGAGGCGTTGGGGTCCTGCCACATTATGCCCGCGTCCTCTATTGCGCCCGTGGAAAGGCGGTGGTGGTCGATAATTACAATCTGCTCGGGGCTTGCCTTTTCAAACAGCTCCTTGTCGTCAAGCTTTTTGGTGATGTGCGTATCGACTATTATCAGCAGCGAGTTCTGCGTAAAGCCAAGATTTGCCACCTCCGGGTCTATAACAACCGCAGGCTCATACTCTGAAAAGCGGTCTATAAGCTGTCTTGAGGCGGTCATCTGCCTGTTTACAACGGCGAAAGCCTGCGCGCCAAGCTTGCGTATAGCGCACGCAAGACCTATTGCAGAGCCTACGCTGTCAAAATCGCCGTAGCTGTGTCCCATTATGTACACGGTATCGGCGGTGCGAACCACCATTTTTATATCGTCCGCCATGATACGGGTTTTCACTCTGCTGTATCTGCCCGTGCCCTGCGTTACCGCGCCGTAGAAGTGGAAGCCGGATTCTGTTTTAATCGCCGCCTGGTCGCCGCCGCGTCCAAGCGCCATGGAAAGCGCCTGACGCGCGTAGTTTTCGCTTTCGGCAAGGGTCTGCGCGGTTCTGCCTATGCCGATGGAGAGGGTTACGTTTGTGCGGTCGGTTACCTTGATTTCTCTTGCCATATCAAGAATTTTCATCTTGTCAAAAATCATTTCGCGCACATAGCGCTCCTCAATCAGCACAAGGAAGCGGTCGGAGGAAAGCTTTTGCAGCACGGCGTATTTCTCGTTGAAATACTCCTCAAGCAGGCGGTCTATCTGTATGGTGACGTATGCCTTTTCGCTTTCCTTGCTGCCGCTAAGCAGCTCCTCATAGTTATCAACCATGACAATCATAGCCATGGCGCGGGATTTTCTGTACTCCTCCTGAAGTCCCCTGAATTCGGTGATATCCTCAAAAAACAGCATGGTTATCCTGTTTATGCTGTCGGGAGAGGCGGCGTTTTCGGCGTTTTCGCTTTCATCGGGGGTAAACTGCGGTATTCTTGCATACACGCGGTAAATTCTGCCCTTGTATTCTATGTCTCTGCCTTCGCCTATAAACATTTCCACAGGCTCGTCCGTTACATAGTCAAGCGAGTTTTCGTCCTCATCGGGCTTGAAGAAGCAGGCGGTGAAGCTTTCGTTGCACCAGACTATAATGCGGTTGTCGTTTACCAGTGCCACGGGCAGCGGAAAGCTGCACAGCGCAACGCGGTTTGAGCTGTCTATGGCGGTATTAAGCTGTTCAAAATAGCAATACTCGTTGCGGCGTATCTGTATCAGCTTTCCTACGCAAAGACCCGATACCAGAAGCAGCACGGGCAGCGACAGCCAGAACAGATACGGCTCGTTTGCAAACAACATTCCGTCCAGTATCAGCAGGCAGACTATCAGCGTGCCGACAAGGGCGAGAAGAATATTGCTTTTATAGAAATTTCTCAAAGCATACCTCCGAAGGGTTGTTTCATATTTCCATTATTATCGGCAGAATCATGGGGCTGCGCTTGGTTTTGGAGTAGATATATTCGCTGAGGGCATCGCGCATTGCGGATTTTATATGTCCCCACTCGCGGATATTGCGCTCGCTGCAGTTATCCATTACGCGCTTCATGATGGCGCGCGCCTCGTCCATAAGCTGCTCGTTTTCGCGCACATACACAAAGCCGCGCGAAACTATATCGGGACCCGCAAGCACTCTGCCGCTTTCGCGTTCTATTGTTGCCACAATAATCATCATGCCGTCCTCGGCAAGGTGCTTTCTGTCGCGCAGCACAACGCTGCCAACGTCGCCCACGCCGTAGCCGTCAACCATAACAGCGCCTGCGGGGACAGTTCCCGCAAACTTCATCTGCACGCCGTTTGTTTCAACCACCTGACCTATATCGGCGATGAATATATTCTCCTCGGGAACGCCCATGCTTACGGCAAGCTTTGCGTGCTTTTTAAGGTGCTTGTACTCGCCGTGAATGGGGATAAAGAACTTTGGCTTTGTAAGTGAAATCATCAGCTTAAGCTCGTCCTGACAGGCGTGACCCGATACATGAACCTCATACATGGACTCATAAACAACCTCTGCGCCTTGCTTCATAAGGTCGTTTACAACCTTGGTTACAAGCTTTTCGTTGCCGGGAATGGGGTTTGCGGAGATTATAATAAAGTCGTCGGGGGTGATGGTTACCTGCCTGTGGTCGCCGCTGGACATTCTGGAAAGTGCGGAGAGCGGCTCGCCCTGTGAGCCTGTTGTGCAGACAACCACTCTTTCGGGGGGATATTTGTTTACGTCCTCAATTTCAATCAGCGTGTTGTCGGGCACTTTGATATAATTAAGCTCTACCGCCTTTGCTATTACGTTCACCATGCTTCTGCCCGAAACAGCTACCTTGCGGTCGGTGCGCACGGCGTGGTCTATAATCTGCTGTATACGGTGGATATTGCTGGAAAATGTCGCGATAATGATACGCTTGCCGTCTGCGGAGTCAAACAGGCGCTTGAAGCTTTCGCCCACACTGCGCTCAGATTTTGTGTAGCCCGGACGCTCGGCGTTGGTGCTTTCGGACAGCAGCGCAAGCACGCCGTTGTTGCCAAGCTCGCCAAAACGGGCAAGGTCTATAATTCCGCCCTCTATGGGGGTGTAGTCCACCTTGAAGTCGCCCGTGTGGATAATAACGCCCATGGGCGTGTGTATTGCAATGGCGCAGGCGTCGGGGATAGAGTGGTTCACCCTGATGAACTCCGCCGACATACAGCCAAGCTTTACCATCTGGCGCGGGGCGACAACGTTAAGCGAAGCCTGCGAAAGCAGACCATGCTCCTTAAGCTTGCCCTCGACAAGACCCAGCGTAAGCCTTGTGCCGTAAATGGGGACGTTTATTTTTTTCAGCAGATACGCAAGCGCGCCGATATGGTCCTCATGCCCATGGGTGATAACCGCGCCGCGCAGACGCTCCTTATTCTTTTCAAGATATGTGAAATCGGGTACAACAAGGTCAACGCCCGGCATATCGTCATCGGGGAATGCAAGTCCGCAGTCGATGATAAGCATATCCTCGCCGCACTCATAAACGTACAGGTTTTTGCCGATTTCGTTAAGACCGCCAAGCGCAAAGAACCTTACAGGCGCGGAAGCCTTATCCGCATGGGCAGGGTGACTGCTGTTTCTGAAACGCTTTACGGATAAATTTTTCTTTGCCGTGGCTTTTGCGGCGGTGTTTTTAGGCTCTGCATAGGCTCTTGCGGGAGCTTTAGCCGCTTTTGGGGCGGACTTCTTCGCCGCAGGCTTTGCAGGCGCTTTGGCAGCTTTGCCCTTTGCAGAAGCCTGCTTTGCCGCCGGCTTTGGGGCGATGTTTTCTTTCTCGGTGAGTAATTTGTTGTTGGTGAGTAGACCCATTTAGTATTCCTTTCTTTGGGAGATTTCCCATAAAGCGGCGGCTTGCGGTCAGACATTCTGACGGTGTTGCTTTACGGCATTTCCGCATTTTTGCGGGAACACTGTGTTGTTCCCGTTTTTTGCGCACAAAAGCTGTGCGGCACAGCATACTGCCGCCTTTTTTATTTTAGTATATGTTTGATATATGCAATGCAGGCTATATTGTTCAACGGAATATATCCTGCCTATGTCCGTGAAAAAGCAACAATGCACCATGTTACAATTATCTATATTATACAGCCTGTGGGCTGAAATGTCAAGTCGGCAAAAGCGATAAATTTGCCGTAATTTGCCTGAAGCCGTCTGCATAGCCATATTCGGCGCGGCGCAGAAAATTTCCTTTTATATTTGCGGCTAATCCGCAAATAGTATTTGTACCGGACTGTTGAAAAAAGTCTGTTTTGCCCGCGCAGCGGGCTTTTGGAATCCGTTTTTTTGCCTCAGCTTTGCCGAGGCAAAAAACACTTCTATCCGCGCGAAGTGTACGAATTGACGGCTTTGCCGTCGGTGAGTGCACGCAGTGCGTATGTTTCGGCGAAAAAGCCCCAACGGGGCTTTTTCGACGGTCTGCCGCAAATAGTATTTGCGTAACAAGAACAAAATCTGAAAGGCAGGGCTTCCGTGCGGCTTTGGCGGCATTTTTGTGCGGCGGGCGGCATGGAGCATTGAAATATTATGGAAAAAACGGCAAGGAAATTTTCGGGACTGCTGTGCGCGGCGGTGATTTTTTCGGCGGTATGCGCGGCGATTTTCGGCACTGTACGGCTTAACGCGGACGCGGCGGCTGAAATTACGGCGGTAAGCGCGGCGCAGCGTCCCATGCTTGTGGCGTGCGGAACGCCGTTCGGTATCAAGCTGAAAACTGACGGCGTGCTTGCGGTGGGTATCACGGAGAACTCTCCCGCTGCTAAGGCTGGGCTGCGGCAGGGCGACATAATAACATCTGTAAACGGCGAACCGGTGCGCAGCAACAGCGATATCAGCGCCGCAATACAGCTTTGTCCCGAAAGCAGCAAGTTGATAATTCGCCGCGGCGACAGCGAGCGTATGCTTTGCGTACAGCCTTACTGCGAGGGCGGTGTGTACAGGATAGGCGTGTGGGTTCGCGACAGCGCGGCGGGTATCGGCACAATGACCTACTACAATCCCGCAACGGGCGGCTGCGGCGGACTTGGGCACGCGGTAAGCGATGTAACCACGGGCGAGCTTATGCCGCTGCTTAGCGGCGAAATCACGGCGGCTGAGATAAACGGCATTGTAAAAGGCGCGGCAGGCGCTCCCGGCGAGCTGTGCGGCAGGCTTATAGCGGACAGCGTAACGGGCGCTATTGAGCGCAACACGCAGTGCGGCATATTCGGCAGCGCGGCGGGCGCGCCTGTTTCGGCGCAGGCTATCCCCATGGCGTACAGAAGCGAGGTGCGCACAGGCGCGGCAACCATGCTTACAACGATAGACGGCGGCACTCCCGCGGCATATGATATAGAGATTGAGCATATAAGCGTTTACGATACGCAGAGCAGCAAAAGCATGACAATCCGCATAACAGACCCAATCCTTCTTGAAAAAACAGGGGGAATTGTCTGCGGCATGAGCGGAAGTCCCATAATACAGGACGGGAAGCTTGTGGGCGCGGTAACCCATGTTTTTCTCAACGACCCGCAGCGCGGCTATGCGATATTTTGTCAGACCATGCTGGAAAACTCATGCGAATAGCACAGGGCGCGCGTCCGTTGTTTGCGGGCGCGCGATTGCCGCTGTGCAATTGCGCCGCTTTTGGGCTTTTGTGCCGTTTGCATAACAGTTATCAACCGCAGTGCGCAAAATTTTCAGATAATGTTCACCTAAAAGTATTTGCATTTTCTTTTAAGATATGCTATAATATCCTTTGTGTATAAATCATATGCGGACAGGAGCGTATAAAAATTATGTATATACCCGATGAAATAGAAAGTATCCTTATTTCCGAGGAGGAGATAAGGGCAAAGGTAAAGCAGATGGGCGAGGCGCTGACGGAGGAATACCGCGGCAGAAATCCGCTGTTTCTGTGCGTGCTTAAAGGCTCGGTTGTGTTTTTTGCCGACCTTATAAGAGAGCTTCACTGCCCTGCGGAGATTGATTTTATCCGCGCTTCAAGCTACGGCAGCGGAACGGTAAGCGGCGGCAAGGTAAACTTCACGGTGGGCGGTCATGTCCATATAGAGGGCAGGGACGTTGTGCTGGTTGAGGATATCCTTGACACGGCGCGCACCCTTTACACCGTTAAAAATGAAATGCTTAGAAGCAATCCCGCCTCTCTTAAGATAGTAACGCTGCTTGACAAGCCGTCAAGGCGCGTTGTAAAAGGCTTTTCGGCAGACCTTACGGGCTTTGCGATAGAGGATAACTTTGTTGTCGGTTATGGTCTGGATTATGACGAACGCTTCAGAAATCTGCCGTATGTCGGCATATTAAAGCCTGAGGTTTACGCCTGATACATAGGCGCGGTGCTATATTTTCATTCTAATTGGATATATTATTTCAGAAATTTCCATGTTTCGGAAAGGGGCTTAAATGCAACAAAACAACAAATTCAGGGGAGCTGTCATTTATTTCGTGGTTATCGCGCTGCTGGTATTCGGTCTGGTATCGCTGCTTAATATGTCGGGCGGCGGCAGCGGCGTAAATCTGGCATACTCCGATGTTATCAAGCAGTTTGACGACCTTAACGTATCGGCATATCAGCTTGACCTTGGCAGCGGCGAGCTTAAATATCAGCTTAAAGGCGACGACAAGACCTATGTGTATTCCGTGCCGAGCGTAAGCATATTCTACAACGATATCAACCTTGGCTGCAACGAGGCGGGGGAGCAGGCTACCTACCGTCAGCGCTATAACGAGGCAAATCCCGAGGAAACGCTGTACGAGGACTATGTTCCCGTTGCTGACAACACATTCCTTACAAGCATACTGCCTTACCTGCTGCTTATCGGCATTATGGTGGTGTTTACGGTTATTATCATGCGCTCTGCGGGCGGCGGCGGTGCCAAGATGAACTCGTTCTCCAAGGCGAATATCCGTCAGCACGCGGGCAAAAAGGTGTTATTTACCGATGTTGCGGGCGCTGATGAGGAAAAGCAGGAGCTTATCGAGATTGTAGACTTCCTTAAAAATCCTATGAAATACCGCGCAATCGGTGCAAGAGTACCCAAGGGCGTGCTGCTTGTGGGACCTCCCGGTACGGGTAAAACTCTGCTTGCAAAGGCTGTTGCGGGCGAAGCGGGTGCGCCATTCTTCTCCATTTCGGGTTCAGATTTTGTGGAGATGTTTGTGGGCGTGGGCGCTTCCAGAGTGCGCGACCTGTTTGACCAGGCGAAAAAGCACACACCCTCCATTATCTTCATAGACGAGATTGACGCGGTGGGCAGACAGCGCGGCGCGGGTCTTGGCGGCGGTCATGACGAGCGCGAGCAGACCCTTAACCAGCTTCTGGTTGAGATGGACGGCTTTACCGAGAACGAGAACATCATTGTTATGGCGGCAACAAACCGCCGCGATATACTTGACCCCGCGCTGTTAAGACCGGGTCGCTTTGACAGGCAGATTGTGGTGAACTATCCCGATATCAAGGGCAGGGAGGAAATCCTTAAGGTTCACACGAGAAACAAGAATGTGGGTCCCGATGTTGACCTTAAAACCATCGCGGCAACAACCGCGGGCTTTACAGGCGCAGACCTTGAAAACCTTGTAAACGAGGCGGCACTGCTTGCCGCGCGCGAGGATCGCAAGGCTATCACCAAAAAGGATATCGAGGAAGCCACCATCAAGGTGGTTGCGGGTCCCGAGAAGAAAAGCAAGGTTGTATCCGAGGACGAAAAGCGCCTTACCGCTTATCACGAGGCGGGTCACGCGGTTACCACATATTTCTGCAAATCGCAGGATAAGGTTCACCAGGTTTCCATTATTCCAAGAGGAAGCGCGGGCGGCTTTACAATGCACCTGCCCGAAAAGGACAAGAGCTTTGTCAGCAAGACCTATATGGAGGAAAATATCATCGTGCTGCTTGGCGGCCGTGTTGCCGAGAAGCTTATTCTTGACGATATTTCAACAGGCGCTTCCAACGATATAGAGCGCGCTACCTCTGTTGCAAGAAACATGGTTACGCGCTACGGCTTCTCCGAGAAGCTGGGTCCCATTCTCTACGGTCATGAAAATCAGGAGGTTTTCCTTGGCAGAGATTACTCTCAGGGCAGGAACTACTCCGAGAATGTTGCCGCAGAGATTGACGGCGAAATCAGAGAGCTGATAGAAACAGGCTACGAAAAGGCAAAGGAAATCCTTACGGAGCATGGCGACCTGTTAGAGCGCGTTGCGCAGTATCTTATGCGTCATGAGAAGATTAACGGTCCTGATTTTTATAAGCTGATGGCGGGCGAGATTGACATTGAGGGCAATTCCACAGTAATTGCTCCCGCCGAAGCGGATATTTTCACCAAAGCGGATAGTTCTGACGAAATCCGCCCCCGCACCGATATAAACGGCGAACAGGCTGACGGAACAAGCGAGGAAGAATAAGACAAAATCCCCACAACAGAAAATCCGTCACATGGCGTGGCGGATTTTTTGCGGGAAGGGGCGGAGGTAATTTTATGGCAATAGAGTTTATTGACGAAGCGCCTACCCTTGAAGAATACAAGGAAATGCGCAGACTGGTTAATTTTATGGTGCTGTCCGACAGGATAGCCTCAAACGTGCTTAACAATGCGTACCACATCACCTGTGTAAGAGATGAGGGCAGATGTATCGGCATGATAAGGGTGTTGTCGGACGGCGGCTATGCAAACTTTATCACGGACGTTATCGTAATCCCCGAATATCAGCACAGGGGAATAGGCACGCAGCTTATGCACCGCACAATGGATTATATGTATTCCACACTTGAAAAGGGCGAGAAGATAGCGCTGTACCTTATGTCGGCAACGGGCAGAGAGCCGTTTTACAGGCAGTTTGGCTTCCGCGACCGTCCAAATGAGCTTCTTGGTGCGGGCATGAGCCAGTGGCTTGTTAAATAAATTCTCGCGTGAAAATTATCGCCCGTCTGTTTTCGGTACAGGGCGATTTTTGCACTTTGCCGTATCAAAAATTGTTGACAAAACAGGCGCGTTGTGATATTATAATATATGGGTGTGCGGGTGCTTTTGCAGGGCGCGGTTTCATAAAATCTGCGTGCGGCGCAGGCGCTTGCGTACTATACTATTGTTTTTGAAACGGGGTGCGCTGTTGGAACGCTTCTGCGACAGGTGCGGCTCTCTCGTCAGCGGCAATGTGAAGCATTGCACATTCTGCGGCGCGGAGATGGATAAAAAGCTTGTCGTTTCGTCAAGCCTTGATGTGGATACGGACAGTATCTTTGATAACGGCGGCTTTGAGGACGGCGCGGCAGATACTGCGCAAAGCGATACTGCGCCAATCGGCGCGGCGCAGGGCAGTACAGAGCAGACGCCGCAGGATAACACACCGCAGCAGAGCAAGGTGCAGGATTATGTTCCGTTTTACAAGCCGCAGACTGATAATCGGGGCGGCGGGTATATTCCGCTGTACACGGCGCAGGATACTAAGCAGTACGGCGAATTTACCACACTGAGATGGCTTGGCATGCTTGTGCTTTCCATGTGCTTCGGCATTGTAAGCGATATAATTCTGATTATCTGGGCGCGGGACAACAGCAATTTAACGCGAAGAAATTTCGCGCGCGCAATGCTGATTATTGCGCCGATTATTCGTTTTGGCATTTTCATGGTGCTGCTGGTGGCTGCCGCCTTTATTCTTGCGTGACGGCTGTAAATTCGCGCGCTTTCGGAGAAAAATATGCAAAGTAAAGCAATTATCATCACGGGTCACTACGGCTCGGGAAAGACCAATATAGCGGTAAATCTCGCGCTTGATTATGCAAAGCGCGGCGAAAGGGTCTGCGTTATCGACCTTGATATCGTAAACCCCTATTTCCGCACCGCCGATTTCGGCGATATCTTTGAAAAAAACGGCGTGGAGCTTATTGCGCCGCAGTATGCAAACACAAATCTTGATATTCCCTCGCTTGGGTTCGATATGGCGGCGCTGCTTCGCGGGCATGACCGTGTGGTCGTTGACGTCGGCGGCGATGACGCGGGCGCAATCGCGCTTGGTCAGTACGCGCAGATTTTGAAGAACTTCGGGTACGAAATGCTGTATGTCGTGAACAGCTTCCGCTATCTTACCTCTACACCGGGCGAGGCGGTGGAGCTTCTTCGGGATATAGAAATGGTTTCATCGCTAAAGGCAACAGGCATTATCAACAACTCAAACCTTGGAGCGGAAACCACCGCGCAGGACGTGGAAAATTCCGCAGGATACGCCCTTGCCTGCGCCGAAGAAGCGGGCATTCCCGTGGCGTTTACGGCGGCGAAAAGGGAGCTTGGCATTGCAAACGCAGTGCCAGTGGATATGTATGTGCGCCCCTACTGGCTTGAATAAGGGGCGGCTAAAGGTAAAATGAGAAATGAGAAATTAGAAATTACGGCATACGCCGCAGGGCAGTGTGCGGATTTCCAATTCCTGATTTCTGATTAAATATACAAAAAAGGAGCAGAACTATGGCAAAGATGAACGTAGAATTTGACGTCTGCAAGGGCTGCGGTCTGTGCGTGACCGCCTGTCCGAAAAAGATTGTTCAGATTCAGCATGAAAAGCTAAACAAAAAGGGCTACAACACCGCAGTCTGCGTGGACGACAGCGCTTGCGTCGGCTGCGCGCTGTGCGCTATGATGTGCCCCGACTGCGCAATAACAATCAGCGGAGGTGACAAGTAATGGAAAGAAAGCTTATGAAAGGCAACGAGGCTCTGGCAGAGGCTGCCATCAGGGCAGGCTGCAAGTGCTTCTTTGGCTATCCTATAACCCCCCAGACCGAAATTTCCGCATATATGTCAAAGCGTATGCCGAAAATCGGCGGCGTGTTTCTTCAGGCAGAGTCCGAGGTTTCCGCAATCAACATGGTTTACGGCTGCGCAAGCTCTGGTATCCGCTGCATGACTTCCTCCTCCTCTCCTGGAATTTCCCTTAAGAGCGAGGGCGTTTCCTATATCGCGGGCGCAGACTTGCCCTGCGTTATCATCAACGTAATGAGAGGCGGCCCCGGTCTTGGCGGTATTCAGCCGTCACAGGCTGACTACTGGCAGGCTACAAAGGCTCTCGGTCACGGCGACTTCCAGCTGTTGGTATTTGCTCCCTCCTCCGTGCAGGAGATGGCTGACACGGTTCAGAAGGCGTTCGACCTTGCCGACCAGTACAGAATGCCCGCCCTTATCCTTGCGGACGGTCTGCTTGGTCAGATGATGGAGCCTGTCGCTTTTGACGACGCTGAGATAAAGTTCTCTGACGCTTCCGGCAAGCCGTGGGCTTCCTGCGGTCACCAGAACAAGAGAGAGCATAACATTGCAAACTCTCTTTACCTTAAGCCCGATGAGCTTGAGGACCGCATTGTAGAGCGCTACAAGAGATATGACGAAATCAAGGCTAAGCACACCGAGGGCGAAAGCTACCTCACCGATGACGCTGAGATTGTAATTACCGCTTACGGCTCTGTTGCAAGAATTGCAAAGGCCGCTGTTGACGCTGCAAGAAAGCAGGGCATAAAGGCAGGTCTTTTCCGTCCGATTACCCTGTGGCCGTTCCCCGAAAAGGAGCTTAAGGCTGCCTGCGCAAGCGCAGAGAATGTTCTTTGCGTTGAGATGTCCATGGGTCAGATGGTTGAGGACGTTAAGCTTGCGCTTGAGTGCAGAAAGAACGTTGAGTTCTTTGGCAGAACAGGCGGTATTATCCCCAAGCCTGCTGAAATTCTTGCAAAAATTGTTGAAATGACTCAGAAAGGAGCTAAGTAAATGCCTGAATTTAAGAAACCTCATGCGCTTACAGACGCACCTCTGCATTACTGCCCCGGCTGCACCCACGGTATAATTCACCGTCTGGTTGCCGAGGTTATAGACGAAATGGGAATAGAGGGTCAGACCGTTGGCGTTGCGCCCGTTGGCTGCTCCGTTATGGCTTATGACTACTTTGCGTGCGACATGATTGAGGCTGCGCACGGACGCGCTCCCGCCGTTGCAACAGGCGTTAAGAGAGCAAATCCCGATACCTTTGTGTTTACATATCAGGGCGATGGCGACCTTGCCGCTATCGGTACAGCAGAGATTGTTCACGCCGCAACAAGGGGCGAGAATATCACGGTTATCTTCGTAAACAACACCACCTACGGCATGACGGGCGGTCAGATGGCGCCCACAACGCTGCCCGGTCAGGTTACGCAGACAACGCCCTACGGCAGAAATACCAACACAGAGGGCTTCCCCATAAGAGTGTGCGAGATGCTTTCCACCCTCAGCGGCGTTGCGCTTGCAGAGCGTGTTACCGTTGCAGACCCCGCAAATATCCGCAAGGCTAAGGCTGCCATCAGAAAGGGCTTTGAGTTCCAGAAGAACAAGCAGGGCTTCTCAATTATCGAGGTTTTGTCAACCTGCCCGACAAACTGGGGCAAATCTCCCACAGACGCTATCCAGTGGCTGAAGGACAACATGATTCCCTACTATCCTCTTGGAGTATATAAGGAGGGCGCAATAAGATGATGACAGAAACTATCCTTGCAGGCTTTGGCGGACAGGGTATCCTGTTTGCGGGCAAAATGCTTGCTTACTTTGGTCTTATGGACAACAAGGAGGTTTCGTGGCTTCCTTCCTACGGTCCCGAAATGCGCGGCGGCACGGCTAACTGCTCCGTATGTATCAGCGACGACGCTGTCGGCTCTCCGCTGGTTACAGAGCCGGACGTGCTTATCGTAATGAACGGTCCCAGCTATGACAAGTTTATCAACGATGTAAAGCCAGGCGGCATTGCCATTATCGACAGCACGCTTATTTCACAGAAGTGCGAGCGCACCGATATCAAGTGCTTCTACGTTCCCTCCACACAGATGGCGGAGGACGAGGGCTTAAAGGGCATGGCAAACATTATCCTTATAGGCAAGCTTGTAAAGGAAACCGGCATTGCCTCTGATGATGTTATCCGCAAGGCGCTTGAAAAGATAATCCCTCCTGCAAAGGCTCAGCTTATCGACAAGAATATTGCAGCTATCGAGCTTGGTAAGAACGCATAATATTTACGGCGCTGAGTTTATGGCTCAGCGCCGTTTCTTTTGGGGAATTTTAATGTGCTGTGTACAGGGGAGGTATGCAGATGAAAGGACATATCTGCACGCTGCTGCGGGGCGTCGCTGCCGCCGCTGCGGCTGTTTGTATACTGTGGAGCTGTCTGTGGTTTTCGGTAGGCTCGGTTATCGGCATTGTGCTGTTTGGCGCGGTGCTGATATGCGCGCTGTTTGGCAGACCGCTGTGGCGGCTTGCAAAGCGGCTGTGGAAGCGGCTTGCGGGCAGAATTGCACTGATAGCGCTTTGCGCCGTGGTGTGCTTTGGCTTGTTTGCGGCGGTATTTTTCTCGGTAAACATGGCGCGGTGTATGTACAAGCCGCTTGACAAGGTGGACGTTGTAATAGTGCTTGGCTGCCGTGTGCGCGGGGAAACGCCGTCCTCGCTGCTGCGGTCGCGGTGTTATACTGCGGCGCAGGTGCTTAAAGAACACCCAGGGGCGGTCTGCATTGTGGCAGGCGGTCAGGGCGAGGGGGAGGATATCTCCGAAGCGGAGGCAATGCGCCGCCTTATGGCGGAATACGGCATTGAGGACGAGAGGGTTTTCATGGAGGATAAATCCACCTCAACCGCGGAAAACTTTGCGTTTTCTCTTGAGATAATGCAGAGCGAGGGGCTTTCGGGCAATGTCGCCATTGTCACCAGTGATTACCACCAGTACCGCGCCTCGCTTTATGCAAAGCGCGCGGGTATTGAAGCAGCGGGTCATTATTCGGGCAGCACAAGCATTTTCTATTTTATGAACTCGTGGCTGCGCGAGTGGGCGGCGCTTGCGGCGACCTTTGTGTTTGGCTACTGACGCTGCGGGCGCGGTTTATAACTTAGGCAAGATGT
>CAZLBL010000045.1:0-17482 GCA_964557825.1 uncultured Ruminococcus sp.
GATTGTATCCCCTACTGAATGGTAAATGTAACCCGCCGCCTAAGAGGCGGGGGGGGACATCTTGCCTAAGTTATAAAATTGAGGACGGTTTTGTAGACCGCTTCCTTACCCATGACGGTGAAACTATCGGGCAGGCAAAAAAACGCTTGAAGCAGCGGACATAAAGATAAGGGCTGTACGGATTTTCCGCACAGCCCATAATTATTTTACTTTTATGTTTGCTGAGAAATCAAGCCTTGCCAACGGAACCGAACAGCTCCATCTTTTCCTTAACGGTTGCCTTGATAGCTTCAAAGCCAGGAGCGAGAAGCTTTCTGGGGTCGAAGCCCTTGCCCTGAAGGTCCTTGCCCTCTTCAACATACTTTCTTGTAGCTTCCTGGAATGCAAGCTGGCACTCTGTATTAACGTTGATTTTAGCAACGCCGAGAGAGATTGCCTTCTTAATCATGTCAGCAGGGATACCTGTACCGCCGTGCAGTACCAGAGGCATATCGCCAACCTTTTCCTTGATAGCTGCAAGAGTTTCAAAGGAAAGACCTGCCCAGTTTGCGGGATACTTGCCGTGAATGTTGCCGATACCTGCTGCAAGCATTGTAACGCCGAGGTCTGCAACAGCCTTGCACTCATCGGGGTCTGCACACTCGCCCATGCCAACAACGCCGTCCTCTTCGCCGCCGATGGAACCAACCTCAGCCTCAAGAGAGATGCCAAGAACGTCACAAGCGTTTACAAGAGCGGTTGTCTTTGCGATATTCTCCTCAATGGGATAGTGAGAACCGTCAAACATGATGGAAGAGAAGCCTGCGTTGATGCAAGCCTTTGCGCCCTCAAAAGAGCCGTGGTCAAGATGCAGAGCAACGGGAACAGTGATACCAAGCTCGTTAATCATGCCCTTTACCATGCCAACGATGGTTGTGTATCCGCACATATACTTGCCTGCACCCTCAGATACACCGAGGATAACGGGCGACTTAAGCTCCTGTGCTGTAAGCAGGATAGCCTTTGTCCATTCAAGGTTGTTGATGTTGAACTGACCTACGGCATACTTGCCCTCACGAGCCTTGTTCAGCATTTCCTTAGCAGAAACTAACATAATTGATTATCTCCTTTGTTTTTTGATGTAGGTTAAGACAACACCGCGCAATTAACGGCTGACGCCTTTGCCGCACGCTTGCCTTAAAAACCACTGCTTTCATTATAACGCATTTTGCCGCAAAAAGCAATACATTTTCCAAAAAAATTATTCTTCCCCTGCTTCATAGGTATAGCTGAAAATTTCATCGGTTTCGGGGACCTCATAGGAATAGCCGCTTTCATCTTCAAGCATATCGAAATATTTTTCGGCAATGGGGATTATAAAGCTCACCGCAAAGGTAACTATAATTGCTATGACGATAACAACAATTTTCTGATTTCGCGACCAGCCGTGCCTTGGCGCAGCCTCGTCACGCACCTCAAAAACGCGCTTTGCGGGATTTGCCGCCGCGCGTATAACATAAGTCTTCAGCTTGTCCTCGGCGCAGATTTTTATGCATATTTCCTTATAATGCTTGTCAAGGGAAAGCTTAAGCTCTGCGGGAAGCTCCGAAAAAATGCTCTTTATATATTTCACGCTTTCGCCTGTTACCGCGGAAATCTGTTCCTCGTCAAGGTCGTTTTCATAGTAAAGATGAATAAAGGTGCGCACCTTCTGCGTTTTTTGCAGAACTATTTCAAGCAGCGCCTGACGCTTTGCGTCAAGCTCAATACCTGTAAGAGTCTGCGCGGAGTCGTTGTTTTCCGCTTCCTCGCACAGATTGTACACATCGGGCGCAAGGTCGCACATCTCACAGTTATCATTGTAGCTTTCATACCGCAGACAGGTTTTTACAAACACCTGCTTTGCGGAATTGAAATCCTTGGTGATTATCAGCGCCAGCGCAAAAATATCATCGCCGAAGCCGTCTATAAGCTTTGCTAATTCCATATCGTCAAGTGTTATGGTCGCTTACATGGAACTGCTTGAGATTGCCGATTTTTGCGGCGCGCTCAACCATAATCTTCTCCACATCATCAACGGAAACACCGCACTGAACCATCAGCACAACCATGTGATACAAAAGGTCGTTGATTTCGTTGGAAAGCTCGTCCTTATCGTTGTTCTTGGCTGCGATAACCATTTCGGTACATTCCTCGCCGCACTTTTTCAGAATTTTGTCAAGACCCTTATCGAAAAGATAGCAGGTATAGCTGCCCTCCTGCGGGTTTTCTCTGCGGTTTACAACCACATCATACATTTCCTTAAATGCTTCCATCATGTCAATACTCCTTTATTTTAAGCGCCTTGGCGAAAAAGTCACGAAAACCCTTGTCAAAGCTTTCTTCAAGCAGGTAATCCTCCTGCTCCATATCATAGTAATATTTTCCCGTGCGGGGATTTATCGAAATCCGGTCAAGCGGGTAGCCGTCAACCTTTTTCGGGTGTGGCTTGTCGGTGAGGATAAAGCTTTCACCCGAAATATACGCACCCATATCTCAAATATTTCGTTTTCCGAGTAATTTTCATCACTTTATTCTATCGAAAAAGCAGGTGCGGTTTCCAGTATGGCAGGCTGCGCCCGTCTGAATTACCTTTACAAGCAGCGTATCGTCATCACAATCGCCGTAAATCTCAACCACCTTTTGCAGATGTCCCGAGGTCGCGCCTTTATTCCAGAGCTCCTGCCGTGAACGGCTCCAGAACCATGTGTAGCCTGTTTCAAGAGTTTTTGCCATGCTTTCCTCGTTCATATAGGCAAGCATAAGAACCTCGCCGTTTTCAGCGTCCTGAACGATTGCGGGGATAAGCTCCGCTTTTTTGAAATATTTCTTTAAGTCCATAGTTTTCTCCATATCAAAAAATCAACACTGCATGAAATTCATCAAACGACATTTTTTCTCACAGGAATATTTTTGTTCGTCAGATATTGCTTAACCTCGTCAACCGTAAGCTCTCCGAAATGGAACAATGAAGCCGCCAATGCCGCAGATGAAGCCGTTTTTTCAAACACCTCGGAGAAATGCTCGATTTTTCCGCAGCCACCGCTTGCGATAACGGGAATATTAACGCGCTCGCAGACGAAATTCAGCATTTCAATGTCGAAGCCGCCCCTAACGCCGTCAGTATCAATCGAGTTCAGGCAAATCTCGCCTGCGCCGCGCTCGGAAATTTCCTTAACCCAATCGCCGAGGTCAAGGTTCATATCAACGCGCCCGCCGTTTATAAATACGGAATAGCCGCCCTTATCGTTGCGCTTTGCGTCAATGCCGACAACTACGCACTGGCTGCCGAAAATCTCCGCTGCGTCGCTTATAAGCTTAGGATTTTTCACCGCCTGCGAATTTACCGAAACCTTGTCTGCGCCTGCGCGCAGCGTGTCGCGGAAATCCTCTACCGTTGCAATGCCGCCGCCAACGCACAGCGGAACAAAAACCTGCTGTGCAGTGCGCTTTACAACGTCAAGCATTACTCCCCTGCCCTCATACGAAGCAGTTATGTCATAGAACACAATCTCGTCTGCGCCCTGCTTGTTGTACTCAATCGCAAGCTGAACGGGGTCGCCGACTTCCTTTATTCCTTCAAAATTTACGCCCTTTACCACCTTGCCGTTGCGCACGTCAAGGCAGGGAATTATTCTTTTTGCAAGCATATGTTCTCCTTTCTGCATAAGCCACACTTCGCAGATGATATTACAGTTTATTTCAATTTACACACCATAATATATTCTTCTTCATTTTCGTCTGTTATTTCAAAGCCAACAGCTTATTAATCCTTTCTGCGTCAGCCGCCTAGCGGACCGCCCTTTTCCACCGATACCGCAATGCCGTTTTCATCAAAAATAATGTAATAATACTCGTCAAGATTAGAACTCATAACTCCGAAAAAGCCGTTATCCTTTCCGACGATATATCCAAGCCGCCGCTCTGTTTCAAGATCAGGCTCGCCATAACAGGAAACTATCTCGCTTTTTGTTTTCCCCTGCACCCAAAGGTCAACAAAGGGAAAGCAAGTCGGAAAAAGAATGCTGTACGAACCCACAAGCAGTATTTCCGCTGCAAGAACCACCGCACAGGTTATCGCAAGCTTTTTCCTCCTCTTGACAGCACCAAAAACCGCCAGTGCCGCAGGAACAAGAAAAACCGCCACGCACAAAAACAATGCAGCAATGATGATAAAATCAAGCATTTCGATTATTTTGCTTCTGTTATCGCCTGCTTCAAATTAAGCGTTCCGCTGTAAATGCTCTTTCCGCAGATTGTGCCGTAAAGACCAAGTCTTTTGCAGGTTATAATATCATCAATCGTGTGAACACCGCCGCTTGCGATAATGTTTGCTTCGCAAGCGCGGTTTATCTCATCAAGCTGCTGCGCGTTTACGCCCGACAGCGTGCCGTCCTTTGAGATATCCGTGAAGATAATGTATTTAACTCCCGCGTCAGACATTGCTTTAGCAAGGTCTGTAAAGTACACATCGGACGTTTCAAGCCAGCCCTCGGTTGCGACATAACCATTCTTTGCGTCAATGCCCACTGCGATATGCTCGCCGTATTCCTTTACTGCTTCCTTTACAAGCTGCGGATTTTTCACCGCCGCAGAGCCAATTATAACGCGCTCTATCCCCTGTGAAAGGTACATTTCCACTGTATCGAGGGTGCGTATTCCGCCGCCGACCTCAACCTTTAAGCCAGTATTTTTGGCAACGTCAAGGAAAATATCCCTGTTCTGCTGAGTAGCGTCCTTTGCGCCGTCAAGGTCAACCATATGTATCCATTGCGCACCTGCCGCCTCAAACGACCGCGCGGTATCCATATAATTCTCTGCGACCTTTTGCACCGTGCCGTAATCGCCCTTGAAAAGGCGGACGCAATTGCTGTCCTTTATATCTATTGCGGGTAAAATTATCATCGCTGTACTCCTTGCTTACAAAATGCTTTTACCATGTTTTTTCGATAATCAGTTCTTCATTTTGCTACTAATTGCGTAAAAGTTTTCTTTTGCGCAATTACAATATCAAAGCTCCGCAAAGCAGCGCAGGATATTAAGACCTGTTTCGCCGCTTTTTTCCGGGTGGAACTGTGCGCCGTAAACATTGCCGCTGAACACAAGCGCAGGGACCTTCATTCCGTAATCGCAGTATGCCGCGACATTTTCGCTGTCGCATTCTGCTGCGTAGGAATGCACAAAATAAACATACTCTCCGTCTGTGCATTTTGCAAGAAGCGGACACGGCTCGTTCTTTTCAAGCTCGTTCCAGCCGATATGCGGAACAGCTAAATCCCCCTCGGGGTGCATAAGCTTAACGCTGCCCTTTATAAGTCCAAGACCGTCTGTTTCACCGAATTCATAACCTTTTTCAAAAAGCATCTGCATTCCAAGGCAAATTCCGAGAAGCGGCTTTTTCTGCACTTCTTCCCTGATTACCCCTACAAGCCCGCTTTCGTTCAGCATTTTCATTGCGTCCGCAAATGCGCCTACTCCAGGCAAAATCAGCCTGTCTGCCGCGCGCAGGTCGTCCGCGCTGTTGGTTATTTTGTTATCTATGCCGAGATAATCCAGCGCATTTTTTACGCTGAACAGATTTCCCGCGCCGTAGTCGATAATTGCGGTCATTACAGCACTCCTTTCGTGGAAACAACAGAACCGTCCGTATTGCGTCTTACCGCCGCTTTAAGGGCGTAAGCAAGCGCCTTGAAAAGAGCCTCAATTTTATGATGGTCATTGCTGCCGTATTCGCAGCGCAGGTGGAGTGTAATGCCTGCGTTAAACGCAAACGCGCGCATAAATTCCTCTGTAAGGCAGGTATCAAACTCCCCTACCCTTTCGTTGGCAAACTGCGCGTTGAACACAAGAAAGGGTCTTGCGCTGATATCAAGCGCGCAGAACGCAAGCGCTTCGTCCATGGGAATAAACGCGTTTCCATAGCGCATTATGCCAGCCTTATCACCGAGCGCTTTGGCAAAAGCCTGTCCCAGAACAATTCCGATATCCTCGGCTGTGTGGTGTCCGTCAACATAAAGGTCGCCCTTGCACTCAACAAACAGCGAAAAACCGCCGTGAACGGCAAGCGCTGTCAGCATATGGTCAAGAAAGCCTATGCCGGTGTTGATTTCGGCTTTTGGCACGCCGTCAAGGTCAAGCTTTACAACTATATCGGTTTCCTTGGTTTTTCTTGAAATTTCTGCGGTTCTGTTCATGATATTTATCCTCAAAATATTCCGTTATGTATGACAAATATTCCTTTCAGCTTCAGCTCTCCTTGCGAACCCTGATGGAATTTGCGTGTGCGGTAAGCTTTTCGCGCTCCGCAATCAGTATAATGTCATCGGCAGCGTCAAGCAGCGCGTCCTTTGTATAGCAGATATAGCTTGAACGCTTTGTGAAGCTCTCCACGCCAAGCGGCGAGAAGAAGCGCGCCGTGCCGCTTGTGGGCAGAACGTGGTTGGGACCTGCATAGTAATCGCCAAGCGGCTCGGGAGAATACTGTCCAAGGAACAGCGAACCCACATTGTCAATCTTTCCGATATACTCCATGGGGTTTTCAGCCACAACCTCCATATGCTCAGGGGCAAGCGTGTTTGCAATTTCAATTGCGTAATCCTTATCCTCGCACACGATTATCGCGCCGTAGTTGGAAATAGACTCGTCGATAATCTCCTTGCGTGAAAGCATAGCCGACTGGCGTTCAATTTCAGCCTGCGTTTTTTCTGCAATTTCCATGCTGGTGGTAATCATAATCGCGCTTGCAAGCCTGTCATGCTCCGCTTGCGACATAAGGTCTGCGGCAAGGTATACGGGATTTGCGGTTTCGTCTGCGAAAACAAGAATTTCGCTCGGACCTGCAAACATATCAATATCAACTGTGCCGTAAAGCAGCTTCTTTGCGGTTGCAACAAAGATATTGCCGGGACCTACAATCTTTGAAACTCTGGGAATTTCCTCTGTGCCATAAGCAAGCGCAGCACACGCCTGCGCACCGCCGCACAGGTAAATCTTATCAACGCCGCAAAGCGCAGCAGCTACCAGAATATCCTTGTTAGCCGTGCCGTCCTTAAGCGGCGGGGTTACCATGATAATTTCCTTAACGCCCGCGATTTTTGCGGGGATAGCGTTCATAAGCACGGAAGATGGATAAGCCGCCGTGCCGCCGGGAACATAAAGACCTACCCTGTCAAGACCGCGAACGCGCTGACCCATTATAACGCCGTTTTCCTCGGTTACGCAGAAGCCTTCGCGCTTTTGTCTTGTGTGGAACGCGGTGATGTTTTCAACGGCGTTAAGCATTGCCATGACGAACTCAGAATTGTTTTCATTGTACTCTGTGAGAGCGTCCTGTATAGCCTCATCGGGAACTCTGTAAAACTGCGCGTTGGGGCAGTCGAATTTTGCCGTATAGCTTTTTACTGCTGCGTCGCCGTTTGCCTTTACGTCCGCAAGGATATCCTTTACGATTTTTTCTACATCGGCATTAACCTCGCCTGCTCTTTTTTCTACATCGGCAAGAAACTGCTTTTCTGCGCCGTCAGCTTTGATTATTTTAATCATCTTACAAATTCTCCTCTATCTGCCTTACTATCTCTGAAATGCGCTCCTGCTTCAGCTTCATGCTTACAGTGTTTACAATAAGCCTTGCCGAGATGGAAGCTACATCTTCATATACTTCAAGTCCGTTTTCCTTAAGGGTTGTTCCCGTTTCGACAATATCAACAATTCCGTCTGCCAGTCCCACAAGCGGGGCAAGTTCAACAGAACCCTCGATTTTAACAATGTCAACGTCCATGCCCTTATTTTCAAAATATCCGCGCGTAACATTGGGATACTTTGTGGCAACGGTCTTTACGCCGTAGCCCTTGTAAAAATTCTCCCCCTTTTTGCCTGCAAGAGCGAATTTGCACCTGCCAAAGCCAAGGTCTGTTATTTCAAAGAATTTTCCGCCATACTCCATTATGGTATCCTTGCCCACAACTCCGATATCGCACACGCCATGCTCAACATATGTAATTACATCGGCTGCTTTTGCAAGCACAACCTCTATATTCTCGCCGGGAATGGAAAGAATAAGCCGCCTGCCCTTATCGCGAAGTTCTGATACATCATAGCCTATTTTTTCAAGCAGGTCAACCGTTTTGTTTTCAAGCCTGCCCTTGGTAAGCGCAATTCTTATCTTCTTTTTCTCCATGTCAGACCTCCTTGGTGCAGACGCTGCCATCGGCGGCAATGCTGTCGATACGATGTATTCCATGAGCCTTGGCATAGGCTTCAGCGGCTTCTGCGCTTTCCAGCACGGAATTAAATATCGCTTTTCCCTGCGAAATCAGCTCTGCACAGTGCTTAAGCGCTGCGATTTCCGCGCCGCTCTGCGCGTGAACCATAACATCAGCGGGGCGGCAAAGCGCCTCGTCTGTATTTTTCAGCAGAACCTTTGCAGCCGCTTCAACATTTATCGCAAAGCCGACCGCAGGAACGTTCCTTCCAAAATCGCCGATGAGGTTGTCATAACGTCCGCCCGACAGCGCAGGCTGTCCGTAGCCCTCAACATAGCCGCGGAAAATAATACCTGTGTAGTAATTTTTCTTATGTACAAGTCCAAGGTCAACCTTTACCTTTTCAGCGCCGTATGTACGAAGTGCTTCATAGGTTTCCCTAAGCTCGGAAAGGGTCTGCTTAAGACTGTCGTTAATCATATATTTTTCAGCAGCGGCAAATACCTCCTCGCCGCCGAAAAGTCTTGGCAGCGCCCTCAGTGCCTCAGCGGCAGCGCCGCTGTACTGCGAAAGCGCGTCATCAAGCGCGGGATAATTCTTGTTATCAATAAGTGACTGAAGATTTTCGGACTGCTCTGCGTTTATGCCAAGTTCCTTTACAAGCAGCCTGAAAATGCTGCTTTCGCCTATCTCAAGACGGAACGAATTGCTGCACGCGGAAAGCGCACGCACGGCAAGCACCAGCGCTTCATAATCGGCTGACCTGCGCACACCGCCAAGTATCTCGATACCACTTTGCGCAAACTCATCATCACGGGCGCTGTTTTTGGGATTTACCATGAAAATGCTCTGGTTGTAGAACAGCTTAAGCGGCAGCGGCTCGTCATTAAGCCTTGTTGCGGCAAGCCGCGCTATTGGCATTGTGCTGTCGGGACGAAGCACCATAAGCCTGTTTTTTCCGTCCATCAGCTTGTACATGGATTCCTGCGGGAAATAACGCACCTTTCCGTTGAATACATCATAAAATTCCAGCCCAGGGGTTACAACCTCTGAATATCCGTAGCCTGTAAATATTTTTCTTAATCGCTCCTCAATAAGGCGCTTTGCGACGCACTCGTCAAACAGCAGGTCGCGCGTTCCCTCGGGGGTAAGCAGGTCGTATCTTTTCACTTTTTTCGTCCCTTTCAGTGTTCTTTTTATTATTTGCTTTAGCGTGTTAGCACACTACTATGATATCACAACAACGCAATCCTGTCAATAGGCGCGGATTATTTTGTAATATTGCACAGCAGCTTTCAACAAAACCGAAAGCTTTTCGTTAAGGTAATACCACACAAAGTGTTCAGTGCGGCGTTGCCTTAAATCAGAACAGCGACATCTGCGCCGACTGTGGTATTCCCTCAAACACACCCATTGCTGTCAGCGTATCCATGACAGAGCTGTTAAGTCCGCTTTGCCGTTGAATATCGTCGATACAGATGTAGTTGCCCGCTTCGATAACGCTTTTAAGCCTGTATGCCGCGTTTTCTCCGCAACCCTGTATTGCAAGGAACGGCAGGCGCAGCTTTCCGTCCTCAACACCGTAAGTTGCCGCCGCGGACTTTTTAACATCTACGGGCAGCACGCCAATTCCGCGCAGCATCATCTCATTTACAAGCATAAGCGCGTCAAGAACGCCCTCCTCCTTTGCGGTGGGATTCTGCATAGCCTGAATTTCCTTTATGCGCGAATAAACGGCTGACTGACCTTTAAGGACAGTTTCAACCTCCATATTTTCCGTGTGCTTTGTGAGCGTTGCCGCATAGAACTCGCACGGGCGGTTAAGCTTGAACCAGCACAGCTTTACGGCGGCGGTTACATACGCCGCAGCGTGCGCCTTGGGGAACATATATTTAATCTTCTTGCAGCTTTCAACATACCATTCGGGAACATTATTATCCTTGAATGCCTGATAAATCTCATCATTGAACAACTTAAGCGCGTTGCCCTTTCGGGTAATCTCCATAATTTTGAACGCAAGTCCCGGCTCAACACCCTTGTGCATAAGGTAAACCATGATGTTGTCACGCGTTCCTATAACCTCGGAAATGGTGCAGGTACCGTTTTTGATAAGGTCTTGTGCATTGCCAAGCCATACGTCCGTACCGTGCGACAGACCCGAAATCTGAAGCAGGTCGGAGAAGTTCTTCGGCTGTGCGTCCTGAAGCATCTGCATTGCAAACGGCGTACCAAACTCCGGTATTCCGAGAGTTCCGCATTTAACGCCAAGCTGTTCCTCGTTTGAGGCTTTCAGCGGTGCAACGGAAACAAACAAGTCATATATATCGCGGTCAGTTGTGGAAACGTCCGCAATCTTCATGCCCGTCATATCCTCAAGGTGCTTATACAGCGTGGGGACATCGTGACCCAGCTCGTCAAGCTTCAGAATGGTATCATGAAGCGCGTGGAAGTCGAAATGCGTGGTTATCATATCGCTTTCGGTTTTATCGGCGGGGTGCTGAACGGCGGTGAAGTCATATACCTCAAACTCGTTTGGAACAACAACCATGCCGCCGGGGTGCTGAGATGTGGTTCTTTTTACGCCCGTGCAGCCTACCGCAAGGCGCTCCATTTCGGCATTGTTGTAGGAAATTCCGCGTTCCTCGCAGTATTTCTTGACAAAGCCGTATGCTGTCTTGTCCTGAACGGCGGAAATTGTACCCGCCTTGAACACATGGTCCTTACCAAACAATTCTTCTGTATAGCGGTGAACCTTGCCCTGAACCTCGCCGGAGAAGTTAAGGTCGATATCGGGCGCCTTATCGCCCTTGAAGCCAAGGAATGTTTCAAACGGGATATCATGTCCATCGCGTATCATGTCGATACCGCAGTTGGGGCAGTTTTTGGGCGGCAGGTCAAAGCCCGAGCCTACCGAGCCGTCTGTAACAAACTCGTTGAAGCGGCACTTGGGGCAGCGGTAATGCGGCGCAAGCGGGTTTACCTCCGATATACCCGACATTATCGCAACAAACGAAGAACCGACAGAACCACGCGAGCCTACAAGATAACCGTTATCCTCGGAATATTTAACCAGCTTCTGCGCAATCATGTACAGCACGGAGAAGCCGTATTTAATAATAGCGTCAAGCTCCTTATTAAGACGCGCCGATACAATTTCGGGGATTTTATCCTGATAGCCGTACCATGCCATTGCACGGTTCCAGCAAAGGTTCTGAAGCTCCTGCTCCGCACCCTCGATTGAGGGGGTATAGGTTCCCTTGGGTATGGGACGGATATCCTCGTCAACCATGTCGGCGATCAGATTGGTGTTGGTGATTACAACCTCTCTTGCCTTTGCTGCACCCAGATATTCAAATTCCTTCAGCATTTCATCGGTGGTTCTGAGGTACAGCGGTGCTTGGTTATCCGCGTCAGTGTAGCCCTGTCCCGCCTGGAGAATTTTTCTGTAAACCGCGTCCTCCGCGTCCTTGAAATGCACGTCGCAGGTAGCTACAACCGGTTTACCCAGCTTTTCGCCAAGCGCAACGATTTTGCGGTTGAGGTCGCGCAGACCCTCGTCATCGGCAACCTTGCCACTGCGTTTAAGGAACTCGTTATTGCCGATAGGCTGAATTTCAAGATAATCATAGAGCGAAGCAATGGCTTCTATCTCCTTTTCGCTTTTGCCGTCCAGAATTGCGCGGAAAAGCTCTCCCGCTTCGCACGCGCTGCCGAATATAAGTCCCTCGCGATGCTTAAGAAGCTCAGACAGAGGAATACGCGGCTTTTTGTAGAAATAATTCAGGTTTGAAAGCGAAATCAGCTTATACAGATTTTTAAGACCCGCCTTGTTCTTTACCAGAATGATAAAGTGGTACATTGGCAGCTTCTTCACATCAATATTGCCAAGTATGGAGTTAAGGTCGCCAAGCTTGTTAAGCTGTCTGCCCTTGCCTGCGTCAGAAATAAGGCGCTTGAATATCAGCGACAGCATTTTTGCATCGTCAATTGCACGGTGATGGTTGAAATCGCCAAGCTTGTATTCTTTGGCAACCGTATCAAGCTTGTGCTTTTTCAGATGAGGAAGCGCCGCACGGCAAAGCGCAAGGGTATCCACAAATCTTATATCGTAGCTTATGCCCTGTCTTTCGCACGCAACACGGATAAAGCCTGTATCAAATGCCGCGTTATGCGCAACAAGCACGCCCTTTCCCGCAAATTTTATAAAGGCTTCAAGCGCTTCCTTTTCACCGGGAGCGTCGGCAACCATATCGTCTGTTATGCCTGTTATCTCGGTGATGTTGGCGGGAATTGGCTTTTCGGGATTTACAAAGGTCTGGAACTCCTCCACAACCTCCATATCGCGCAGCTTTACCGCACCTATTTCGGTAATACGCTCGGTTTCGTTTGAAAGTCCCGTGGTTTCTATATCGAAAACTATTATGTCATCGTTGATATCATGACCGCAGCAGCCCTCTACAAGCGCGCCGCTGTCATTGACAAAGTAGGCTTCCGTGCCGTAGATGACCTTCATGCTGCCGCCGTCCTTGCGGATTTTCTCCACGGTGTTCATAGCTTCGGGATAAGCCTGACAGTTGCCATGGTCGGTAATTGCAACAGCCCTGTGACCCCATTCATATGCTTGATTTACAAGCTCCTTTGCAGGCGTAAGCGCGTCCATATCCGACATATTTGTATGCATATGCAGCTCAACGCGCTTTTCCTCAGAGTTATCCATGCGGCGGTTTACCTTTATCCCCGCGATTGAATATGGGCGCAGATTAAGGCACTTTGCAAAGGTATCAAACTCAAACTTGCCCGTAACTATTATAGCCTTGCCCGCTTTTATGTTGGACTTGATTTTATCTGCGTTTGCCGAGGGTGTTATTATTTTAAGTATCTCGGACGAGGTTTTATCCGAGAAATATGCTGTGAATATAAACGTGTTTCCATCGCGCGAGGTTTTTTCGTCCGTTTTGAATACCTCGCCCCACAGTGTAACCTCGTCGCCCTCGTTAAAGCTTTCGGACATAGCAAGCGGCGCTTCGGAAATGCCCTTGCCGAAGAAAAGCTGCGCCTTGCTGTCAAATCTGTCATGCTCAAAGGGCAGAACAATGTCCTTTGGCTCGTCAAGCACGGCGGGACGCCTGCCGTTTCCTCTTGAAGCGCCGCTGTTTCCTCCGCCCGCGGCAGGATATCTGCTCTCCGAAGCGGCAGGAGGCGGCGTAAGCGAAATCACGGGAACCGGCGCAGACTGCTCGGCAATAAGCGCCTGCTCTATGTCAAGCTCGGCAGTACCTGCAAATACCACGCTTATTTTAACATTAAAAAAGCCCTTGACATAGGTTGCAATTTTGCGGTCAATCTCCATGCCAAGCAGGATATCCCTGCCGCCGTGCTTAAGCGATATTTCGTATGTATCGCCGTCATCGGATATTTCAATATCGTCAAGATAACCGTTTATCGCGCCGAATTTTGTTTTAAGCAGGGCAATTATTTCATAAATATAATCAACCGTAAAAAGCGATGAGTGATATTTAGGGTATACCGACACCTCTGCCTCGCCAAGCGCGGCGGTAAGCGTTTCGCCAAGCTGTGCAAGCTCTGCCGCAGTGACGGTGTTGTCCAGTTCAAGATTTATATTAACGGATTTTTTGCTCTCGTTGTACACAATCTTAAGCACCCTGCCCTGCGCAGCGGCGGGCGAAAGCTCAACATTATCAAACAGTTCACATAATTTTGCCGACATTTATAACTTCCTTCCATGCAAGCCGTGCGCCTTGCAAACAGGCAGAACGGCATTACAGCAGTTCTATTTCCTTTTTAAGCTCCGCAAGCAGCCTGTCCTCAGACACCTTGCGCAGTATCACGCCTTTTTTGAATATAAGACCCTCGCCATCGCCGCCCGCAATTCCAAGGTCAGCTTCGCGCGCTTCGCCGGGACCGTTTACGGCGCAGCCCATAACGGCAACCTTGATATCCTTATGCACATCGCAGCAAAGCTTCTCAACCTGCTCCGCAAGCGCGATAAGGTCTATTTTTGTTCTGCCGCAGGTGGGGCAGGAAACAATCTGCACTCCGCCGCCTATTCCGCACGCCTTTAATATATCCATGGCGGCGTACACCTCGCGCACGGGGTCGGCGGTCAGTGAAACGCGTATTGTATCCCCTATTCCATCGCACAGCAGCGAGCCTATGCCCACCGCGGATTTTATAATTCCCATACGCTCGGTACCCGCCTCGGTAACGCCAAGGTGAAGCGGATAGTCATACCTTTCCGCAAAGGCTCTGTATGCCGCAATCATCAGCCGCACATCGGAGGATTTTATGCTTACCGCGATATCGTCAAAATCGCAGTCATTAAGCATCTTTATATGCCCTGCCGCGCTTTCTGCAAGCGCCTCGGCGGTGGGCGAGCCGTACTTCTGCAAAAGCGGCTTTTCAAGCGAACCGCTGTTTACGCCTATCCTTATGGGAACGCCGCGCTTTCTGCAAGCGTCCGCAACCACTTTAACCCTGTCGGGCGAGCCTATGTTGCCCGGATTTATCCGTATCTTGTCAACGCCCGCTTCAACAGCGGCAAGCGCTATTTTATAGTCAAAATGGATATCCGCAACCAGCGGCATTTTTACAGCTTCCTTTATGGCGGGAATAAGCCTAACGTCCTTAACGGTGGGAATTGCCGCACGGATTATATCGCACCCCGCCTGTTCAAGCTGCTTTGCCTGCCTTACGCTGCCCTTCACATCATCTGCGGGAACGTTAAGCATTGACTGAATATAGATTTTACCCGAACCAAGCGTAAGTCCGCCTACCTTTACAGCCTTTTTGCTCAACCTTAACCACCTCCGAAAATACGCATTACATCGCAAACCGTAACAACAATTATCAACAGCATAAGCAGCGCGAAGCCGATGAAATGCACCATGCCCTCATGCTCAGGCTTCATGGGCTTGCGGCGTATTGCCTCAATCACAAGGAACACAAATCTGCCGCCGTCAAGCGCAGGAATAGGCAGAAGGTTGAAAATACCCAGATTTATCGTTATCAGCGATACTATATAAAGGAAATCTGCAAGTCCCTCCAAAAAGCCTTTTTCCACTGTCTGCGACACCACGTTGACAACGCCCACGGGACCGGAAAGGTCATTTATGCCGTATTTACCCTTTGCCAAATCCCACAGTGTAAGGATTACAAGCCTTCCCGTAGAAACCGACTCGCGAAAGCCCTCCGTAATAACGTTTATAAAGGTCTTTTCCATGGGATAAACTGCAAAATCAAAATATATTGAATTTATAGTTCCATCGCTGCCAAGAAGCTGAAACTTAACATCGTCCAGCATAACAGACTCGCCGCCGCGCTCCACCATGATATCAAAGGAAACAAAGCCGTCCTCCGTAACCGTGCCGCCGCTTTGCAGCTTATACACAATATCAGACGAGGTGAACACGGGAAGTCCGTCAATAGCGGTTATCCTGTCGTCCTGCATAAGCCGGCTGCTGCTTACGGAATTTTCCCTAAAAACGCTGACAGTCGTTGTTGCGACATCATCAAGTGAGCAGACATAACCCACCGAAACGAAATATCCCAGTATAAGGTTCATCAGCGCGCCTGCCACAATCACAATCATGCGCTGCCATACAGACTTTCTGTTAAAGGCGCGGGGATTGTCGCTTTCGGCGTCCTCGCCCTCCATTGAAACAAAGCCGCCGATAGGCACTGCGCGCAGCGAGTATACGGTTTCCTTTCCCTGCTTTCTTAAAAGCACAGGACCCATTCCCAAAGAGAACTCGTTTACCTGTATTCCGCACAGCTTTGCCGCGATAAAATGCCCAAGCTCATGGATTATAATAATAACGCAGAAAGCGAGAATTGCAATAACAAACTGCATCAGCGACCTCCGAATTTTGCGCGGACAAACTCCTCCGCCGCGCTGCGGGTTGACATGATATCCTCGAGCGATGGCTGCGCTATGAAGCTTACGCGCTCAAGCGCCTCGCAGACAGCATCACCTATATCAAGAAAGCGTATTTTATCATTAAGAAACAGTGCCACAGCAGCCTCGTTTGCGCTGTTTACAATGCACGGCGCGTTGCCGTCCATGGCTATTGCCTTCCGCGCTGCAGCAAGGCAGCAGAAAGTTTCTTCATCGGGGCGTTCAAACGTAAGCGCGCCCACATCAAACAGCGACAGCCTGCGCGCAGGACACGGAAGCCGTTTGGGATATGTCAGCGCAAGCTGTATCGGAATACGCATATCCGCTGTTCCAAGCTGCGCGATAACCGCGCCGTCCTCAAACTCTACTGCCGAATGAATTATGCTCTGCCTGTGAACCACAACCTCAATCTGCTGCGGACTTACGTCAAAAAGGCGAACCGCCTCTATGACCTCCAGACCCTTGTTCATAAGCGTTGCGCTGTCTATGGTTATTTTTGCACCCATAGACCAGTTGGGGTGTTTAAGCGCCTGCTCGCGCGTAACGGTTTCAAGCTGGCTGCGGGTTTTGCCAAAGAATGGTCCTCCCGAGGCGGTAAGCAGAATTTTCTCCACTCTGTTGCCCTCTGCGCCAAGCAGACACTGAAATATAGCGGAATGCTCGCTGTCAATCGGCAGAAGCTTTACACCGTGCTGTCTGATACAATCGGTTACAAGCCGTCCGCCCGCAACAAGCGTTTCCTTGTTTGCAAGCGCGATATTGTTTCCCGCCTTTGCCGCCTCAAGAGTGGGCAGAAGTCCCACCATTCCAACAATACTGTTTACAACTATATCGCATGGAAGCCGCGCAAGAGCGCAGTCACCCTCCATACCGCAAAGCACCTTGATATCGGTATCTGCAAGCCGCACACGCACATCGTTAAGCAGGCTTTCATCATAAACGCAGACATATTCGGGCATAAACTCGCGCGCCTGCTGTTCAAGCCGCTTCACATCAGTGGCGACAGCCAGTGCTTTTACCTTAATATTATGCGCACGGCAGACATCTAATGTCTGCATACCAATTGACCCCGTAGAGCCAAGCAAAACAATTTCTTTCATAAAACCACTCATCTAGGGCAAAATCTCACAAATAGCCTTAGGGAAATTTTGCACAGTACTGCCTTTAACAAAATCACCCATTCACCTGTCAAGTGAATGGGCAGACGCTTACCCACAGATAATCAGCGGATAAAACAAGACGATTGAACCTTGAAACACATATCTGCCGCATAGCAACGGTCGGCAGCTGCCGATTCAATAAGGGGCTTGCCCCCGTCATTTAACGTGGCAAGGGTTGGCTTTGCCAA
>CAZLBL010000046.1:0-17469 GCA_964557825.1 uncultured Ruminococcus sp.
CTTCTGAAACCCTGCAATACTGGTAGGAGGAAACCATAAACAATTCCTAAAGTCGAGCTAAGTAGCTCTAAACACTGTAAGAAAGGAGCATATCGCATATGATTAGTTTGGTCGATGGCGATCTCTATCAATGGGACACCGGTCGAGTCGTTGTTGTTGAACCTGAGAATGGCTATATTGTTCACGAAGTTCACTTCACGACCAAAAAGATGGACTTTGCATACGTTGTAAAGACCTATGTTAAAGACGAAGCTGTTTGCTGTGCTATCCCCAACATCATACTTCAGCAACGCTATGATGTTATCTGTTACGAAGTTCGTGAGAATTACGCTGGTGAAGAATCTATAGCATCCACGACATTCGACATAATCAAGCGTAATCGACCCGAGGATTATATTTACACTGAATCCGAGGTATATACATATAAAGATATCGAAAAACGGCTCACAACTCTCGAAACAGAATTCGATACTGTGAAGACTTCATCCGATGAAGCTTCTACTATAGCCAGCGAAGCCCGTAATATTGCGGAAGCAGCTCAGACTACAGTAGAAGGCTTTGATGAAAGAATCGAATCTATCTTAAGCAGCATGGTAAAAACTGTAAACTACACCTATCCAGACAAAAATGGCAACGTTAATGTAGAAGGCGGTTCTGGTGGTTCTGGCACGACTAATAATGTCGTTGAATTTTAGACTTTTATATTTGATAAGGAGGTATACGAAATGTCGTTAATTTCCAAACACGCGTTCGGTAGCAAAGAGAACATTGAGACCGCTAAGACCAACGGTACCATTGACGCGCATGACGTTCTGTTCCTGGATAACCGTGAAATTGGCTGGCTTGACAAAGACGGCAACACCGTGATGTCCACTTCCAGAACCCCGGAAGACATTACTGTCAATGGTGTTACTGGTCTGGGTATCAGTGATGGTGCAACTATCCCAGCAGGCACCTCTCTCGAGGAATTTGTTAAGATGGTTGTGCAGAAAGCCATTGCAGCAACTTACACGAAGCCCACTCTGTCCCTCGGTAACAATGGCGGTCAGGCCGCTGGCAATGTAGAGGCTGGCACCAGCATTACTCCCAAGCTAAGAGCTACTTTCAGCAAGAATGACGCTGGTGATCTTGAAAGTATTGTTATTAAGCAGGGGAGTTCTGAGGTAGCTAATGGCACCACATCTCCGTTGATCTACACTGGGGAAGCGGTGGTAATTGGTGACGAGTCTATTACTTTCTCCGCATCTGCAACTTATGGCGATGCTCCTGTGAAGACCAACAATCTGGGTCAGGAATCTAAGGAGAATTGGTTTACCGGTAGTACCATTAACTCTGGGAACTACACTATCACTGGTAAGAGGAACCTTTTCTATGGCACTGGTGTTGGATCTGTTCCTGAGATTACCTCTGATATGGTTCGCGGTCTGGCTAATAAGAAGCTGGCACCCGCAGCTGGTACTTCTTTCAACATCAGCGTAGCAGTTGGTCAGCAGTACATTGTTGTTGCTTATCCGGCTACTCTGCGTGACCTCAACAATGTCACTTATGTTGAAGCAAACGATAGCGGCATGGCATCTAACTTCACTAAGACCACCGTCAATGTGGCAGATGCTCGTGGCGGCGAAAATGGTCTGATGTCCTACGAGGTCTATACTTACGCTATGGCAGTTCCTGCTGCAGCCGGAATGACCTTTAAAGTTACAATCTAAGGGGGTAATTCAAAATGGCCATTGATAGCAAGAATTTGCTTGTATGGGTTAAAGCTATGTCCCGAGGCCAGGCATTGCCTCTGGATGCATCTGAGATCTATTCCACTTTAGCAGAAGCTGAGAACTATGCCTCTTCTTCTGCAATTGCCTATCCCGGTCAGACCATTAAAGCGATGACCGAGGATGGTAAGTATCATTCTTACATTCTGCAGCCTTCTGACGCAGGTTACGTGCTGGAAGAGATGGGCGCAGTTAATGAGTCTGATCTGAAGCAGTACGTGATGGTCGTGGAGTCTCTGCCCGAATCTGGTCAGATCGAAGGTATTCTGTACATCAACGATACCGACGGTTATATCTGGACTGGTTCCGCATGGAAGAAGGTTTTCTGGAATATTTCTGCTGATGTAGAAGCAGTTGCTGATCGAGTAACCGACCTTGAAGGTGAGATCGAAACTAAGGCTCCTATTGAGAATCCTGTATTTACCGGCACCGTTATGATCGGTGAAGAAGAGGTTGCTCTGAAGTCTTATGTCGAAGGGCTGTTTGCAAACCTGACTTCTGCCGAGCCTGGCATTGTCAGCTCCGAGAATCCTCTGCCTGAAACTGGCTACAAGGCCGGTCAGCACTTCCGTGTTGCAGAAGCCGGTACATATGCTGGTGTTAGCTGCGAAGTCGGCGATCTGATCCTGGTTGTCAAGAACTACAATGTAGACACCGCCTCTGACGATGACTTCATGGTCCTGCAGGCAAATATTGATGGCGCCGTTACCTCTGCTG
This sequence comes from uncultured Ruminococcus sp., assembly GCA_964557825.1. GTDB lineage: Bacteria > Bacillota > Clostridia > Oscillospirales > Ruminococcaceae > CAG-115. Next base: position 2,487 of record CAZLBL010000046.1, read on the forward strand.
CTGAAACCACTACTATCGGTGAAATCGTAGTATTCGACTCTGTTACTGGTAAGGTTATTAAAGGCTCTAGTATTCAGGTAGCTTCTCTGAGTGATGCAATTGCTAAGGCCCATGAGCACAGCAATAAGACTGTCCTTGACTCCTATGATAAGACCCAGACTGAATTATTGACTGCTGCGAAGACCGAAGCTCAGGCTCTGGTTACTGCTCATGAGACTGCCGTAAATGCAGCTCTGGAAAACAAAGCAGATAAGGCTACTACTTTGGCTGGCTATGGTATCGAGGATGCTTATAACAAGACCGAGATCGACAGCAAACTGAGCGTCATCACTGAGAACCTGAATACTAAGGTTACTGCAGCTGAAGTCGACGATAAAATTGCGACTTCTAAGGAGGCAACCCTGTCTGAAGCAGCTACCGCTGCTAGTGAAGCTTTGGAATCTAGAGTCGGTTCTATTCCTGCAGACACTACGATTAAATCCTACATTGACACTGCTGTTGGCTCTGGTGGCACCTCTTCTGCTGAGGCTATTGCTGTAGCTAAACAGGAAGCTATTGATACTTCTAAAACCTACACTGACGCCCAGATTACCTCCGCCTTAACAATTGTCGAATTCTAATAATAAAAATTCAAAATGGGAGGCACATATATGGCTGATTCAACTACGACCGCGGTTCTGTCTGCTATAGCTACTGTTAATAGTAAGCTGTCTGATCTTCCACTGGAAGACGGCCAGCTGATCTTTGTGCAGGATAAGCAGATGGTCGCGCTAGACTTTGGCGGTAAACGGAAGTTCTACACTCAGATCGAGGAACTTGCTACGGAAGATGCTCGTACTTCGCTATTGGCACCTGTTACCGGCCGCTATTATTATGTGATGGACCCCCCAGTATTGTGGAGATATGAAGTAAACGGTTGGGTCCAGATTACTACACCGCCTGACGACATTAAGGCTATAGAGAACGCTGTGCAGTATACACGGCAGGATTTGACTAACGATCAAAAAGCGCAGGTCTATAAAAATCTAAATATTGTCGAGGGAGATACGAACCGCTATGATCCTGATAAGGTGATGGTTTTTTCCGCGAGCAAAACATCAACTAGCACTGCATTCAAGGTAGCAGTTGTTCCATCCACTATTAGTAGTACCGCGACCCAGATAACGGAGAATGCTGCGGCCGTGGATTCCGATGTGTATAGTAACTATTATGCGTTGGGGTTTTTTATAATGCGCCTAGGCAATTATGCAGGTGCTAAGGTTAAATTAGAGACTATTAAAGATAGCATAGAATTAGTATTTCCAGATTTTCTAAAATTGTATAACGGCGGATATATAACACTGCCTTTCGATGTTCATTACGGCACCGGAAGCACTACTATAGAGTCCAATACACAGATAAAGATAGACAGAAATTCCGGCTACAATAATTCTTATGAGGTGCATCTCCAACGCGGTGATGGATTAGTTCATTGCTATCGCTTTGATTCAGAAAGTGACATACCGACGAGCCTCTCTTCAAAGTCAGGTATAATCGGCAACTATTACTTCATTAATGTAGTAAGTACGAATAAAGTGAATAAAAACGCCTATTCCGATGCTGACGAAGGGAAAGTACTCACTATTGTAAACGGAGCGGTTACACCGGAGGAACTTCCTGAAATTCCTACGGATACAGTCCAATATGTGGAGCAGACGCTAACCGAAGATCAGCAGATGCAGGCTAGGGCGAATCTTAACCTATATAATACACTTACCACTGTTGTAGACCAAGGAACAATCACTATTGCTGACGGCAACGGTAGTTATGACATTCCACTGTATGAATCGACGGCTTTTAGGTTAACGATGACGGACACCGATACTGGGCAGTCTATGGTGTTTACAGGTACGGCAGAGTATGTATCGAGATGCGATATGCTTATGATGTCTGGTGTTGACACTTATTCGTATAAGTTTGAGTACCGGAATGGAACGTGGACTGTTTGGCGAGACGGTATGGAGGCTATAAACAACGAATATTCATTTGTATTGGAAAAGCTTCAAATCACCACAATTTCAGAAGATTATCTACCTGAATTCGTCTCTCCTGATGAAATGAACGACGCGCTTAATGCATCCAATAAACCCGTCACAACCTCTGGCGATGGCGCGACTTATACTGCTACGGTCGATGGCATTATTGAACTCACGGCTGGTGTGTCGTTTATCATGATCCCTCATACAGTGAGTACAAGTACTACACCCAAGCTAAATGTGAACGGTCTAGGAGAGAAATACATTCGACGTAGATTGTCAACCAGCAGTTCTACAACTGTCGCTGGCTATAGCACAAACTGGCTTGGTGCAAACAAACCTATGCGAGTTGTATATGACGGAACATACTGGATTGTGGACCTTGTAAGACCTAGTGCGTCTGATATTTATGGTATATTACCAATCACCTGCGGTGGCACTGAGGCTGCAACTGCGGAATCCGCACGTGCGAACTTGGGTGCTATGGCCGATGTTCCTGTTACTGCCTCTGATGCCGGTAAGTTCTTACGTGTGAGTAGTGATGGCGTATGGGTTGCTGAAGAAGTACCCGACGCTGAATCCACTAGTTTTTAACATGACGTCTTTACAAATGAAAGGAGAAGCTTATGCCGTTAACAATTGATCAAATCATTGCATCTGCTGCTGCGGACAACGATTATCTTATGGTAACCTCGAGCGATGACATTTATTATGCTCATGTAAACACCGAGCGCCTTACCGATACTGTTGCGACTATTGCAAGCGCAGTTCTCGGTAAAGCCGATGCCATTCATACCCATAATAATTATGCTACTACGGATCATACTCATGATGGCTATGCAAGTGCGGACCATACCCACAGCAACTACGCCACCACTACAGAACTCGATGCTGTAGTCGATGATCTCGAATTCTTTATCGACACTAAGGCGAATGCCTATCACGACCACGATCTATCTGACATCACGGGCTTGGAGGACGCCCTGGATGACAAAGCTGATGTTAGTGATCTGAATACTAAAGCTGATTTGATTAATGGCCTTGTTCCTGCAAGTCAGCTTCCTAGTTTTGTAGATGACGTGCTCGAGTACACTGCTCTTGCTAACTTCCCCACCGAAGGTGAGACTGGCAAAATCTATGTCGATCAGACCACTAACAAGGTTTATCGTTGGAGCGGTACTGCTTATGTAGAGATCTCCGCTAGTCTGGCTCTTGGTGAAACTGCCTCGACCGCGTATCGTGGTGATAGAGGCGCTACTGCATACTCTCACAGTCAAAATGGAGATGTGCATGTAACTGCAGCTCAGAAGGCTGCATGGAATGCGAAGAGTGATTTTTCGGGTAGCTATGATGACCTGACCGACAAGCCTACAATTCCCGAGGTCTATACCCATCCGACAAGTCATCCTGCATCCATGATCACTGGGCTGTCTACTGTAGCCACTAGCGGAAGCTATAACGATCTGGCTAATAAGCCTACTATTCCCACGATTCCTGCATCTCTGCCTGCTAATGGTGGTAATGCAGACACCGTAGATAATAAGCATGCTTCCGATTTCGCAACTGCTACTCATGGTCACAGCTATAATGATTTGAGTGATAAACCCACCATTCCTTCTGCATATACTCACCCCGCAAGCCATCCTGCATCCATGATCACCGGATTGTCTGATGTTGCAACTAGTGGTAGTTACAACGATCTGAGTGATAAGCCCACTATTCCTTCTGCCTATACTCATCCCGCCAGCCATCCTGCATCTATGATTACTGGTTTGGCCAATGTTGCGACTAGTGGTAGTTACAATGATCTGACCAATAAGCCCACTATTCCTTCTGCATATACTCATCCCAGCTATACGGCTAAGTCTAGCGGTCTGTATAAGGTTACTGTTGATGCGACTGGTCATGTGAGTGCTGCTACTGCTGTTACCAAGGCGGATATTACTGCTTTGGGTATTCCCGAAAGCGACACTAACACCACATACTCCGCAGCAACTACTTCTTCTCCGGGACTGATGTCTGCATCTGATAAGAGTAAACTCAATGGTATTGCTGTGGGCGCTAATGCTTATGTTCTCCCGACTGCAACGTCTAGTGTGCTTGGCGGTGTCAAGACTGGAAGTAACATTACAAACAGCAGCGGTACTATTAGTTTAACAAAGGCAAACGTTACTGCAGCCCTTGGCTACACTCCTCCTACTTCGGATACTACTTATTCTGCTGCTAGCACCTCTGCTGCGGGCTTGATGTCGGCGACTGATAAGGCTAAATTGGATGGAATTGCTGAGGGTGCTAATAAGATTACTGTCGACAGTGCGTTGTCCAGTTCTTCTACTAATCCCGTCCAGAATAAAGTAATTAATACCGCGTTAGCCGGTAAGGCTGCTTCTTCTCACACTCATACACTCAGCGCAATCACTGGTCTGCTTGGCTTACTTGCTACGGATGATGACGGTGATGTTAAGGTTAGTTGGTCCGATCAAGACGTTGTCGCTAAAATCAAAGCACTTGGTTCTGGAATACACACTGCCTATGCTAAGGGCGGAACAACAAATAATCCTAAAACAACCGAGTCGTGGCGCTTCATAGTGCATAAAACGGGAACCGCGAATTATGGATGGGTAATCGCCTTCGGTTCTTCTGGCAGTGTATATACAGGATATGTAGATAATGCTTCTTGGAAAGGCTGGAAGTGTCTCTATAATGCGACCTCTAACGATATGATTCTGTGGAGCGGTAGCGCGTATATGCAGAGTACCAATAGCACCCCGCAGGTTGTCACTCCTAGTAAGAAGCTATCTGAGTGTCGTGCCGGTTGGATGCTGCTGTGGTCTGACTATGATCCTGGTGAAGGAGCAAACGATACTGACTTCTGCACAACGTTTATCCCTAAGTATACTCCTTCTGGTGGCACTTGGGGCGGTAAGGCATTCTATTGTGATATTCCGTTGTATGTTGGCGGTGATGCAACTGACCTTAGTACTGAGAAACGCTGTATCAAGCCTGTCTATGTGCATGATAATTGCCTTAAGGGCAGTTATCAGAATACTTCTGGAGGTCGTAACGATGTTGTTCTTCGTGCAGTGTATGAGGTCTGATCTGGTAACGATTTTTAATGGGACGGAGGTGAGCATCTAATGAAATACCTAATTGACGAAAACACGCTGACCGACATTGCCGATGCTATCCGCACCAAAACCGGAACAACGGGCACCATGACTCCTGAACAGATGAAAACGGAGATTGAGAGCATCGAATCCAGCGGCGGCGACACAGATGTAGAGGACGGGCTAATTGATGGGAGTATCACTGAGTATAGCAATCCGAGGGTTAAAACTATTGCAGATTATAGCTTTAGCAAACGACAATCGTTGGTCACTGTTGATTGTCCCTTAGCTACGTCTATTGGAAGTAACGCATTTCAATATTGTATAGCATTATCTCACGCAAATTTTCCGTCGGTTACAACTATTGGCCTTGAATCATTCATGAACTGTTCTTCATTAATCTCTCTCAATATCCCATTGCTGTCGTATATCGGCGCGAATGCTTTCTATGACTGTAAATCGTTGGTCACCGTAGATTTTCCATCGGTTACGACTATAAATGGCGCCGCATTCGGCAGCTGTGGCTTAACCATTGCTATTTTCCCCTTAGTTACGTCTATTGCAGCGAGACTGTTCAACGGTTCTGCCTCCCTCTCGACCGTTAGTTTTCCTTCAGCTACGTCTGTTGGGCAGTATGCTTTCGGTAGGTGTACAAACCTTACATCTGTGGATTTGCCTAAAGTTACATCCATTACGGGGGGGAGCGCTAGCAGCATCGGAGCATTCTATTCCTGCACCTCTCTCGCTAGACTCGATCTGCCTTCGGTTACAAGTATTGGTGGTAATACATTCAATGAGTGTTTTGCTCTAACCACCCTAATCCTACGCAACGAAACCGAAGTCTGCACTCTGGCTGGGATAAATGTGTTTGGCTCAACCCCGATCGCTTCTGGCACAGGTTATATCTACGTCCCGGACGCTTTGGTGGATGATTACAAAGCAGCAACCAACTGGTCTACTTATGCTGACCAAATTAGGCCATTGAGCGAATTGCCGGAGGAGGAAGAAGCATGATTGTCAAAGGATATTGGAATACCAGAAATGATGGTGTAAAACTGTATCGTGTCTACTCTGATATCGGAGCAGATCTGAAGCAGGTCGAAACCGGGGCTGTCTACGCAGATGTGATCGATGTGGAAAACGCCCCCTTTACCTACGAGGAAATCCCGGACTACACTGAAATCACCGATGAAGAAGCCCTGGATATTCTACTTGGAGGTGACAGCGAATGACCAGAGGGAAAGCAAAACTGCTTCGTAGGTTGATCGAAAGTCTCTCTGTAAGTCTTGATGACGAAACCGCTCTAACTGGAATTGAGCTGTTTGCGGTATGGGAAACTGGTATTACTTACGCCATTGATGATCGAGTGCAGTACAATGGTACGCTGTACAAATGTATCCAGGCTCACGCATCCCAGGCCGATTGGACTCCGGATGCAACCCCTGCACTGTGGAAAATCGTGAGCCTCGAGGAATACCCCGATTGGGTACAGCCTACCGGAGCGCATGATGCTTACGCAAAGGGGGATAAGGTATCCCATAATGGGAGCCATTGGGTCTCTGATGTGGATAGTAACGTCTGGGAACCCGGCGTTTATGGCTGGACACAGGAATAATAAAGGAGAATAACAATGAAAAAACTTACTGCAATTGTCACTGCTCTATTGTTGATCTTAGCAATGACTGTACCTACTTATGCTGTCACCACTGGCAAGTGGGACTTCGGGGCAGCAGAGGATCATGTCCAGGACACTATCAAGGACATCGTCGAAGGTAAAGTCATCTATGACTATAATGGCGGCTGGGTCATGGTTCGGACCGGCTGGCGTTATAAAGTCACTACCGAGGCGGAATATGAGGTCGAAGATACTCACATCATTCCTGAAACCACGCCCTGGCGTTATAACCACACCTTCGCTGGATGGATGGCACCTGATGGCATGATCTATCAGCCTGGTGATGAACTCGAGGGAATCGAGAAACTGACCCTGGTTGCCCAGTGGGAAGCTAAGTAAAAATTCAAAATGGAAAGCCCTTAGTAAGTCTATAACTAGACTGAACAGGGCTTTTCTCTTTATAACATTTAAAGAAGCTCACAAGGTTCGAAATACGATTCCAAAATAATTCCTCCAGATATTTTGCCATTTCTCTCCTTTCTTCTCCTTTCAAGAGATCCTTGTGAGTTTCTTTAAGTGTTATTAAAAAATAATAGCTTGATTCAATAGGAATCACGTAGTTATTAAAATAATAGCTTGATTCAGTAGGAATCACGTAGTTAATGAAAATAATAACCTGATTCAAATGAAAAATGACCAAACCCTTGCAGAAAGGAGGCAATACCGTATGGCGAGAGTCAAATCTCCCAATCCGCCTAATCCAAATAATAGACCGATAAGACCGGCAATAGATCCCGATAACCGAGAACAGCAGCTGATATCCTTAGCTGTTGATCTGGTAGAGCAGCGACTAAGAGACGGTACAGCCTCTGCACAGGAGACTGTTCACTATCTAAAACTAGCTTCTTCCAAAACCAAAGTCGATCTGGAACGAGCGAAGTTAGAGAATGAATTGATTAGAGCCAAGACCCAAAACCTTAAAGATCAAGCTGACATGAAGACTCTTTATCTGAATGCTATTGAAGCTATGAAACGGTATAGTGGTCACGGCAGTTCTGTCGAAGAGGAGGACGATTACGATGAGTATTAGAACTTACTCTGAGTTGATGCAACTCCCGACATTCGAGGAACGATTCCGATATTTGCAATTAAGTGGCAAGGTCGGTAAAGAAACATTCGGCTTCGATCGCTATCTCAATCAAAACTTCTACAGGTCAGCAGCCTGGAAAAGAGTTAGAGATCAGGTGATAGTCAGAGATAATGGATGCGATCTAGGAATCGAGGACCGTATGATTGGCGGCAGGATCCTTATTCATCATATGAATCCAATAAATGATAAGGACATCCTTGACCAAACTAGTTTTCTCTTAAACCCTGAATATTTAATCTGTGTATCTCACAACACCCATAATGCAATCCATTATGGTGATGAGGATCTACTAATCAAAGCGCCAATCGTTCGAACTAGGAATGATACATGCCCCTGGAAACGATAAGAAAGGAACAAAAGTATGAAAACAGAATCTATGCCTATCGGTGTTGCTAATTGTCTGAGACTTCATATTCACTCTGAACCCAATTTAGAATCTGAGATTGTCTGTAAGGTTCGGTATTTAACTGAAGTTGTTATTGATCCCGATAATTCCACAGAAGATTTCTATAAAATCTACACTGCAATTGGCGCCGAAGGATTCTGTCAAAAGGAATACATAACCATTAGGTAGTAAAGGAGGCCTCATATGGATAGCATACTAACTTCTATCAAGAAGTTACTAGGTATTTCAGAAGACTACACACAGTTTGATGATGACATCATCATACACATTAATGCGGTATTTCTCAATCTAACTCAGCTTGGTGTTGGTCCCGAAGAAGGGTTCTTTATCGAAGATGATGCCGCTGAATGGTCTGAATTTGTGGATATCGAAAATAATGCACAGCTGCAGGCGATTAAGTCCTATGTATACCTTAAAGTTAAACTTCTGTTTGACCCGCCTCTTAGCTCTTCCGTAATTGAGTCGACGAATCGCATGATTGCTGAGCTTGAATGGCGACTCAACGCAGCCGTAGAGTAAAGGAGGTCAATCAATGGCTGGTAAAATACCACTGAAAGTAAAGAAAGAGTGCTTACGTTTAAAGCAGGAAGGCGGCACTATTAGGGAAATTTATAATAAGTATTTTACGCTTAATGTAAAGAATCCCTGTAGTTATGAATCGTTCCAAAGAGCTATACGTAAATGGCAGAAGCGAACCTATCCTGATGACACAACACTTGAAGCCGGAACCTATGAAGGTTTCACAGCGCATAATGCAACTGTCCAGGTCTCTAAGTCTGGTGAGATTGTCCAGGCATGGATTCGTCAGAATGTTAATGAAGTTGACCTGGATGAACTCGTAGCATCGCTCAAAGAAAGTGTCGAACCGTATGAGTATAAACCTCAAAATGATCCTGAGGCAGACCGAATGCTCGAGATCCCTCTGTTCGATATGCACTGGGGTGTTTCTTTTATGGAAGACTATGAGCCTGTACTGAGTGAAGTATTACATCTTATTCATAGTCGACACTGGGATCAGATTGTTATTCCCTTCGGCCAGGACTTCTTCCACAATGACAGTGTGGTAAATCCAATAACCACTAAAGGCACTCCTGTAGACAAGGTCGACATGATTCGAGCGGTTAAAGAGAGTCGACAGTTCATTACTGCGGTTATCGATGCTGCTCTAAATAACTCTAATGAGACCCATGTGCTTTACACTCCCGGCAATCACGATCGAAGTGTGACCTGGATGTTCATGCAGGTTCTGTTGGAGCGCTATGGGCATGATGTGGTGGACGATACTATGGAATACCGTAAAGTCTTTACCTATGGGAAGAACTCCATCATGGTGACTCATGGTGATTCCAAGCAAGCAACCGCCAAGAACCTATCCCATATCTTTGCAGTCTCCTTCCCTGAAGAGTTTGCTCAGGCTACGGTTCGAGAAGTTCATGCCGGCCACCTTCATCACGAAAAGGAAGGAGATATCTTTGGCGTAATGATTAGACGTTTGTCTGCCGGTAATGCAGTAGACGACTGGTCAAACCGCCAAGACTATATCGAAACCCAGCGCAGGTTCATGATCTTCGAGTGGGATCAGAACAGCCTGCGGTCGATTCACTATGTTTAAGTAAAAGAGGTGAAACTTCAAAATGGATAATAAATACATACTTACTCCATCCGGAACGTTTATTAGCGAATCCGAACTATACCACTGGGGTATAAAAGGTATGAAGTGGGGAGTTCGCAGATACCAAAACAAAGATGGAACCCTTACCGACGCCGGTAAAAAGCGTTACGACTCTGAAGCCGATAAGGGCGACTATAATCAGACCAAAGCTGACGGCACTAGGTTTAAGCAAAGTAAGAAAGGTAAAACCGAAGTCCTCAAAGCAGATGCTAGACGTTATGCGAGAGAAGATGACGAGGCCCTTCAAAATGTCGTTAACGAAACTAGGGGCATGACCAGTGCCCTGAAGAATTTGAACGAGTCTTCTATTCGTCGAACGAAGAACAACCGCCCCCAGATGGATCTTTCCAAAATGAGCGACAAAGAGATGCGAGATCAGATCAATCGAGCAATGTTAGAGAAACAGTATAATGATATGTTCGCTCCTCAGAAATCTACGAGAGGTCGTGAATATCTCAATGATGTTCTAGATACTGCTGGGTCGGTACTCGCTGTCGGAAGTTCAGCTTTAGCTATCGCAGTTCGTATTTATACGCTCAGGGAAAAGATGGGCGGGTGATCTGTTATGTCTGAGTATCTTGCACATCATGGCGTAAAAGGTCAAAAATGGGGCGTTCGCAGATACCAGTATGCCGATGGTACGCTTACTCCTGCTGGTAAGAAGCGATACTCAGGAGACTCTAATTCTAGCGGCTTTGATAAGCTGATAAATACTGATGTAAAGCATCTGGCTAACTCAGTGAGAACCCAGATTACTGGCAAGCAGTATGTCGATGGCTATCTAAAGAGCGGAACTACTCTGGCGAGAATTCAGACTGCTAGCAATTTTGAGAAGTTCGCATTCTATGCCACGTATAAGAAGCATGATACAGAAGAGTATATGGGTCTGTTTGGCAAGAATCTTATGTCTCGTGTTCAGGGAGAAGCTAGACGAGCCGAAGAAACCGCAAATGCAACTGGGTCTGAAAAAGATCTCGCCTATGCACAAGAGCTTCGTAATAAAGCTAATAACACTAAAGTTTATCAGCTGAAATTGGAAGCGACAAAGAAGCTCAAGATTCCTTCTGATGAGAATGCTAGCGACATTACTGCAAACTTGTTGAAAGAAGACGAGTTTAAAAAGAATGTGCATGCGTCTATTGTAGATTCTAAAGAGAAGATGAAACGACCTACCCAGCAAGTTCTATTTAACCAGGCGTTAAAAGCTATGGATAAATCTCCTGATAAAATGTCTTCTACTGAGAAAACCGCCGTGTACAAAGCTCTGAATCTTTCCCTCGTTAATCATAATCCGCAGGAAATCGCTGCTCAGAACCGTTTCTATAATGAGTTAAAGAAGAAAGGCTATAATGCACTTCTCGACTATAACGACAAATCTTATTCCAGCTATCACGCGAAACGACCGATGATCGTGTTTGACGTAGATTCTGTAAGACTCCAGTCTGTGGCGGAAGCTAACCCGAAAGTAGTCGACAAGCTTTACCGAAAGTACAACACCGAGCGAATCTTGAAAGAGATTCCTGCAAACACGGTTGGTCTTATCGCAAAGGCCGGTAACAAAACATTATCCGAGTGTCAGTCCTACATCGATGATAAGTTGAAGGACTATTTGAGCGGATAAATTCAAAATGATAACTAAAAAAAAAGGGGGGGGTGGGTAAAAGATGCCCACTAATAATTACATCCTCTCTCCAGAGGGTAACTTCATTAGCGAAGCTGAGCTCTACCATCATGGTATTAAAGGTATGAAATGGGGAGTTCGGCGATACCAGAATGCTGACGGTAGTCTTACTACTGCTGGTAAGAAGAAATATAGATCCACCAGTATTAATGCTGCTTTAGCCAAACGTTCTAATGATAAAGTCGATAAAGGATTTAAAAATTGGGACGAGAATGCGAAGAAGCGGGATACCGCTATCGAATTAGGTAAGAAAGCCGCTGCTGCTAAACGTGCTTATGAGAACGATCCAAAGAATAAAGAAGCGAAGGCTGCGTATAAACAGGCTAATAAAGAGTACAAGAAAGCATTATCTAGTAACACGACTTATCGTAAAGGTGTCGTCCGCAAAGAAGTCGGAAAAGATGCCGCTAGAAAATACTTGAGTGATGCCAAGAAAGTACAGAAGGAATTGAACGCCGATCCGTCTAATAAAGCTCTTCAGAAAAAGTATAATGACTTGATGAGCAAGCACGATATCGAAAGAGCTAATGCTAGGCGGGCAGTAGAGGTTTCTACTAAGCGGAGTAGAAAGCAGGCGGCTATTAAAAGAACAATGACAAAATCGATGAAAGCGATGGCGGGCACTGCTGCTGTTGCTGCCGGGACATATGCTGCCAATCGATATCTCACCAATCACGACGTTACTGTGAATGGCAAAAGCGTTAGATTCAACGTACAGACAGTTTCAAATGTGGTTGATATGGCTGAGAAAGTGAGAAAATTTATGGGATATATGTACTAATCAAAAGCAGGTGAAATAATGTTATCTAATACTGCGACTCCTAAGTACTACGGACAATTTCGAGACGCAGTGCTTAGAGGCGAGATACCAGTCTGTAGAGAAATCTCGATGGAGATGAACCGAATCGATGAACTGATCGCCAATCCAGGTATTTACTATGATGAAGAAGCAATCGATGGCTTTATAGCATATTGTGAGGAAGAACTTACTCTTACCAATGGCGGAGATCTACATCTGCTCGACTCCTTTAAACTTTGGGCTGAACAAATTTTTGGATGGTATTACTTCGTGGAACGGCAAGTGTACGTTCCTTCTAAGGATAATCACGGTGGACGATACGTCACTAAGCGAATTAAAAAACGCTTGATTAATAAACAGTATTTGATAGTCGCTCGTGGTGGCGCCAAATCCATGTACGCAAGTGCTATCCAGAGTTTCTTCCTTAATGTTGACACGTCTACAACACATCAGTATTGCGTAGCGCCGACAATGAGGCAGGCTGACGAAGTAATGAGTCCGATCCGTATCTCCATTGCTAGAGCAAGAGGCCCCCTATTTCAATTCCTCACTGAAGGCTCCCTCCAAAACACTACTGGTTCGAAAGAAAACCGACTTAAGTTAGCCTCCACTAAAAAGGGTGTCCAGAACTTCCTTACAGACTCCACTATTGAAGTGCGTCCTATGCGAATCGATACGCTTCAGGGTCTTCGCGTTACCATTGCTACGGTTGACGAATGGCTTTCTGGCGATATTAGAGAAAACCCAATCGAGTGCCTTGAGCAGGGTGCTACCAAAGAGCAGGGCGGAGCTGCAAATAACGATTGGTTAATCGTTGCTATTAGCTCCGAGGGTACTGTCCGTAATGGATGCGGCGATACGATCAAAATGCAGTTGATGGACATTCTTAAAGGCGACTATCAGGACATTCATACTTCTATCTGGTGGTATAAACTCGATTCGATCGAGGAGGTCAATGATCCTGCGATGTGGATCAAAGCTCAGCCGAACATTGGACTGACTGTTACTTACGAGACGTATCAGGATGCAATCGAGAAAGCCGAGAAGGTTCCTTCCGAGCGTAATGATATTCTGGCAAAACGTTTCGGTATTCCTATGGAAGGCTTTACTTACTTCTTCACTTATGAAGAGACTTTACCTCAACCTCGAAGACGAGAGTTCTGGAGAATGGCTTGCTCTATGGGCGCGGACTTGTCTCAGGGCGATGACTTCTGTTCATTCGTATTCTTGTTCCCGCTATCTCGCGGAGAGTTCGGTATTAAGACTCGGAACTACATAACCGAGTACACTCTATCGAGACTCCCAATGGCCATGCGGCAGAAGTATGAACAATTCATCGCAGAAGGCAGCCTAATCGTCATGCCAGGCACTGTGCTCGACATGATGGAAGTCTATGACGACCTGGATCACCATATTTCCAGCTGTGAGTACGATGTTCGTTCCTTTGGATACGACCCGTATAATGCGAGGGAATTTGTCCAGCGTTGGGAACAGGAGAACGGTCCGTTCGGTATCGAGAAAGTCATCCAGGGCTCTAAGACTGAGTCTGTTCCTCTTGGCGAGTTGAAGAAACTTGCTGAGCAGAGAGCCTTGTTGTTCGATGAAGAACTCATGTCCTTCGCAATGGGTAACGCAATAACTATTGAAGATACCAATGGCAACAGGAAACTGTTGAAGAAACGCCACGAGGCCAAGATAGACCCTGTGGCATCCATGCTAGATGCCTTCGTAGCATGGAAACTTAATAAAGAAGCATTTGAATAATTATCCCCCCCCGAGACTGGGTGGGAAGGAGGTAACGATGAAGGATTGTTATTTAATCAACGGTCAGTGGTATAGCCAGGACGAACTCTACCACCATGGCATCAAAGGTATGAAATGGGGTGTTCGTAGGTACCAGAATGCCGATGGGTCTTTAACTGCTAAGGGCCGGAAGAGATATCGAACAATGCAGTCAGCTGGCGATAAAGCAAAAAGGTTATCTGATATGGCTAGAAAAGATTCAGAAAAATACTCTAAACAAGCAGAGGCAAGCAAAACAGCGAAGCTTACTAATTCCCAATACGAAAAAGCCATGACTAATTTGTTTGGCAACGACGCTAAAGATAAAAAATATGTCGAGTCTGAAGCAAAAAGTATGGGTTATAAGGATAGTCATCAAATGGCTAAAGAACATCTCGGAATCGGAAAAGAAGGTTATGAGGTAAATAAAGCTTTCGCAGATAGAGCTAGACAGGCTGCCGATTTTTATGCACAACTGTCTGAATCGTACAAGAATGCCGATGTAAGTTCTTTAAATAAAGAGCAGATCAAAAAAGCTGAAAAATTTATCAAAAATGGTTACCTCAACAACATGACATATAGCACATATAGCTTAGACTACGATAAACGAAAATACAGTCTATGATTTTAAGTTGCTAAAACGCAAAAAGAAAAGGCCATGTTTAGACCTCTTCTTTTAATAAGAGTTTATTTTCGTTTAATTAACCATTTACCAATTTTCGCTAAAGGTGATCGCATGTATGGATCCCCATACTG
>CAZLBL010000047.1:0-17452 GCA_964557825.1 uncultured Ruminococcus sp.
CTGCCATTCAGTAGGCGTATCGAACTTCGTTCGACACTATTGTATAGCGTTGAACCGGTTCAATGCGACTACTGAATGGTAAATGTAACCCTGCCGCCGAGTTGAACTTTGTTATATAAACACCTCACAGTGTAAATATACGAAACCAATAAAAGCGGTGGTGTTTTATTCCTGTTTGTTCCCAAAAAGCCGCCTGGTTTTCTCGTAAAGCATACGGCGGCGTTCGCGCTCGGCTTCGGGGTCAATGGCAAAGCCGTCCTGCGTTTTCCGCAGAACACTGCCCTCACGCGCGCCCTTGGGCAGCTGCGAAACAGCAAGCTGAAAAAAAGCTCCGTCCTCGCCCTCAATTACCGCAACGCCGTTTTCTATTCTGTCAACCGTAATCATGCCGCACCCTCCAATCCTCTTTCCGTGGCATAGCCGACAGTAATTCCATCTGTCGCAAAGACTATATCGCCGCAGTCCGATGTTGATAAAACCTTGCAGCCGAAATTCCTCAGCCTGTCAAGCACCGATAGCGTAGGGTGACCGTAGGAATTTTCCTTTCCAACGCTTATCACAGCAAACTGCGGATTTACCGCGGCGATAAATTCGCTGCCGCTTGAAGACCCGCTGCCGTGGTGTCCCACCTTAAGTATATCCGCGCTGACATCTGTGCCGTTTTCAAGAAGCTCTGTTTCTGTATGATTTTCCATATCTCCCGTAAACAGGAAGCATATCTCTCCGCACACAAGCTTTGTTACAACGGAATAATCGTTAAGGTCGGGATAATCGCTTCCCAGCGGTCCGATAATGCGAAGCTCCGCGCCATCACAAAGGCTTATTATTCTGCCTGTTTCGGAGAATACGGCGTTTATGCTTTCGCTTTCCACAGTATCAAGCAGCGTGTTATAGAACCTGGTTGTGGGAATGCTGTCCTCCGCGACCTCGGGCATAATAAACTCGCCTATCTCAAACGAGGTAAGTATCTCTGCCATTGCGCCCATGTGGTCGGAATGAGGGTGAGTGCCTATAACATAATCAAGCCTTGTAATCCCGTGCCTTTTGATATAGGATATCACAGCGGAAGCCGTGTCCTGCTCGCCGCTGTCTATAAGCACCGTGCTTTCGGGCGTGATTATAAGCGCGCAGTCAGCCTGCCCCACATCAATAAAATGCACTGTTACATCGCCCGACAAATCGCCCGCGCTGTTGTGCGCTGTGCCGCCAAGCTTATCCGCAGTATCGCCAAACAGCGTGATTATACTGCCGTCAAACCAGTAGATATTTATAAAAAGCGCAATAGCCGTCATCATAAACAGGGCAAACGCGGCATAAAAGCGGTTATTTTCTCTTTTTGCCCTGCTTTTTCTTGCGATAGTCTTTCGGCGTTTTGCCGCCATCAAACCTACCCCTTTCGGAATTTGAACGCTCTGCCGCCCTGCCCTGCTCTGACGGAGTTATAAGGCAATCCTTGCCAAATCCGATAAGGTCGCGCCGCTTTGCCATTATAAGCGCCTTTTCCACAAGCCGCTTGTTTTCCGGCTTGAAATATTGCAGCAGCGCGCGCTGCATTGCCTTATCCTCCTTGCTTCGGGGGATAAAAACAGGCTCCATAGTGTACGGGTCAAGTCCCGTATAGAACATTGCCGTGGAAATAGTTCCGGGCGTTGGATAAAAATCCTGCACCTGCTCGGGGCGGATATTGTGCTTTTTGAGGAATACCGCAAGCTCCACCGCCTCGTTAAGCGTGCAGCCAGGGTGCGATGACATCAGATACGGAACAAGGTACTGCTCCTTGCCGCATTTTCTGGTTGAAGCGTAAAAGCGCCTTTCAAACTCCTCGTAAACCTCCACATGAGGCTTGCCCATGTAATCCAGCACCTTGTTGCTTGCGTGCTCCGGCGCAACCTTAAGCTGACCGCTGACGTGGTGTTCCACAAGTTCATCAAGAAACTCGCCGTTTTTGTCCGCAAGGATATAGTCAAACCTTATTCCCGAACGAATGAACACCTTTTTTACCTTTTTTATGGAACGCAGCCTGCGCAGCAGCTTTATGTAGTCGCTGTGGTCGGCTATAAGCGCCTTGCACGGGGTTGGTGCAAGGCATTTTTTGCCCTTGCACATTCCATGCTCGTCCTGCTTTTTGCAGGAAGGCTGTCTGAAATTTGCGGTTGGACCGCCTACATCATGGATATAGCCCTTGAAATTAGGCTTTTCGGAGAGCATTACAGCCTCGTTGTAGACAGATTCCTCGCTTCTGGTCTGAATATGCCGCCCCTGATGAAGCGCTATCGAGCAGAAGTTGCAGAAGCCAAAGCAGCCCCTGTTATGGGTGATTGAGAACTCAACCTCCTGTATTGCGGGAACGCCGCCCTCCTTTTCATACATCGGGTGATACGCACGCATATACGGCAGCTCATAGGTGCGGTCAAACTCGGACTGGGTAACGCTGCGCTGCGGCGGGTTCTGCACAAGCATCATGCTGCCGTGGCGCTGTACTATTGTCCTGCCGTATACCTCGTCCTGCTCGTCATACTGCTTGCGGCAAGCCTTTGCGTATGCCTTTTTATTGTCGCGCACTATCTCAAAGCTGTCGCACTGAACAGCGCCTATCGGCGTATTTTCTGGCTTTGTGAGGTAGCAGGTTCCGCGCAGGTCGTGCATTTCAGACAGCTTCATGCCCGCCTTGAAATTGTTAAGCATCTGCGTAAGCGTAACCTCGCCCATGCCGTACATAAGCAAATCCGCGCCGCAGTCAACCAGAACCGAGGGCATAACGCTGTCGCTCCAGTAATCGTAATGGGCAAAGCGGCGCAGCGAAGCTTCAAGCCCGCCCACGGAAATCTCAACATCTGGGAAAAGCTGCTTAAGCCTGCGGCAATACACGGTAAGCGCGCGGTCGGGGCGTCTGCCGCCCTTTCCGCCCGCAGAATAGGCGTCATCATTGCGCTTTTTCAGCGCAACCGTATAGTTTGAAACCATGCTGTCGATATTGCCGCCTGTCACCATAAAGCAGTACTTTGGCTTGCCAAGGCGCTTGTAATCCTCGTCTATAAGCGGCTGCGCGATAATGCCAACGGTAAAGCCCGCTGCCTCAATCATGCGCGAAATTATCGCTATCCCAAAGGTCGGGTGGTCGATATATGCGTCGCCCGTGAAGCATATAAAATCAAGCTGCTCAATTCCACGGTCAATCATATCCTGCCTTGATACAGGTAAAAATGGCATAATTTTGTATTCCTTTCAGGATTATTTCTGCTGAAGCTTGCGCTCGTACCATTCCTGTTTGGTCATAAGCACCTGACGCGGCTTGCTGCCCTCAAACGGACCAACAACGCCCATCTGCTCCATTATGTCGATAAGGCGCGCCGCCCTGCCGTAGCCAAGTTTAAAGCGCCGCTGAAGCGCGGAGGTGCTTGCCTGCCCCGCTTCCACAACGTATTCGATAGCTTCTTCAAGCTTCTCGTCCTCTGCTTCAAGCTCGCCGCTGTCGGAAGCGTTCTGTGCAGCCTTTTCACCGGAGGAAACCATTTCGGTCTGGCGCTCGATTTCCTCAATAATGCTTTCATCGTACTCTGCGGAAAAGGTCTGCTTGATAAACTCGACCGTGCGCTCAACCTCTTTATCGGAAACATAGCAGCCCTGAACACGCACAGGCTTTGGCATACCAACCGGCATATACAGCATATCGCCGTTTCCAAGCAGCTTTTCTGCGCCGCCGCCGTCAAGAATTACGCGGCTGTCCATTTGGGAAGCAACCATCAGCGCGATACGGCTTGGGATATTAGCCTTGATAAGACCTGTTACAACGTTTACGGTCGGGCGCTGGGTTGCGATTACAAGGTGCATTCCTGCGGCTCTTGCCATCTGCGCAAGGCGGACAATGCTGTCCTCAACGTCCTTTGGCGAAGCCATCATCAGGTCGGCAAGCTCGTCTATAAATATAACAACGTGCGACATCTTTTTAAGTCCGCTGTCGGGGTCTGCGGCAAGCTCGTTGAAGCCGCCGAAATCACGGACGTTGTTTTCAGAGAACATCTTGTAGCGGTTAAGCATTTCGTTTACCGCCCACGCAAGCGCGCCTGCCGCCTTTTTCGGGTCGGTAACAACGGGGATAAGCAGGTGCGGAATTCCGTTATACATCATAAACTCAACCTTTTTGGGGTCAATCATGATAAGACGGACTTCCTCTGGTGTGGATTTCATAAGTATGCTCATGATTATGGAGTTTACGCACACGGACTTACCCGAACCTGTCGTACCCGCGATAAGCAGATGGGGCATTTTTGCCACATTGCAGGTTACGGTTTCGCCGCTGATGTTCTTTCCAAGCACCGTTTCAAGCTTTTTATCAAAGCTTTTCTTGAAATCGGGCGTGTCCACAAGCTCGCGGAAGAAAACGGTTTCCTTCTGCTTGTTGGGAACCTCGATACCCACTGCCGCCTTGTTGGGGATAGGCGCTTCTATACGCACGCCCGCCGAAGCAAGGTTAAGCGCGATATCATCGACAAGGTTGGTTATCTTGCTGATTTTTACGCCCGGCGCGGGCTGAAGCTCATACCTAGTAACGGACGGTCCGCGGCTTACGCCGACGATTTTTGTCTGCACGCCGAAGCTTTTCAGCGTTTCAACAAGGGTCTGCGAGTTTTTATCAATCTCCGACTGTATATCCGACTGCGTAAGCTTTTTCTCTATCGGATTAAGCAGCGACATAGGAGGCAGCGTGTATACCTCGCTTAGCTTTATCTGGCTTTGATTGCCGCTTTGCACAGGAGCGGCCGCTCTTTCTGCGGGCGCAGTTGGCTTTTCTGCCTGTGCGGATATCGGCTGCGGCTCACGCTCAATCATAGGGATTTTTCCCGACATGGGAGCAGGCGCTGCCGCTTCCATAACATCGTCAATATCAAACGGAAGCTCCGCCTCATCTGAGTTTGAGATGTCAGCCGCGGGCGCGTCAACAATCTCCCTTACAGGCTGAGGTGTATGCTCCTCCGAATTAAAACGGTTTATCGCCTCCATAATCGGTACAAGCTCGCCGTCCGCATCGTCCTCAAGCGGGTCGCGTTCTGCCTGCTCCGCCTGCTCAAGCACAGCCTTGTTTTTCTCCATTATAAAGCTTTGCAGCGCCTTCATGTACTCGCGGCTGTCATCGCTTTGCTCCTGCATAAGATTTGGCGGCTCGGGCTTCTTTTCCTCCTCGGGCGGCACGGTTTTTCCTGCCGCGTCCGGGGTGATTTTCTCCGCTCTCTCGGCGGCTACGTCCTCGTCAACGCTGTGTGCAATGCGGCTGAGGCGCTCGGCGTTCTCGCGCTCTGCAACCTCGCTGTCAATTTCGGCAAGGATACGCTCCTGCTCAAGGCGCTGATATTCCTCCTCGGCAAGGGCGCGCTCCTCTGCGCGGCGCTTGTGGCTTTCAACAACCTTGTTCTTGGTTTTCTTCACGGGGTCGGAAAGGCGGTGGATAAAGTCCACCACAGTGATTTTTGAGATAATAAGAAAGTACACCAGTGCCAGAATAACAATGATAATACCCGCGCCGACCTGTCCAAGCAGCAGCAGTGGCGAGCCAAGCACAACCGCAAGCACTCCGCCGCCGCGGAACATATATCCGTTGTAATACAAATCCCCGAAGAACTGGAAGATATCCTTGCTTTGGGCAGCGCCTACGGCAAAAATCTGAATAATCGCACTAATCATCACCGCAAGCAATATAAAGCTGATAATGGCGGTTCTTATGCGCTTTCTGCTGTTGTCGCCCGAAATAAGTATGGCTATGTAAATGCAGGACGGGCCTATAATAAACGCAGAATATCCAAACATTCCGTGCATAAAGTCAAACAGCACGCGCCAGCCCTCGCCCTCGCTGCCCGCTATTATGGAACAAAGCGTAAGGAACAGTCCCACCGCAAAAAGGATTATCGAGGCAAGCCAGCGGTTGTGGCGCTCACGCTCCAGCGCTTGCTCACGCAGGCGCTGCATTTCCTTCTCGGCAGCCGTTTTTGATTTGGCGGAGGTGGATTTTGTCGTCCCCTTTGCCTTGTTATTGGTTTTTCTGTTTTCAGCCATGATTGTTTTCAGCTTCCTTTACTTTTTAATAAGCGGGCTAAAAGCAAGCCCTGCGTCCCGCGATGTCTGCGCGGCAGTAAAAATCAACCCTGCAAAAGCAGGAATATGGAGCTTCCCGTGATATGCTCCCATGTACCCGCAGCAACGCAGGCAAGTCCCAATATAAGCGTATACACGCCAAATATCTTAAATCTGTCCTTTTTTATAAGCCATGATACCAGCTTTATCGCAAGAAAGCCCACAACCGCCGCCACAACAAAGCCTATGCCCATAGCCGCCCAATCAAGCTGCATATCGCTGCTTAAAGCGTCGCCAAGCTCCAGAACGCTGCCGCCTAGTATTGCGGGTATTCCGAGAATAAACGAAAACGTAATCGCGGTCTGCTTTTCCAGTCCGCAGAAAAGTCCCGCCGCCGTGGTAGAACCCGAACGCGACACGCCCGGAAACAGCGCCACGCACTGAAAAAGTCCCACGGTAACGCCGTCCTTTACAGTCATATCCTTGCCAAGCTTTGCGCCGTTTGAGCATTTGTCCGACATAAACAGCAAAATCGCCGTAAATATGAACGCCACGCCCTCAAACACAATATCGCCATCGCCCGTGCGCCCTGTGAAGAAATCCTCAAAAAGATACACAGGCACAAGGATAAGCGTTGCAAGGATAACCATAATCATCATGCGGCGGTTGCTGTTCATGTCCTTCCACGAAAACCTGCCCTTAAATATATCGCCGATTGTCAGGAAAAATTCCTTTATCATGCCCCAAATGGTACTCCAGAACGCCGCAAACACCGCCGCAAGCGTTCCCAGATGAAGCACTATCATCAATATGCCCGCCTGCTCGCCGCTTACGCCCGTTATATGCTGAACAACCGAGAGGTGTCCCGAGCTTGAAACAGGCAGAAACTCCGTAAGTCCCTGAATTACCGCCTGAATAATAACATTTATGTAATCCATACAATAAACTCCTTATGCAGATATGTACGACCCAAGGCGGGTCGTTCAGAAAATATTCGTCTTAATATAATCCGAGGGAACTGTTGAAATAAGCCTGCGAAGCTGCTCCCTGCCGTTGACGGTTATATATTCGGCATAGCCGTTTTTTACCCTGCGCGTAATAACCTCGCAGGGGGCGTCGTCCGCAAACACATCGGCAAGGCTTATTATAGTGTAAATCATCGCACGCCGCTCCAATCCCCGCTGTTAAGCTGCGCTGTTGCCGCCGAGCGGTCGCCCGCAGGCACCGCGCCCCCAGCGGAAGCTGAGCGTTTCGCCGTCTTTGCGGATTTTTTTCTGCGCGGCTGCGGAGAAGCGCCGCCGTTTTCTATCAGCGAATAAAGACACTCCACCGCGTCAGACAGACCGCCAAGGCGGTCTATAAGTCCCTCTTTTACAGCGGTTTCGCCGTTGACAACCGAGCCTACGTCCATAACAAGCTCGTCCTTTTCCATCATAAGCTCGCGGAAGCGGCGGGAGGAAATTCTGCTGTTGTCGGTTACAAAGCGCGTTATGCGCTCCTGCATTTTCTCAAAATAGGACATCGTCTGCGGCACGCCAAGCACCATGCCGTTCATGCGCACGGGGTGTACCGTCATTGTTGCGGAGGGAACTATAAAGCTTACGTCCGCGCTTACCGCAAGCGGCACGCCGATAGAATGTCCCCCGCCCACCACAATTGAAACCGTTGGCTTTGACATTCCCGCGATAAGCTCGGCTATGGCAAGACCTGCCTCCACATCGCCGCCAACCGTGTTAAGCACAATCAGCAGCCCCTCTATGGTTCTGTCTTCCTCTATCGCCACAAGCGCGGGGATTATATGCTCATACTTTGTGGTTTTGTTCTGCGGCGGCAGGATATAATGCCCCTCAACCTGACCTATTATTGTAAGGCAGTGGATATTGTGCCGCGCGTTTTCTGCGGCGATTATCCCGTTATCTGCGGGTCTGTCCTGCTCCTGCTCGGCAGTATCGTTGTTCTGCTCGCTCATATTTACATCACCCTTTCTGAATATCATATATTATTGCAGAAAAGGGGTAAAATATGCGGGCATAATCCCACACAATAATAGTATAGCACAAATGCGCTGTAATTTCAAGGCAATACCGCACAAAAAACCAAAGATAGTTCTCGCGCGCGGCGGGCTGAAGGTGTTTTTGACGATTTTTCTGCAAGTCCCGAAAAAATTATACGGCAAATCATATTGTCCGATAAACAAGCATATATTTCACTGAACAAGCCAACAGGCATTTGTATTACGAGGAGGAAGCTATAATGGAAGAAATAAGCAGAAACGGCAATGCGATAAGCGTAAGCGAGGTCGTGTTTGACGGACAGACGGAGCAGGGCGTTGAGCTTGACTATGTTCTGCCGGACTATTACCCCGAAATTTTCAAGATTTTAAGCTGTCGGCTGATACCCAAAATATTGTCTTACAATATGCTTGGGGACGCAAAGCTGTCGATTGACGGCTGCGTTGATATAAAGGTTATGTACCTTGCCGAGGGCAGCAGCGACATATACTGCATAGAGCAGCGCTATACCTATACCAAATCCGTAGACCTTGGCAGAAGCACCGCAGCCGGAAGCACAATGATACGCCTTGAGCCAAAGCCGGATTACTGCAACTGCCGCGCCGTAAGCGGCAGGCGCATTGACGTAAGGGGCGCGGTAAGCACAAAAATACGCATAACCGATGTAAGAACCTGCGAAATCCCCGCGCTGCCAAAGGGACTTCAGATAAAGGCACAGCAGCTTGACTGCTGCGGCAGGCTGCTTTCGGCGGAAAAGCAGTTCTCATGCAGGGAGGAAATTGAAACGGGCGCGCACGGTCTTGCATTTATCATAAGAAGCAGCGCCATACCCAAAATCAACGATGTCAGGATAATCGCAGACAAGGCGGTAATCAAGGGCGTAATCACAATATACGCGGCTTACGGAACAAAGCAGCCTGACAGCAGCGGCAGCGCAGAAATTGAAAGCATGACCGCCGATATCCCGATAAGCCAGATAATCGACCTTGAGGGCGTTGACGACAGCTTTGGCTGCAGCGCCGATATGGATATACTTAACCTTGAATTAAGCTGCTCTGCGGACAGCGGAATAATCGGCTGCAATATTCTTGCCGCTGCGCGGGTAAGCTGCAGCAGAAAATGCACGGTGGAAATCCCATGTGATGTGTATTCAACCGAGTATGAAACCGCCTACTCCGTAAAACCCACAAGGCTTATCAGGGACAGCGGCAGGCTTGAAAGGCAGCTTTCCGTAAAAACGGAATGCGCCGCAGGCGATACCGAGATTGCGGGTGTGCTTGACTGCACCGCCGATATTTTCAACCTTTCCTGCCGTATTGAGGGCGGAAATCCGCTGCTTATGGGCACGGTATGCTGCAAGGCGCTTTGCCGCAGCGCGGAGGGCGTTCCCTGCTGCATTGAAAAGCAGGAGGGCTTTGAAATCCCCATCACGACCGACAGCGGTCAAAGCATTACGGAGCTTGAATTCAGCGCGCGCTGCTGCGATACCGATTATTCCATACGGTCGGACGGCGCGCTTGATGTAACGGCGCGCATTGAATTTGCCGCAAATGTGTATAACTGCGGCAGCGTTGATATGATTGAGCGCGTAACGGTTGACGAGGAAAAGCCAAGAACCGCCGAAAACAACTATGCCCTGCGCATATGCTACGCCGACGGCGAGGAAGATTGCTGGAGCATTGCAAAGCGCTATGGTACCTCGGTTGAAGCCGTAATGAACGAAAACGATATCGAGGATAGGGATATGCCGCTTTCGGGCATGATACTTATTCCTGCAATATGAAAAAGGAGAAGCTATATGAACAATTCAATCTACTGTGATATCTCACGCCGCACGGGCGGAAATATCTACCTTGGCATTGTGGGCCCTGTGCGCTCGGGCAAATCAACCTTTATCAGCCGCTTTATGAACTCTCTGGTTATCCCCAATATCTCAGACGACTACCGCAGAGAGCGCGCCAATGACGAGCTTCCGCAATCCTCGGCAGGAAAAACCATCATGACCACCGAGCCGAAATTTGTTCCAGAGCAGGCTGTCAGCATTGAAATTGAAGAAGGCGTGAACATGAACGTCCGCCTTATCGACTGCGTTGGATACATAGTCCCAAGCGCTATCGGCTATATTGAAAACGAAGCGCCGCGCATGGTGGCAACACCATGGTTTGACGAGCCTGTGCCATTCAACATGGCGGCGGAGGTTGGAACACGCAAGGTTATCACGGAGCATTCCACAATCGGCATTGTGATAACAACCGATGGCAGCATTACCAATATCCCCCGCGATGAATACGCCGAAGCGGAGGAACGCATAATTTCGGAGCTGTCCGAAATAAACAAGCCGTTTGTTGTGCTGCTTAACTGCCAGAACCCCGAAAGCGAGCAGAGCCGCGCCCTTGCCTGCGAGCTTTCGGAGAAATACTCCGCAAGCGTTATTCCCATCAACTGTCTTGAGCTTGATGAGGAAAAAATTAAATCCATACTGGGCGAGGTGCTGCTGAAATTCCCCGTGTGCGAGGTTGATATCAGTATGCCGAAATGGATAAATTCGCTTGCAAAGGAACACTGGCTTAAACAGGCAGTTTTCGGCTGTATCAAGGAAGCTGCCGCAGAAATCCGCGGGATAAGCGATATAAAAGCTGCGGCTGAAAAAATGGCGCAGTGCGAATACATAGACAGCGCCTGCCTTTCATCTCTTGACCTTGGCACAGGCACGGGCGTAATTAACGTTGTGCTTGACGGCAGCCTGTTCTTTAAGGTTCTGGGCGAGGCCACAGGTCTTGAAATGGCTGACGATGGCGAGCTTATGGCGTGCATGATTGAGCTTGCCGCCGCCAAAAAACGCTTTGAGCGCGTGCGCGCCGCCCTTGACGAGGTGGAAGCCACAGGCTACGGCATAGTGCTGCCGTCAATGGAAGAGCTTCGCCTTGAAGAACCCGAAATAATAAAGCAGGGCGGAAAATACGGCGTAAGACTTAAGGCCAGCGCACCCTCAATACACATGATGTCCGCGAATATAACAACCGAAATCAACCCCATTGTCGGCAGCGAAAAGCAAAGTGAGGAGCTTGTTTCCTACCTGCTTAACGATTTTGAGGAGAACCCCACAAAAATCTGGGAAAGCAACATCTTCGGCAAATCGCTTCACGACCTTGTAAACGAGGGGCTGCACAACAAGCTGTGCCGTATGCCGACCGACGCGCGCATGAAGCTTCAGGAAACAATTCAGCGCATTATCAATGATGGCTGCGGCGGTCTTATCTGCATAATTCTGTAAAAACGCGCGTTTATATGTCATTGCGCACAATGGCATAAATTTCATATTGACAAACTCCGTTTTTGATGATATAATTATAGTAATAATTACTATTATGATTTTAGAGCGAGGTATGTATGAAGTTTTCAAGACAGCGCGAAATGATATTAAATCAGGTAAAGCAATACCCCATACACCCCACGGCAGACCAGGTATACAGCGCGCTTAAGGCGGATAATCCCAACCTTAGCCTTGGCACGGTTTACCGCAACCTAAATCAGCTGAGCGAAATGGGTATGCTGCTTAAAATACGCATTGCAGACGGCAGCGACCGCTTTGACGGCAGAACAGACCGTCACTATCACATGGTGTGCGACAAATGCACGCAGGTGTATGATGTGGAGCTTTCCCAGCTTGACGGACTTGATGACGAGGTTGCACAGAAATACGGTCACAAGCTTACCGCGGTAACGCTTAATCTGAACGGAATTTGCAGCGCCTGCATGGCGCAGCAGAACTGAAACCCTAAACTGAACAAAATAATTCTCCCCGCTTTTGCGGGGAGAATTTTGTTTATTGTGCCGATGCAGTGTTATCAGCCGTTTGTGCTGTTGTTCTGCTTGTAGGAATTTATCATATCCTTAACCATCTGACCGCCGATAGAACCTGCCTGCTTGGAGGTGAGGTCACCGTTGTAGCCGTTGTTGAGTGCTACGCCTACCTCGCTTGCAGCCTGCATCTTAATGCTGTTGAGTGCGGATTTGCTCTGCTTATTGGAAGCCATAATAATTATCTCCTTAATATTCGCTTTTGATTGCTTCAATAAAAGTCCTTTGCAGGCACTGCCTGCGTTACCGAAAAGTAACGGCTTTTATGAAGCTTGTTGTTTTTTCAGGAACTTTTCTTTCGTCCCTGCAAAAGTATTATTTTCAGCTAAGCAAAAAATATTAAAGGAAATTGTATGAATTTATTTTCCGAAATTAAGGCAGAACGCATACAAAATACAAAAGATGATTTTTATGATATATTGCCTCAGCCGCAGATTTCGCGCGCAAGCCTGTTTGCCCGCTTATAAATCTCGTCCGCGTCCACGGTGTTGAATTTTCCGTTTTCGTAAAGTATTCTGCCGTTTACAACGGTCATGCAGACATTCTGCTTGCTGCCCGCATACACAAGATTTTTTGCGATATTGTGGACAGGCTGCATATTGGGCTGTTTTAGGTCGATAACCGCAAAATCGGCACATTTGCCCTCGGCAAGAACATCGCAGTCCGCAAGCCCCATTGCAAGCGCGCCGCCCTTTGCTGCCATTTCAAGCACCTCAAACGCGGGACACGCCGCAGCGTCGTTCTCGCTGACCTTTTGCAGCGCCGTAGCAAGGAACATCTCGCGGAACATATCAAGGCAGTTGTTGCTTGCAGCACCGTCCGTTCCTATTGCAAAGCGCGTAATTCCCGCGCGCTTCATTGCGCTAAGCGGCGCGATACCGCTTGCAAGCTTAAGATTTGACGAGGGATTTGTAACAACCCAAAGCTTTTTATCGCGGAAAATTTCCATATCGCGCTCGTCAAGCCATACGCAATGGAAGCCGCCGCCGCCGTATTCCAGCATACCAAGCTTTTCAAAAAGCTGCGTGGGCGACATTCCGTAACGCTCAATGCAGCCGTCAACCTCGGCTTTGGTTTCGCTGTTATGGGTATAAACGGGGGCTTTGTATTTCTGCGACAGCCGCGCCATTCCCTCCAGAGTTTCGCGCTTTGTGGTATACTCCGCATGGAAGCCAAGCCGATAACTGATAAGCGGATTGCAGGAGTTGAACTTATTGTACTCCTCCTCTATCCCCTCAACCGTGCCGCCAAAATCGTTTATAGAGCCGCAAAGCACCGTTCTGAAGCCCATATCAACATTAGCCTTTACATAGCTGTCAAGCTTGAAATACATATCAAAGCCCGATGTAATTCCGCTTGTAAGGTACTCCATATTTGCAAGCTGGGTAAATACATAAACCGCTTCCTCGGTAAGCTTTGCTTCATGCGGGAAAACCTGATTGTAAAGCCAGTCGTTAAGCGGCAAATCGTCCGCAAAGCTTCTTAAAAAGGTCATTGCCGCATGGGCATGGGCATTTTTGAACCCGGGAATTATCACCTTTCCGTCAAGGTTTATTTCGCGGTCAAAGCCGCCCTGCCCTGCTTTCGGCGCACCGATATACGAAATTTTTCCGCCGTCGGTGTAAAGTTCTCCGTCAATGATTTCCTCGTTTTGCATTGTAAGGATTTTCGCGTTGTAAAATCTAAGCTTCATAAACTCTCCTTTTATTCATTTGCGGCAGTTTCCTGCACCAGTTCAAACATCTGCTCGTAATTCAGCGGCGGAATTATTATGTGTTTTTTATCGAAATATTCCGCGCCGTGTTCAAGGTGATACTTAATAAACCTGTCATAGTCGAATAATTTATCAAGAATTTTATCCCCTGAAATCAGCGCATACCGTACAAAGCCCTCGCTGATTTTAAGCTGACCCATATTAACAAAATCGTCGTACTTAATAGGAAAAACGCTCTCGCAGGTTTCCGCTTCGGTTGTGGGGATATTGTACCGCAATCCCAACTCGTTCGGGTTGCTGCCGTCAAAAGAAATTCCCCTGCCAATGCGCTTTGGATTGTAGATTACGGCTGCGCTGTTTTCCATTCCATCGTCCAGAATGTAAAAATCGTTCATATGCCCGTAAGCCATACCACAGCTATTAACAAGCTTTTCAAAATCAAGCTTTTTCTTGAAAAGACCTTTCGGGGTGATTTTCAGCGTGAATGCCATTTTATCCTCTTTTCTGTATCAAATTGCTTTGCAGGATTTTATAACCGTTATCGCCGCAAAATGTTTTACCGTGAATTTTTCGGGAACAATGCTTTCCAGAAGCGCCATATGCTCGCGCTCAAACTGTGCGATTTTTTCCTTGGGCAGAGAAGCGCCTATTCCCCTGCAAGCCTTTATTCTGCCGTTCCAGCTTTCACGGGTAAACGGCACGTCAAGCATAAAGGTTTCCGCGCCTTCTATGGTAAAATATTCAAGGTAGCACTCAGGGATTTCGGTTTTGTGTACAACCTCGCCCTTGCCGCTCCAATCGGGATTGTATTTCAATATCAGCCGTTCGCTTTCTTCAGCAATTTTGTCCTCAAACGGCAGCCACTCCATAGACAGCGCCGCAAACCGCCCATTGCTTTTCAGAATAGAATACAGCAAGGGTGCAAGCTGCTGATGATTGAAATACCAAAAGCACTGGCACGCAAGCACCGTATCAAAGGTATTATCCCCGAATGGCAGCCGCTCTGCGGGACTGCACAAAAAGTCGATATCCATACCGCGCTGCTGCGAAAGAAGTTTCGCCTGCTTAATCTGATTTTCGGAGATATCCGCACCTGTAAAATGCGCGCCCGTATTGTAGAGCGCACGCGGGAGAACGCCTGTTCCCGTGCCTATATCAAGCACCCTGCTGTCGCTTCTGCAAAGACCCAAAGCCTTAATCCTATCGTAAAATTCTGCGGGGTAAATATCGCGGAATTTTGCATAATCCTCCGAGGTTCTTCCCCAGTCAAACGGCTTACCGTTGTCAATATAGTTATTAGTCATAACCTTACCTCTCAAAAAGACCCGCAAGACTTTCCGTATAAGGATAGCGGGCAATTCCTCTTTCGGTGACGATAGCGGTGATAAGCTCCGCGTCCGTTACGTCAAACGCGGGATTATAGCATTTTACATCATTCTCTGCCATAGGCTTTTTGAAGAACAGGGATTTTATTTCCTCGCCGCTGCGTTCCTCAATAACGATATTCTCGCCGCTTTGGCAGGAGAAATCAATAGTTGAGGACGGGCAGAACACATAGAACGGGATACCATGATATTTCGCGTTTACCGCAACCGAGCGCGTACCGATTTTGTTTGCCGTATCGCCGTTTGCCGCCACTCTGTCACAGCCGACAAAGCAGGCGTTTATCTTCCCCTGCTTCATAAGCAGCGAAGCGGCGCTGTCGCAAACAAGCGTTACATCAATCCCCGCGTGGTTAAGCTCAAACGAGGTAAGCCTTGCGCCCTGAAGCAACGGTCTTGTTTCATCGCAGTAGGCGTGAAATTCATAGCCAAGCTTTTTGCCAAGCAGCAGCGTGCCAAGTCCGGTGCCGTACTCGGTTGCGGCAAGCGCGCCTGCGTTGCAGTGGGTAAGTATTCCGTCGCCGCTTTTTACAAGGGTAAGCCCGTTTTCCGATATGGCGCGGCACATGGCTTTATCCTCGTTATAGATTGCCATACACTCCCTGCGCAGGGCGTCAAGCCGCAGGCTGTACGCAAGCGCAGCGTTTGCGGCAGCCGCCGCGTTCATGCGGCACACGGCATAGCTGAGATTAACCGCAGTGGGGCGCGAAGAGCAAAGATATTCTCCCGCAAGATAAAGCCTTTTTGTAAATTCCCCGTCATCGGGAAGCTTCTGCGCAAGCACATACATGGCAAAGCCTGCCGCAACGCCTATCGCGGGCGCGCCGCGCACCCTAAGGCTACGGATTGCCTCAAATATATCCTCTGCGGTTTCAAGGCGCAGATACTTTATCACATTTGGCAGCAGCGTCTGGTCAAGTATCTCGACAGCCCTGCCGTCATCGGACAGCCTTACTGTAAACATAAAATCTCCATAAAGCTTTGTGCAGCAAATAAGTCATGCTGCACAAAACGTATTTTTTCTGCAAATTACGCGATTTATCGCGCGACAAATCAAGGTCAATTGAAATAAACAAGCTCCGTATCAGCCTTGGCTGTGGATGAAATATCCCTTGCCACAATTACGGGACCTGTTCCCTTGTAGGCGGAATGCTTTTCCGAGATAACCTCGCCGCATACCTCGACCCACTCGCCATCGGCAAAATTCCTGCCCTGCGGGGATTTCACAAGTATGCCGATAACCGCGATATCGTCCGCACAGCAGGTCATTGCACGGCGCGAAATTACAAAATATCCGTCCTCGATATTTGAAGCGCGGTAAACCATTCCCCTTACGCGCACATTTTTTCCCTTGTAACGCGCGGCATTGCTCATGATATCAACATACCACAATCCGAAATCGTCATGAATAACGTCAATCGGGTCTGCCTTGACGTCAAACGGCATATCGTCCTCGCCCTGAAAGCCCTGTTCAACGCTGCCGTCATTGTACTCAAACATCATCTCAATGCGGGGATTAAGCGCCTTTGTGCTGCGGCGCAGCTTTTTCTTGTCGATTTTATCCTTGTCGCAGCGGTTGAATATTATGATATCCGCAACCGCTATATTATCGGAAAGAAGCTGGCGCATATTGTTCATATACACATCAAAGCGCGAATGGTCAACAAACATGAAAATCTGATAGAATATCCAGTTCTTGGGCGCTTTTACTGCCATATTGCGCAGACTCCACATACCGTTGAACTCTATCATTATCTGCGATGGCTTGTGCTTTTCCACAAGGCTGTTGAGGTATTCCTCACTGAAATCGTCCTCGTCCTCGATATATTCAATCTCGCACTTTGCCGACTTCAGTATTTTTTCCTCATATTCCACCTCGCCCTCCTCGCAGGCAATAATCAGGGTTTTCTGTCCCCTGTTGAACTGCCTGTCCTGTATGGTATCCAGTATAAACGAGGTTTTTCCGCTTTCAAGAAAGCCTGTTATAAGATATACGGGAAGCTCTGTCTGCATTGTAATTCCCCCCGATTAAACGCCGAAAAGCGTCTTTATTTTCGCTTCCTCAAGCTTTGCGCCGATAACGCACATTCTGCCCGTTACATCGGCAGAGCCTGTGCGAACCTCGTATTCCTCGGGAACGAAGTCAAAGTGATACCACACGCCGTCGCCTGCAACTATGCCCTTTGCGCGCAGGACAGAACCAAATTCCTCATCGGAAAGCTTTGCAAGAGCGGTCTCAAGCTCCTCCTTGGTGAACTTCTTCGCGGTTTCAATGCCGAAGGTGCTGAACACCTCATCGGCGTGATGATGGTGATGATGTTCATGGTCATGGTCATGGCAGTGGCACTCCTCGCCGTCCTCATGATGGTGGTGATGTTCATGCTCGTGGTCGTGGCAGTGGCATTCCTCGCCGTCCT
>CAZLBL010000048.1:0-17008 GCA_964557825.1 uncultured Ruminococcus sp.
GAACAGGCATAGCCGTTGTTTCAATAAGATTGGTTTTTTCATCTGATGGGTGTTCAGGATAGAATTCAAGCTTGTTCATAATTTAATCTCCTATTTCATTAAGTATATCCTGAGTTTCACTTAACAGACGGACAAGCGTATCAAATTCCGCTTTTCCGAGTTTTGCTTCTATTGTTTTAAGGTATGTCGCCTGCCGTGTTTCAAACCTCTCGGCAAGACTTCTTCCTTTTTCGGTGGGACGCACAAAAAAGCTTCGCTTATCTTCCACCGACGCATCTTTATAAACATATCCCTTTTTAACCAGAGCCTGAATGTGTGCTGTTATCATCGGTTTTGAAACGCCAATCATTTCGGCAAGGGTCAGCGGTGTGAAATCACCCTCTTGGTGGCTGACGATATTCAGCATTCCCATCTCGCTCGGCCTTATCGGCAGATCCTTTTTCAGCTCCATATAGCCCCTTGAAAATCTGGAAAACACGACATTGGCATTCATGTATTTATCCACATTGCATCTCCTTACAATCTGATAGTTTCGGTTCGCTGATTTGAAAACCACTGTGCTTCAAAACCGGTGAATTTTAAGATACAGTAATCGGGGTCAGTCACGCCTTTTTTGTAAAAGCGTTTGAAAAACGGCTTCCAGAAGCGTTCCTTGGCTGCTGTATCTGTCAGCACTTCCATATTGCCCTTAATCTCAACTCCCGAAAACTGCTGACCTTTTTCATAGAAATAAACGCACGCCTTGGGATTTGCCCGATAGTGAGCGACCTTTCTGGACGAGGTGTATGTAGCAAAATAGATGTCGTTGCCGTCTATCAGCACAGGCTGAATTAAGGCTCTTGCCGCAGGATAGCCGTCCTCTCCGACAGAAGCGATAATCGAGGTTTTCTGCCTGCGAATAAATTCGTATATTTGTTCTTTGGTCATTTGCGAGTTCTCCATATTATGGATATTTCTGTTTTGCATACCCGAAGCGAGTGCCTGTTCAATCTGCTTTTTTGCGTCCTTAATATAGTAAGTTCTGCCGTCCTTGATAAACACGTTTCCCGTTTGTCCGAAAATAAACTCAACGTTATACTCTATGCACTGGTCATAGATTTTCTTCACCCATTCACAGCGGAGCGGACGCATACCCTCATAATTCTCACCGCCGGCAAGCACGGTTTCAATCTTACCTGTGGCAAGGTATTTTTCAAGGTCGATTTCACCTATAAAAGGCTTAAGGCTCACCCATTTATGCTTTGCAGGCACTTCAAGCAGCAGCGGAATGCGCTCATCGGCCCGCCTTTGATTTTCGCAGGAAACCGCGATAAACACATTGTCCCAGCCGTCGCCCCAATCGTGTGGGAGGCATTCCTTTATGCGGTGCGCTCTTTTGGTGAGCAGCGAAAATGTGACATCACTGCGCTGTCTGATAATATCCCACACTTCGCCGCGCCACTCGTCGGCTTCTTCAAGAAAAAAGTCGCTTGTCATGCACACGCGGACAAACTCGCCCGATTTGATTTTATAGTTGCCCTGTCGGTCCTTTTTAAGCGGCAGATTTGCGTCGGTCTTATTTTTATGTATTTCACTGCCGTCCCTGTCGCGTGTATTGTCAAGGAAGAACATATAGCAATTCTCGCAGCCCTCTGAGCATTTTCTGCACCCGTGCCACGGATTCCATGATTTATCGTTTCGGTTCATAATAAGCACCGCCCTCAATGAAGTTCATTCACATTAACTATTATAGTTCATTTGCATTAACTTGTCAATATGCATTTGAGTTTGTTTTGAAAAAACGGGGTGTGGCAATTGTATCATTTGGGGTCGGCAATAGAGGTTATTTGTCATTGGGACATTCCAACATCAGCACAACTGTATTTTATCCATTCGGATATGTCAGCTGAAATCGGCGAAAATATGCACCCAAAAGCAAGCCGTTCGTTGCAAGCGAATTCTCCCGCTCATTCCTCCGCAGTCAGCGCCATGCGCGCCTTGTAAATCCGTCTGAACAGCACAACCGCCACTGCCGCCGTAAGTGCTTCCGCAAGGGGGAATATCGTCCACATTATCCAGCAAAGCGCGCTGTCCGCCTTGGCAGCCTGCGCAAAAATCAGCGCGGGCGGGAACACGAACACAAGCTGTCTGCAAACCGATACAACCAACGATTCAATTCCCCCGCCAAGCGCCTGAAATATTCCCTGAAACGCAATATTCACGCCCGCAAACACAAAGCATACCGAAATTATCCGCATTGCACTTATGCAAAGCTCCTGCGTCTGTCCCGACAGACCAAACAGCGCCGAAAACGGCTCTGCAAACAGTTCAAGCACAACAAAACCAACCGCCATGATGATAAATGTGTAAAGCTGACCGTATTTCACGCAGTCCTTAACGCGCTGCCTGCTGCCCATGCCAAAGCTGAACGCGGTTATCGGCATAACTGCGTCGCGCATACCAAACGCCGCGAACAGCAGAAACTGCTGAATTTTGTAATACAGTCCATACGCCGTAACCATGGCCTCGCTTATCTCGCCAAGAATTAAATTAAGTCCGTAGGTCATAACCGATATCAGCGCCTGCGAAATAATCGCGGGCAATCCTATGGAGTAAATCTGCCCTATCACGCTTGCGGACGGCTTGAAATAGCACAGCCTGTTGGAAATGGTTTTGTTGAATTTAATGTGGAATACAAGCGCTGCCGCAAAGGAAACAATCTGTCCTATAACCGTTGCATACGCAGCGCCCTTTACGCCCATTTCGGGACAGCCAAGCCAGCCGTAAATCATTATCGGGTCAAGTGTGATATTTGTAACCGCGCCCGCAATCTGCGCAATTGTGGAGCATACCGAATGTCCCGTTGCCTGAAGCAGCTTTTCATATACCGCAAACATCGGAACGCCCAACGAAAACACACAGCATATCCGCAGATAGTCCACCGCCATTTCCGCAATTACAGGATTGTTCGTCTGCGAGCCTACATACAGCTCTGTCCCGAAAATACCGAAAAGCAGAAACACAATGTAAATCACAATTCCCAGAAAAGCCGCGTTGCCCGCAGCCTTGTTTGCGCGCTGATTATCGCCCGCGCCAAAGCTTTTTGCGGCAAGTATATTTGCGCCCACGCCCGTGCCAATGCCTATTGCAACCATCAGCGTTTGCAGCGGGAAAGCAAGGGTAAGCGCGTTAAGCGCCTCCTCGCCGCCGCTCGCCATATTTGATACAAATGCGCTGTCCACAATATTGTACACCGCCTGAAGCACCATAGAAACTATAATCGGCGTTCCTGTTGAAATCAACAGCCTTTTTACGGGTGCTTCCGCCATCTTGTTGTTTTCCATAAAAATCTCCCTTTCGTTTGTTGACGGCGCGGCGTCGCCTTTTATCGCGCCGCAAAATAAAATGCGCGCAGCTGTGGCAATGCTGGATTTATGCCATAGGCTACGCGCATTATTTTAGAACTTGTTCACATTAACGCTCAAGTTTACAATCTTCGGATTTTATCCGCATATCTAAATTATACTCCCTCCCGCAGGATTTGTCAAAGGTCGATTTTTACAAAAAAATTTGCGCCAATCGCCCCGTATTCGTCATGTGGAACATGAATATCCCGCCGCTCCGCGCCATAATATTGAACAAGCCTTTATGGAAATTTCAAAGCCTTTGGGGGTAAATCATGAAAAAACACTGCATTTCGGATATCCTTATTTTTGTACTTTCGGCGGAACTTGTCGGCGCTGTTTCCGCACTGCTTTCGGGTGGCTTTTCGGATTTTTTCACCGTATATGCCAAGCCGCCGCTGCTGCCGCCCTCATGGCTGTTTCCTGTTGTGTGGGCGGTTCTGTATGCGCTTATGGGCTTATCTGCCTACCTTGTCAGAAAAAACGGCTGCGGCGGCAGGCAGCTTGCATTATACTGGGCGCAGCTTGCGGTTAATTTCTTGTGGAGCATTGTTTTCTTCCGCTTCCAAGCGATTTGGGCAGCGTTCGCCGTTATCGCACTGCTGTTTGTGCTGGTACTTCTGATGATAAAAAGCTTTGCAAGGGTATCCCGCCCCGCCGCGTTGATAAATATTCCATATATCCTGTGGATTGCCTTTGCCGCCTACCTGAACCTCGCCGCCGCGATAATCAACCGGCCGCTGCTTTAAGCAGGGCATATAACACAAAAAGCTGAACTGCCCGATCGCAGCTCAGCTTTTATTTTATGTATGACAGTAAAATAATTACATAACAAAAAAAGCGCGGACAAAAATGCCTGCGCTTTTTCCACCCCGCCGTAAGTTTACAAAAACTTAATTTTCATGTGGTAGAATTATCTTGTTTAATATTGTGGGTGAAAATCCCATATTTCTGCAAGAAAGGGTTGACTGCAAGGCGTGAAAACAGGTCTTATTCTGGAGGGCGGCGCGGTTCGCGGGATATTCACCGCAGGCGTGCTTGACCGTCTTATGGAAAACGGAATATACCTCCCCTATGTCATAGGCGTTTCTGCGGGCAGTATCAACGCTTTAAGCTACCGCGCGCGCCAAATGGGCAGAACCGCCCGCCTTATCAATGTTCCCAAAGAGGAGTCATACTACGGCCTGCGCCAGCTTTGGGAAAGCCACAAGCTGATAAATCTTGACAAAATGTGCTATGAATATCCCTATAAGCAGTTCCCGCTTGATTTTGATACATATTTCAGCAGCGATATGCAGTCCGAATATGCCTGCACCTGCTGCGAAACCGGCGAGGTTGAGTTTTTCTCGGAAAACAGCGACTCCAACCGCCTTATGACAATGTGCAAGGCTACCTGCTCTATCCCCATGCTGTGCGAGCCTGTGGAGCTTGACGGCAGGCATTACCTTGACGGCAGCATTGCGGACTCCATACCCATAACCCGCGCGTTGGAGCAGGGCTGCGACAGGGTTGTTATAATTCTTACCAAGCCCGAAAGCAATGTTCCCCCCACAGATTATAAAAAGTTCAAGGGCGTAATTAACTCCATGTACAAAAATTACCCCGCCTTTGTCGAAGCCTGCATGAGCCGCGCCGAGCGCTACGAACAGGAAGCCGCGCTTATGCGTGAAATGCAGCAAAACGGCAAGGCGTACATAATACGCCCCGACAACACGTCAATCTCAAAATTCGAACATGACAGCCACAGAATAATGGAATTTTACCGCCACGGCTACACGCTGATGGATAAAAGCTTCATGGATTTTCTGAAATGGCTTAACAACCCCGAAGCCACGCTTCATCAGTAACACAGAATTATCGCAAAATAAGGCGCGCAGCGTAATTGCTGCGCGCTTCTTGTATATTTTTATTTCAGCATGGAAACCGCGTCGGAAATTGTCTTTTCAAGCGCTTCTCGACCGTATTTGTCAACCTCTGCCTTGTCCTTCATTCCGTGGGTAAGGCAGCCCGCGCCGCCGATACAGCCGCCAACACACGCCATGCCCTCGATAAAGTTTCCGTCAAGCACATTGCGGCTCTTTTTCAGCAGGGCGGCACGGCATTCCTCAATGCCATCGCAGGGAACCGCTTTCAGCTCAAAATCTATTCCCTGCTCCTTAATTCCCTGCGCAACCGCGTCCGAAAGTCCGCCCGAGCGCGCAAAAATTCTGCCGAAGTAGGAAGCGTTATCAAGAACGTCCTCGGGAAGCGAGGTTATATCTATATCGCGGCTGTCAAACAGCGCCTGAAGCTCCTCAAACGTCATAACCGCGTCTATGTACGGCTTTACCGTATCAAGCTGCGCCTCGGCTTTCTTGGCGGTACACGGTCCGATAAAGACGGTCTTTGCGTTCTCTGTGGTATCCTTGATATACTTCGCAATAGCCGCCATCGGGGAAAGATTGTGGGATATCAGCGGCTCAAGCTCCAGAAACGCGGATTTTATATATTTCACAAACGCCGGACAGCATGAACTTGTAAGAAATCCCTTTTCCGCAAGCTCCTTAGACTCCTGTTGTGCCACCATATCCGCGCCAAGCGCCGCTTCAACCACCGTGTGGAAGCCAAGCTGCTTAAGTCCTGAAACCACCTGCCCAAGCTTTGCATAGGTAAACTGGCTTGAAACAGACGGCGCAACAATGGCATAAAGCTTGTAGCTTCTGCCCTGACCGCTCTTTTTGATAAGGTCTATTACATTAAGGATATACGATTTATCCATAATTGCGCCAAAGGGACATTGATAAACGCACGCGCCGCAGCTTGTGCATTTTTCATTGTCTATGGAGGCGGCATTATCGCTGTTTATCGAGATTGCCTTGATTTTGCAGGCATTCTGGCAGGGACGCTTGCGGTTGGATATCGCGGAATACGGACATACCTTTGCACACTGACCGCATTCAACGCATTTAGATTTGTCAATATGCGCCACATGGTTGTGGTCAAAGGAAATAGCGCCCCTTTTGCAGACGTCCTCACAGCGGTGCGCAAGGCAGCCGCGACAGGAATCCGTAACCTCATATCCCGCGGCGGGACATTCGTCACAGGCGATATCTATAACCTCGATAACGTTGGGATTATCCTTATCGCCGCCCATTGCTATCTTCACACGCTCGGAAAGTATAGCGCGCTCCTTGTAGACGCAGCAGCGCATTGTGGAGGTCTTGCCCGGCACGATGGTTTTGGGTATTTCCAGTATATTTTCAAGCAGGGTATCGTTCCACGCCTGCCGTGCCACCTCGCGCAGAACCTTGTATTTAAGGTGCTGTACCTTTGTGTCAAATTTTCTCATTGGCTTACCTCCTTAGAAATAGCTTACCTTTATGCGCTTGCCCATCTGTTTAAGACAGGCGGAAAGCTCCTCCACCAGATTCATCTTTATATTGAAATTTATCGGCAGGTCGGGGTTCTGGTGTGCGGGATTTATCGCCCTGCCTACATAGAAGTTTATATCGGTCGCTTCCTCAAACAAAAGCCTGCTTATAAGCGAAGCGCCGTCACGCTTGAAATTCCACTGCTCATAGCACTCGTTTTTGCCAAGATAGTCCTTTGCATATTCCAGCACCCTGTTCACGGTAATAACGCCCTCTGTTACAAGGTCAACGCCCTCAAGCTCCGCAATGGGCGGTATATCCGAGCTTTCAAAGCTAAGCGAGGGCTTAAGCGTTTTGCCAAGATACTTTGCCGCTATGGAAGATGTGGTTCCTCCGCAGATAATATGCTTGCCCTCCTTTGAGAAAAACAGCGACATCATTCTGTTGCAGTCGCTTCTGTTTGAGGGCGGACCAAACAGCATATTCATCGGCTCGCGCTTTCTTATCTTAACAATGCAGGCTGTGGCGTCATCACCGGGACG
The DNA here is from genome assembly GCA_964557825.1 of uncultured Ruminococcus sp. Lineage (GTDB taxonomy): Bacteria > Bacillota > Clostridia > Oscillospirales > Ruminococcaceae > CAG-115. The sequence continues at coordinate 7,276 of CAZLBL010000048.1, forward strand.
GCTGTCGTAAAGCTTGTTGCACTCGTCCACAAGTATGGTGGAAAGCGTCTTTGCCGTATAGCCGCATGGCGCAATGGTTTCCATAAATGCGGCGATATCTTCGCGCTTCCAGCCGAAATTATACGCCGTGCCTATACCCGCATGAGGGCAGCCATCGCTCATGGCGATAAAAATATCGTTCTCACACAGCTTTATTGTGGATTTATAAATGCGCTTGCCGTCAATATTCATTTCTGTTTTGGGATATTCGGCGCTTGCATTGTCGCGTATCAGGATAACGTGCGGGTTGTCATACTGGATTATTTCGGCTGTTTCGTTATCCTTTATGTGCAGAATGGTGAAGGTTGAATAAGCCACCCCGCGCACCGAGCATACCGGCAGCGTTGCCGCAATGGTGCTTACACATTCCTCCAGCGGCAGTCCCGCCGCCATCATAGTTGAAATTATCTTTGAGGTAAGCGTTGAAAGAATACTCGCCTTTACGCCGCTTCCAAGTCCGTCCGCAAGGACAATAACGGTTGAGTCCTCGTTCTGCTCCACAATATCCACATGGTCGCCGCAAAGCTCCTCGCCGTAGTGGTAAATGCTTTTGTAGCCGATATCGGCACACAGATTATTCATCGGAAATCGACTCCTTTAGCTTGGTAAGCGCGATTTTTGTTTCTGCGGCGGTTTCGCCCAGCAGCGAAGCAATCTCCTGCACAATGCGCATCTGCTTTTCAACCACCTTGTCCGCAACCTCAACGGTCTGACGGCTTATGTTATCCTTTTTCTCGCGTGATTTCTGCTCCTCCGTCACATCGCGCATAATTCCGATAAGCAGATGGGAGTCCTTGTCATGCACTATCGTCTGCTCCACATAGCGTTTGTATTCTGCAAGATAAGCGCGCTGATTGCGTATTTCCGCGCCCATGTGCAGAACCTGCACAAACGCCGTGGGGTCAAGTATGCGTATAACCTGGTCGCCCAGAACATCGGAAGCGCTGCGTATGTTCATAATGGCTCTTGCGGCGTCGTTAATCTGCTGAACCTCCAGTTCCTCGTTAAGCACGATAAGCCCGTTTGGCGTGTTTTTAACTATGGTGTCCGAGAAGCTCTCTGCCTTGTCCTTAAGATAAGGCAGACACATGGAATATTCCGCCTTGCCCTGACAAATGGCAATTGCCTTTTCGCGGCAGGTGTTGTAGCCGCAGGAGCCGCAGTTTAGTCTGTCTGTTTCTTTTGTCTTTCCCATCTTGCGCAGTACGTTTTCTATTTCTGTTTCAGACGGCGTCTGAAGCCTGCGCTCGATGAATGTAAAGGTTTTGTGCGTTTCGTCTGCCGTGGGCTGTATCACGTCAAAATCCTGTGCGCCGGCATAATTTGAAACCGCCGCATAGTCCCTTATCGGGGAGCGGTGATACTTCTCCATAACGGGGCCGCCTATGCAGCTTCCCGCACAGGCAGACATCTCGATAAAGCACTTGTGTACGCTGCCGCCCGCAATGTCGCGCAGCGCGGCGATACAGTTCTCCACGCCGTCAACCGCCATGTAGGTATAGCCGTTTATGCCCTGCTCCATCGTTTTAAGTATGCCGCCCGTTGTAGGGAAAAGGCGCGTGCGGCTGTTTGCGTTGCTGTCTATCTCACGCTTAAGCTCTATCTTTTCGTTTGCAAGCCACTCTGTAAGTTCCTCAAAGGTAAGCACCGCGTCCGCAATGCCGTCATAATACTCCGCCTCGTCCTTCTTGGCAACACACGGACCTATAAACACCGTTTTCGCATTTGGTATTCTTTTCTTTATATCCGCGCAATGCGCCTGCATTGGCGATACTACATCGGCGAGATATTTCAGTTCGGCGGGGAAATATTTCTGTATAAGAAGATTTACCGAATGACAGCAGGAGGAAATAAGCACATCGCGCTCCTCCTCGCGCAGAATACGTTCGTACTCGTTTTTAACGATAGCCGCGCCAATCGCGGTTTCCTCAACGTCGTAGAAGCCAAGCTTCTGAAGCGCCTCGCGCATGGAGTTAATTCCCACGCCGTCATAGTTCGCCACAAACGAGGGTGCAAGGCTTACCACAACGGGCGCGCCGCTGCTGATAAGCACCTTGGTTTTCTCAACCTCGCTTGCAATCTCCTTTGCGTTCTGCGGACAGACAACAAAGCATTGTCCGCACAGTATACATTCATTGCCGATTATGTGCGCCTGATTGCCCGAAAAGCGTATTGCCTTTACAGGGCAGTGGCGGATACATTTATAGCAGTTCTTACAGTTGGATTTCTTTAGAGTCAGGCAGTTTGACATAATTATCTGTTCCCTTCGCGTCCAAGCGCCTTAAGCACCTTTTCGGTGAAAAATTCCTTGAAATTCTCGCGGGTAATACCCGTGTGTATATCATCGTCTATCTGGACGGTAACGCCTATGCGGTTGCACTTTCCAATGCAGAAGCTTCCCGCAAGCGTGATATCGTCCTCCAGCCCATGCTCCTTAATCATATCCTGAAAAAGCTCCACGATATCCGCAGAGCCTTTCAGGTGACAGGAGCTGCCTACGCAGACCTGTATTATCATAACTTAGCCTTTACCTCTTTCTCGAAAAACTCTGTTACGGTGTCGGGGGTTACGGAAAAGAAGCTGTCGTTTACCGTGACGCATACGCCCTGCTGACATTTGCCCATGCAGAACGTTCCGCCAAGCTCCACCTTATCGCCAAGGTTGTTCTCCGCAATGAGATACTGAAGCTGCTCAACCACGCTGCGCGAGCCTTTGATATGGCAGGAGCTGCCGATACATACTGTAATTTTCATTGTAAAATCCTCCCTATTATTCGTAATCCACTACGTCTACCCAGCTAAGCAGAAATTCCCTTTCCTTCTCGTTACCCTTAACGGACTGGGAAGCTGCCACAATCGGCATCCACTTCTGCACATACTGCTTTGCGGTGTTGCTCTTTTCACAGAACAGGTCAAGATACGCCTTTGCGCCGTCAATATCGCCATTAAGCCAGAACAGCAGATAGGTTCTTGCAGCGTCAGCGGAAGCGTTGCCCTGCGTTGCGTGCGCCCAGTCAAGGATAAACGGAGTGCCGTCCTCTGTGATTATGATGTTGGAGGGATTAAGGTCGCCGTGACACACCTTGTTGTGCTTTGGCATACTGTCAAGGCGCGTGTGCAGGTCATAGCGGGTTGTTGCGTCAAGCTCGCACGCGCTGATTTTGCGGTTCATCTTGTCCTTTAGTTTGTTAAGCAGCGGGCAGGTCTTGGACTGGATTTCAAGCTGCACATCAACCAGTATCTTCAGGTAATCCTGCTTCTTTGCGGGATTTTCCTCCATAAGCTGCGCAAGCGTCTTGCCCTTTATAAACTCGGATACAATCGCCCACTTGCCTTCAACCATTGTGATTTCCAGCACCTTGGGAATGTTAAGTCCCGTTTCCTCTATACGCGCCTGATTAAGCGCCTCGTTAAGCACGTCCGCCTTGGAATAATCAGCATTGAACACCTTTACGCAGGTGTCGCCGTCGCGGTAGATGGTCTTGTTGTTTCTTACTGCAATTACTCTGTCAAGTTTCATCGTTATTTACCCCTTTCCTTACGCTCTGCTGCTTTTCTTCTTGCCCTTGGTGTAGGCTGCCTTTACACTGTCGGTCTTTGCTGTGCCGGCAATCTCCTTTGCGGGCATTTCCGCCTCGGCAAAGTGCTTGCCGCCGTAGTATGCATTGAGATACATCTGCTTAATTTCGCTCATAAGGGGATATCTCGGGTTTGCGCCTGTGCACTGGTCGTCAAACGCCTGCTCGGTCATGTCGTCAAGCCTGTCAAGGAAGTTCTTCTCGTCAATGCCGTAGTCCTTGATGGTTTCCTTTATGCCAACCTTAGCCTTCAGCTCGTTGACAGCCTTGATAAGGTTTTCAAGCTTCTCCTCGTCTGTCTTTCCGCCAAGGCCAAGGCAGTCTGCAATTTCCGCATAGCGCGCAAGTGTGTGGGGGTGGTCATACTGGGAGAATGTGCCCATCTTTGCAGGAGCCTCCGCAGCGTTAAAGCGCAGAACTTCTTCAATCATCAGCGCGTTTGCAACGCCGTGGGGCAGGTGGTGGAACGCGCCCAGCTTGTGCGCCATGGAGTGGCATACGCCAAGGAATGCGTTTGCAAACGCCATACCTGCCATTGTAGCGGCATTAGCCATCTTCTCACGCGCCTCGATATCGGTCTGACCGTTCTCATATGCGCGGGGCAGATACTTGAATATCGTCTGAAGCGCCTGCTTTGCAAGACCGTCTGTGTAATCTGTTGCCAGCATTGCCGCGTAAGCTTCAAGCGCGTGTGTAACCGCGTCAATACCGGAAGCCGCCGTCAGACCCTTGGGCGCAGACATATGATAATCGGTATCGATAATAGCCATATCGGGCAGCAGCTCATAGTCGGCAAGGGGATACTTAACGCCTGTCTGCTCGTCCGTGATAACCGCAAACGGCGTAACCTCGGAGCCTGTACCTGCCGAAGTAGGAATAGCAATAAAGTAAGCCTTTTCGCCCATCTTGGGGAATGTGTAAACTCTCTTGCGGATATCGATAAAGCGCATTGCCATATCCATGAAGTCAGCCTCGGGGTGCTCATACAGAACCCACATAATCTTTGCAGCGTCCATTGCAGAGCCGCCGCCAAGCGCGATAATTGTATCCGGCTGGAACGCTGTCATCTGCGCAGCGCCCTCCTTAGCGGAAGCAAGAGTGGGGTCGGGCGCAACGTTGAAGAATGTTGTATGCGCAATGCCCATCTCGTCAAGCTTGTCTGTAATGGGCTTGGTGTAACCGTTCTGATAAAGGAACGTATCTGTTACAATAAACGCTCTCTTCTTGCCCATAACATTCTTAAGCTCGTCAAGTGCAACGGGCAGGCAGCCCTTCTTGATGTAGATTTTCTCAGGTGCGCGGAACCAAAGCATATTTTCCCTTCTTTCGGCAACAGTCTTGATATTGATAAGGTGCTTAACGCCAACGTTCTCGGAAACGGAGTTGCCGCCCCACGAGCCGCAGCCCAGTGTAAGAGAGGGCGCAAGCTTGAAGTTGTAAAGGTCGCCGATACCGCCGTGCGAGGAAGGAGTATTTACAAGGATACGGCAGGTTTTCATTCTCTCGCTGAACTCTGCAAGCTTGTCCTTTTCTGTAACCTCGTTGATATATACGGAAGATGTATGACCGTAGCCGCCGTCTGCAACAAGCTGCTCAGCCTTGCAAAGCGCGTCCTCAAAATCCTTTGCCTTGTACATTGCAAGTACGGGAGAAAGCTTCTCATGCGCAAATTCCTCGGAAAGCTCTACGCTTTCAACCTCGCCGATAAGGATTTTTGTTCCCGCGGGAACTTCAACGCCTGCCAGCGCCGCAATCTTTGCCGCAGCCTGACCAACTATCTTTGCGTTAAGCGCGCCGTTGATGAGTATTGTCTTTCTTACCTTTTCCGTTTCAATCGGCGAAAGGAAGTAGCAGCCCCTTGCGGCAAATTCGTTCTTTACTGCGTCATATATATTTTCAAGTACGATAACGCTCTGCTCGGAAGCGCAAATCATACCGTTATCAAACGTCTTGGAATGAATGATGGAGTTTACCGCAAGCAGGATATCCGCCGTGTCATCAATAATTGCGGGGGTATTGCCTGCGCCTACGCCAAGCGCGGGCTTACCGCTGGAGTATGCAGCCTTAACCATGCCCGGACCGCCTGTCGCAAGGATTATGTCGGCTTCCTTCATAACGGTGTTTGTCATTTCAAGCGAGGGAACGTCAATCCAATCGATAATGCCCTCGGGAGCGCCTGCGGCAACAGCAGCCTCAAGCACAAGCTTTGCAGCGGCTATCGTGCAGTTCTTTGCTCTGGGGTGGGGAGAGATGATAATTGCGTTTCTGGTCTTAAGCGCGATAAGACATTTGAAGATTGCCGTAGATGTGGGATTTGTTGTGGGGATTACCGCCGCAACAACGCCGATAGGCTCTGCAATCTTCTTTATTCCGTAAGCCTTATCTTCCTCGATAACGCCGCAGGTTTTTGTGTTCTTGTATGCATTGTAGATATATTCCGAAGCGTAGTTGTTCTTTATAACCTTGTCCTCAACAACGCCCATGCCTGTTTCTTCAACAGCAAGCTTTGCAAGGGGGATTCTTGCCTTGTTGGCAGCGGAAGCAGCGGCAAGGAATATCTTGTCAACCTGCTCCTGTGTGTAGGTTGCAAAAAGCTTCTGCGCCTTGCGTGTACGGTTGATAGCTTCTTCAAGCTTTTCAACGCTGTCCACAATTTCGTAAGTCTTGTTTTCCATGATTATCCTCCTGAAAAATATATTATTTTTATCGGGCTTGCGTTTTGATTTCCGATTTCGTTAATATTATAACAAACTTTTCGCCATTTGTAAAATATAAGATAGTTATATGGGGAATATCAAAAATGATATATCAAATAACCCGCGCTGCAAAGCCATTTTGCGGCAAAAAATCCCCCGTTCTTTTCATAAAAACGGGGGAAAATATTATCATCTTATGTTTCTTCTGCGCGACAAACAAAGCTCCGTAACAAATTTCTTGTCCAGCTCCGTAAATTTATACCCTTTCTTGTAAATAAGGATATCCTTGTAGATTTTCGTGTTGCTTTCGCATTTTCTCTGCACAAGACCGTATTTGTCCAGAATATCCTTTGGCGCGGGTGACACCCACATAAAGGTCTGAGCGTTCTTTGAAAGCAGCTCAAACTGACTTGCGCGCTCAAAGATGTATATGCACCTTTTAACGTTGTCGGGCAGTTCCTCCCTTACCACCTTCGCCATGGAAAGCGACGGAACATAGGGGTCTGCATGGGCAATGCGGATATAGTCCGCAAGGTCGTCAAAGGTTATATGCTCCTTTTCGGCAAGCGGGCTTTCCCTGCTCATGATAAGACAGTATGAAAACTCCGCAATCATTTCGTACTGAAGCTCCTTTTCTTCAAGCATAGCCTTGAACTGCCTGTCATGATTTTCGGCATAGCGGATAATTCCAAGCTTGTAATCGGAGTTAAGTATGTTGCTTATAGTGCGCTGGGAATTTGTTTCCTTGTAAAAAATATCAACCGCCCTGTCGGGAATGGATTTTGAAAACTCCGCAAACGCCTCGGATATATAGCACGCCCTCGGCACGGATATGGAGAACTTCTGCCTTTTCGCGCCGCCTGTTTTGTATATCATATCAACCTGATTTATGTGGTTGAGTATTTCCTCGGCATAGCCTATAAATTCCTCTCCATCGGGGGTAAGCGTCATGCCCTTGGTGGTGCGCTCAAAAATTTTAATGCCTGTTTCGGCTTCAAGCGATTTTATCGCGCGGCTGAGATTGGGCTGCGCCAGTATCAGATTTTCCGCCGCCTTGCTAAGCGAGCCAACCCTTGCCACCTCTACCGCGTATTTCATGTGAAGAATATTCATACAAGCACCTGCCTTTGTGGATATTATATCACTTTTCCGTGCAAAAAGCAACCGCCCGCCGTATCAAAATCCCGCGCAAAACATAAAATATACCGAACCATATCACAGAAAGGGGCATGATTTTATGTGCGGAATTGCAGGACAGATAGGCTATAACAGCGATATGCGCAGATACAGCGGGATAATGACGGAAATGGCGGCGGTGCTTGCGCCGCGCGGACCGGACGCATTCGGCGAATATGCAGACGAAAACGCATATCTTGTACACAGGCGCCTTATCGTGGTTGACCCAGAAAACGGCTTGCAGCCTATGACGGCGGGACATTACACCATCGTATACAACGGCGAATTATATAACACCGAGGAAATACGCGATAAGCTTGTTAAGCTTGGCGAAACATTTACAGGTCACTCCGATACCGAGGTTGTTCTCAAAGCCTTTATCCATTACGGCGAGGAATGCGCCGCCATGTTCAACGGCATATTTGCGTTTGCCGTGTGGGACAGCGAAAAGCGGCGGCTGTTTCTGTGCCGCGACAGGATAGGCGTAAAGCCGCTGTTTTATTCAACGGCGGGCGGCGGAATTAAATTTGCAAGCGAAATAAAAGCGCTGCTTCGTCACCCCGATATCAAGCCTGTTATCAACCGCAGCGGAATTATGGATATCATGCTGATAGGCCCCGCCAAGCGCGTAGGCAGCGGCGTGTTCCGCGATATCAGCGAGCTGCCCCCCGCGCATTATGCGTATTACGATAAAGACGGCTTCACCATGCAAAAATACTGGCAGCTTAAAGCTGCGCCGCATACCGACAGCTTTGAGGAAACCTCGGAAAAGCTGCGTTATCTTATAACGGACGCGGTTAAGCGTCAGCTTGTCAGCGATGTTCCGCTGTGCTGCTTTTTGTCGGGCGGACTTGACAGCAGCATAATTTCCGCCATAGCTGCGGCGGAATTTGCAAAGCGCGGCGAAAAGCTTTCTACATGGTCGATTGATTACAAGGATAACCACCGCAATTTCAAAGCAAGCGCCTTTCAGCCCGATGAGGACGCCCCGTGGATTGAAAAAATGGCAGAATTTATCGGCTCTGACCACACCAACGTTGTGCTTGATACCCCCGCACTGACGGACGCGCTTGACAGCGCCGTTTCCGCGCGCGACCTTCCCGGAATGGCAGATGTAGACAGCTCGCTGTTTCTGTTCTGCCGCGAAATAAAAAAGCGTTTTCCCGTTGCGCTTTCGGGCGAGTGCGCGGACGAAATCTTCGGCGGCTATCCGTGGTATCACAAAAAAGAGGTGCTGTTCTATGACGGCTTCCCATGGAGTACCGCCGTACCCGAGCGCGCCGCACTTATGGCTCACCCTGTCAGCGCCGCCGAGGCAGAGGACTACGTTCGCCAAAGCTATAACAAAACCCTCTCCCACACCGACTATCTCGACGCCGACACTCTCGAGGAACGCCGTATGCGGGAAATGTACCTGCTTAATCTTGAATACTTCATGGCAACGCTGCTTGACCGCAAGGACAGAATGAGCATGGCAAACGGGCTTGAAGTCCGCGTTCCGTTCTGTGATTATCGTATCGTGGAATACGCCTACAACATACCGTGGCAGATGAAAGCCTACCGCGGCAGGGAAAAGGGTCTTGTGCGCCACGCAATGGAGGGCATACTTCCCGAGGACGTCCTGTGGCGCAAGAAAAGTCCGTATCCCAAAACGCATAACCCCGATTATATGCGGCTGCTTACGCAGCGCCTTTCCCGCTGCATTGAAGCCCCCGACTGCCGCCTTACCGAAATAGTATCGCGCGCCGCTCTGCGCGAAATGCTGGATACAGGCGGCGCAGGCTTCACCAAAAACTGGTACGGTCAGCTTATGACCGTACCGCAGATATTCGCGTATTTCCTGCAAATAGACAAATGGCTGCGCGAATACAGCGTGGAAATAAAAATCTAACAGACGAATAGCGCAGCCGAAAAAGCTGCGCTACTTCTTGCTTTTGGGATAAGGCTTGTTCATAATAACTGTCGTTTTTTCGCTCCGTACACAAATCGTGTGCGTTTTGTCCCTTTATATTAAATGAAACAAGGCAGTACCACACATAGTCAAAAGTTTCTAATTTGTGTGGCATTGACTCCATTATTCAATAAGGGGCTTGCCCCGTCATTTAACGTGGCAAGGGTTGGCTTTGCCAACCTGCCATTCAGTAGGGGATTGTATCCCCTACTGAATGGTAAATGTAACCCGCCGCCTAAGAGGCGGGGGACATCTTGCCTAAGTTCAATAAGGGGCTTGCCCCGTCATTTAACG
>CAZLBL010000049.1:0-16895 GCA_964557825.1 uncultured Ruminococcus sp.
TTCCACCTCAGACTATTCTGCTGAAATACTTTTCAAGCTGCCGCCTTGATATCTGGGTGCAGACGGGTCTGCCGTGCGGGCAGAAGCGGATATCCTTGTTGCCCACAACCTCGTCCGCAATTACCTGAAGTTCCGAAATATCATTGATATCGTTTGCCCTTATGGACATTTTGCAGGCGGCGGTGTGAAGCATATCGTCAAAAAGCTCGCCCTTGATGTTGGAGTTGCTTTTTGCCGCTATCTTTGCTATGCCTTCCACGATATCGCAGGGGTTTTCCCTGTCAAGAAGCTGCGGCAGCGCAAGAACCTTAACCTTGCCGCCATTGCCGAAATCAAGTATAATTCCCACGTCCGCAAGCTGCTGCGAAAACTCCGAAAGCCCGCTGTATTCCGCAGGAGAAAGATACACCTCCGCAGGCTCTATAAGGAACTGTGCGCTGCTGCTGAAGCCTTTTTTCAGCTTTTCAAAATTTATGCGCTCATGCGCCGCGTGCTTGTCTATAAGCAGCATACTATCCGCGCCCTCGCAGACTATATAGGTGCGGAAAAGCTCGCCCACAACGCGCACGCGCTCGGGAATATACTGTGGCTCGGCAGGCTTTTCGGACTTTGCAGGCTGCTCCCTTTTCTCAAAGGATTTATCAGACAAAAACGCAAAGCCGGGCAGTTCCGAAATCGGCGTTTCCTTTTCGGCGGGCTTCGGGCGCTGCGGTGGGATTTCCGCTTCGGGCATTACCTGCTGCACAGCAGGCACAGGCTCTGCTTTCATCTCATAAGGCGCAGGCTGATTAAGCGTGAACACCGTAGGCTGTACGGCGGTGCGCGGGTAGCTTACAAGCTCGGATTTGGGCTTTGGCATGGGAATGGCGCGCGGCGGCTCCTGCTCCGTTTGCTGCGGCACGGCGGACTTTTCCTCAGACCTTGCGGCAGGCGCAGCGGGAAGCTGTATCTCGCGGCTCTCATCAAACCCCATAAGCGCATTTTTTACAGCGAAATACACCGCGTCAAACACGGTTTTTTCCTCCGTAAAGCGCACCTCTGTCTTTGTTGGGTGGATATTTGCGTCAACCTTGGCAGGGTCGGTATTTATGCACAGCACACAGGCGGGGAATTTTCCCACCATGATGGTGTTTCTGAATGCTTCCTCAAGCGCCGCGCAGCAAAGCGGACTTTTAACGCTGCGCCCGTTTACAAAGAAATGCTGCATGGTGCGGTTTGCTCGCGTAAACAGCGGTGAGGAAACATAGCCTGCCACCGAAGTGTCGCGGTAAATATTTTCAACAGGCATAAGTCCCGCCGCAAACTGCTTGCCGAACACCGCGTAAACCGCGCTGTAATACTCGCCATCGCCAGGGGTAAGCATGGTCTGCCTGCCATCGCGTATGAAACGGAACGAAATATCCGGGTGGGACAGCGCGAGCTTTTCCACAACGCCCGCACAGTAATTGCCCTCGGTAATGTCCTTTTTAAGGAATTTCAGCCTTGCAGGTGTATTGAAGAACAGGTCGCGGATTATTATGGTTGTGCCATCGGCTCCGCCTGCGCGGTCATACTCGGCACACTCGCCGCCCTCGATACGGTAGACAGCGCCAAGGCGCTCCTCCTGCTGCTTTGAAACGCACTCCACACGCCCCACGGCGCACACGGAAGCCAGCGCCTCACCGCGGAAGCCAAGCGTGTTTATGCTTTCCAGGTCGTCCGCCGTATAAACCTTGCTTGTGGCATGGCGCAGAAAGGCGGACGGCATATCCTCATAGGCAATTCCGCAGCCGTCATCGGTCACACGGATATAGGATATTCCGCCGCGTTTTATTTCAACCGTTATGTTTCTTGCACCCGCGTCTATGGAGTTTTCGCAAAGCTCCTTAATGACAGAACTTGGGCGCTCTATCACCTCGCCCGCAGCGATAAGCTCATACACGCTTTTATCAAGCAGATTTATCTTTGGCATGGTATCTCCGTTCTGTTGTGCTGTTTTATTCTGTATTCTTTATTGGCATTATAATGTGTCTTTAAGTTCCTTTACAAACATCAGCGCGTCCATTGGCGACATGGAATTTATATCCGCCGCACGCAGCCTTGCAATGGCATTCTGCTCGTTTATGGCGGTAAAGCTGACCTGATTTTCTGCCGACTTTTCCAGCGTTTCCGCAAGCTTAAGCTTGCCCATGGCTTCAAGTCCCTTAAGCTCCTGCTTTGCGGTGTTTATAACCTTCTGCGGAAGTCCCGCAAGCTTTGCAACCTCAATGCCGTAGCTGTCGTCTGTTCCGCCCTCCACAATCTTGTGCAGAAATCTGATATCGTCGCCGCGCTTTGATACAGCAATGCTGAAGTTGCGTATTCCCTTGAACTCCTTCTCCATGGCAATAAGCTCGTGATAATGCGTTGCAAACAGGGTCTTACAGCCTATGCTTTTGCCGCTGATGTATTCCGCAACCGCCTTTGCAATGGAAATTCCATCAAAAGTGGAAGTGCCGCGCCCTATTTCATCAAGGATAACAAGGCTTTTTCGGGTGGCATTTTTAAGTATCTCGGCAACCTCGTTCATCTCCACCATAAAGGTGGACTGCCCGCTTGTCAGGTCGTCTGACGCTCCCACGCGGGTGAAAATCTTATCCACAACGCCGATTTTTGCATACCTTGCAGGCACAAAGCAGCCAATCTGCGCCATAAGCACAATTATAGCCGTCTGGCGCATAAACGTGGATTTACCCGACATATTTGGTCCTGTAATGATAATAAGCTTGCTGTCGTCAAGGTCGAGATAGGTATCGTTGGGTGTAAAGGGACGGTCGTTCATCATTTTCTCGATAACGGGGTGACGCCCGCCCTTTATGTCAATAACGCTGTCCAGCGTTATCTCCGGCTTTACATAGTTGTTTTCTATCGAAACGCTTGCAAAGCTGCAAAGCGCGTCAACCTCCGAAACCGCCTCGGCGGCGCGGTGAATAACCTCAAGGCGCGTGCCGATATAATCGCGCACCTCGTTGAATACCGCCTGCTCCAGCGCAAGTATCCTGTCGTTTGCGCCGAGGATTTCGCCCTCAACCTTTTTAAGCTCCTCGGTGATAAAACGCTCGCCGCCTGTAAGCGTCTGCTTACGGATATAATGCGGGGGAACGCTGTCCTTAAAGCTGTTGGAAACCTCGATATAATAGCCGAAAACGCGGTTATATCCCACTTTAAGCGTTTTTATGCCTGTTGCCGCCTTTTCACGCTCCTCAATATCGGCAAGTATCTCCTTGCCGCCGCCCGCGATTCCACGCAGCCTGTCGATTTCCTCGTTGAAGCCTGTACGGATTACTCCGCCGTCCTTGAGAGTAAGGGGCGGCTCGTCCACAATGGCATTCTCAACAAGAGAGGAAATATCAGTAAGCTCGTCTATTTTGGCATTAAGCGCATTAAGCATAGGGCAATCCGCACGCTGAAGCTGCTCTTTCAGCAGCGGAAGTCTGCCGCAGGTCTGCCCAAGGGCATAAATATCCCTCGGCGAAGCCTTTTTGTACATTACGCGGCTCATAAGGCGCTCCATATCATATATTCCGTCAAGCGCCTCACAGATGTCATAAAGCACGGAAGCGTCCTTTACAAGGCAGTCCACCGCCGACAGCCTGCGCAGTATCTCTGCGGCATTTATCAGCGGCTGCTCCAGCCATGTTTTCAGTCTGCGCCTGCCAAGGGTGGTAACGGTTTTGTCAAGCACCCACAGAAGCGAGCCGCGTTTTTCCTTGCTGCGCATGGTTTCAGTAAGCTCCAGATTGCGGCGGGTTGTAAGATTTATGCCCATGTATTCGCCGCCCGAATGTACCTTCATGCTGACGAAACGCTTTACAGTTGCTTTCTGCGTTTCGCCGAAATAGCGGAACATGGCGCACAAAACGCGCTTTGCGGCGGGCATTTCCTCAATGCCAAGCTGCTGCTCGTTTTCCACATTGAACTGCGCGGTGATGATATCCGTATCGGTGCTGTCAAAGCTGCCCTCGGGGAGAGTTTCGCACACGCAGCTTTTCAGCCTTTCGCGCACGAAAGTATAAACCTCCTTAAGCTGCATAAAGCCCTCGGAAATAAGCAGTTCAACAGGGTCGAAGCGCGAAAGCTCCGCGATTATATCCTGCTGCATAAGGCTGCCGCTTTTTTCAAAAACATGAACCTCGCCCGTTGAAATATCCGCAAACGCCGCAGCGGCACACTTTTCCTGCTCGTCATAATAAATGCAGCAGATATAGTTGTTGCTGTCATCGTTAAGCATATTTGCCTCGATAACAGTACCCGCCGTAACAAGGCGGATAACATCGCGCTCAACAAGACCCTTGCTTGCCGTAACATCGCCAATCTGCTCGCAGATTGCCACCTTGAAGCCCTTGTCGATAAGCTTTTTTATGTACACCTCGCTGCTGTGATAGGGTACGCCGCACATGGGTGAGCCTGCGCGCGAGGTAAGGGCAAGCTCCAGTTCACGCGATACCGTCTGCGCGTCCGAAAAGAACATCTCATAAAAATCGCCAAGACGGAAAAACAGGATATAATCGCTGTACTTCTCTTTTATATCCAGATACTGTTTAAGCATCGGAGAAACTTTTTCGGGCGTTTGTGACTGTGCCATGCGCTTCAATTCCTTTCACAAAATCCGGCTGAGGGCGAAGCTTAAGTCAGAGCGCGTTCACATTAACGCTACGGTCCGCCCCCGCCGCTATTCCAAAACCTGTATCAGCCGCAGCCGCCGCAGGTGCTGCAGCTTCCCGTGCAGGCAGACTCCACCGCGCAGGTAAGCGGGTCATCGCCGTTGAGCGCATGGGAAAGTATGGTATTTATCTGGTTCATAAGCTTGTCCATGCCTGCCTTTGCCATGGTGAAATCAGCCATGTTCTCGTTGGTCATAACCGCGTTATATGCAGCCTGAAGCTTCTCGTTAAGGTCTGCCATTCTTTCGGGGTTCTGCTCCTCTGCGGGCTTGCCCTCCTCCATGGCAAGGTTCTGGCGGATAAGATTAAACTCGCCGATAAGCGCCTGAAGCGCCTCATCGCCATCATTTCTCTCCTTTGCCAGAGTGTAGTCGCTGAAGCGCTCGTCCTCCTGAATAGCCTTGCCAAGCTGTCTTGCAATTTCAATAACGTCCATTTTATTTATTCTCCTTTGATATATCTTCCGCGAAGCGCCCAGTTAAGCGCCTCGGTTATTTCAACGTCAACAAACTCGCCCACAAGCGACTTGTCGCCGTCAAAGTCAACAATAATATTCTGCCTGCTTTTTCCTGTAAGCAGCGCAGGGTCTGTTCTGCCCTCGCCCTCGCACAGAACGCGCAGGGTGCGTCCCACATAGTCCTTATATGAGCCGAAGCCTATCTCCTGCTGAACGTCAAGCAATTCCCTGAACCACCTGCCCTTTTCCTCGGCAGAAACGGGGTCGGGCATTGCGGCTGCCTTTGTGCCTTTGCGCGGGCTGTAAATAAATGTGAAAAGCGAGTCGTATCTTACCTGCTTTATCAGCGACAGCGTTTCGCAGAAATCCTCATAATTTTCGCCCGGAAAGCCTACTATTATATCCGAGGTAAGCGCAACATCGGGCAGCTTATCCTTAACGTAGTCTATAAGCTCCAGATAATGCTCCCTGGTGTAGCCGCGATTCATAAGCTGAAGAATACGGTTGCTTCCCGACTGAACAGGCAGATGGAAATGCCTTGTTACCTTTTCACACGCCGCAATAGTATCTACAAGTTGGCGTGTTGCGTCCTTGGGGTGACTTGTCATATAGCTTATGCGGAACTCGCCGTCTATATCGTTTATGCGCTTCAAAAGCTCCGAAAAGCTTGTGCCATCGGTTTTGCCGAAGCTGTTTACATTCTGACCCAGAAGCAGGATTTCCTTGCAGCCGCCGCCGACAAGCTGCCTGCACTCGCTGAGGATATCCTCCATGCTGCGCGAGCGCTCCCTGCCGCGCACATAAGGCACTATGCAATAGGTGCAGAAGTTGTTGCAGCCGTACATTATCGGCACGCTTG
Source organism: uncultured Ruminococcus sp. (assembly GCA_964557825.1). GTDB lineage: Bacteria > Bacillota > Clostridia > Oscillospirales > Ruminococcaceae > CAG-115. The sequence goes on from CAZLBL010000049.1 coordinate 5,999, forward strand.
CCTTAAGCGCGCTTTCGCGGCGCAGCGGTATGCCCTCCGCGATAACTCCGTCGCTTTGCGGTATCACAACCTGCTTTTTGCGCGTGGTAAGCGCATTATAAATAATCTGCGGCATGGTGTGAAGAACGTGCGTACCGAAAATTATATCCACATTGGGATAGCTTCTGCGCAGCTTTTCGGTGATATGCTCCTGCTGAACCATGCAGCCGCAGACGCCTATAAGCATATCGGGATTTTCCTTTTTTGCCTTTTTCAGCGCGCCGACATTGCCGAAAACCCTGTCCTCCGCGTTTTCGCGCACAGCGCAGGTGTTGAACAGCACAAGCTCTGCGCCCTCGGGGCTTCCCGAAAAGCCATAGCCCATCTCTGCAAGCATTCCCTTTATCTTCTCGCCGTCGCTGACATTCTGCTGGCAGCCAAAGCTGTGGACGTGCGCAAGCGGCGGCTGCTCCCGCATGGAATTAAGCGCGGCTACCTTTTGCATATATTCACGCTGCGCCGCCATCTCGGCGGCTGTTATGGTGGTTGTCATATACTTGCTTCCTTTGCTTTATATATTACATTCTGTCGAAATATACAATTTTTATACGATTTGTCGTTGAATTTTACTTCGTTTTGGCGAATGCCACAGCGTAAACCGCCTTTGCGCCCGCCTGCTTTAACAATCCTGCAATTGCCGAAAATGTTGCCCCTGTTGTTGAAACATCATCAACAAGCAGTATAGTTTTCCCGATAATATACTTTTCGTTGACAGCTTTGAACGCATTTCGTGCATTTTCGGCTCTTTCCTGTCTGTTCAGCCGCTTCTGCTCCTTTTTCGCACCCTTGGCTTTCAGCAGCCGCCTGAACGGTCTGCCGCCACGCCAAGCAATGTTTTTTGCGATTACCTCTGCCTGCGCATAGCCAAGCTCATATCTTCGGTGCAGCGTAGACGGAACTGCGGCAACGCAGTCAATGCTTTCCATAAGGTCGCCAACCGCTTCCGTCATCATTACGGCAAACGCTTCGCAGGAATAGATATACCCGCCCTTTTTCATGCGCAGTATTGCGCTTCTTGCGCTGCGCGTATAATAGCAGCAGGCAATAACCGCGTCAACATTTTCGGGTGCTTCGATAGACTTGTCCACAAACGGCAGTCTGTCATAACAGGCGCCGCACCAGTATTCCCTCATGCCCACAACGCGGTCACAGAACGGGCAGCGGTTTGGCATAACAAGCGAAACTGCGCTGTGCTTAAACTCATACAGTCTAAACAAAATAATCCTCCAGCATCGGCTTAAGGCAGGAGTATCTCAGCGCCCGGCGGTCATTTTCGACCATACTTTGTATTTTTCGGCCGCTTCCGATAACAATCAGTATATTTTTTGCTCTTGTCACCGCAGTGTATAACAAATTGCGGTATGTAAGCCTGTCCATACCGTTCGGCAGCGGGATAATAACAGCGGGATATTCGCTGCCCTGACTTTTGTGTATCGTCACGGCGTAGGCGTGTTCAAGCCGCCGCAGCATTTCAGAATCATAAACGGCAATGCGCCCGTCAAAATCTATTTCAAGGCGGTCGTTGGCGCGGTCTGCACTGCGCACAAGACCTATATCGCCGTTGAAGATACCGTGGGATTTTTCCGCACCCTTGCGCCACTCAACGTCATAATCGTTCTTTGTCTGCATGACCTTGTCGCCCGTGCGGAAAAGCTGGTTGAAATATTTCAGCTCCTGCTTATTTCCCGCGGGGGGATTAAGCGCAAGCTGAAGCGCCTGATTGAGGCTTTGCGTTCCCACTGTGCCAAGCTTTGAGGGGCAAAGCACCTGTATATCCTCAAAGGCTGAATAGCCGTAGGTTCTGGGCAGACGCGTCCTGCACAAATCTATGACAAGGCGCAGCGTGTCCTCCTCCGTTTCAGTGGGCATAAAGAAAAAGTCGCTCTTGCGGTCGTTAAGCACAGGCATTTCGCCGCGCACTATCCTGTGGGCGTTGGTGACTATAAGGCTCTCCGCCGCCTGACGGAATATCTCCTTAAGCTCCACCATAGGCACTCTGCCGCTTGAAATAAGGTCGCGCAGGATATTTCCTGCCCCGACCGATGGAAGCTGGTTGCTGTCGCCCACCATGATAAGGCGGGTTTTGGGCTTAACCGCTTTCAGCAGCGAAGACATCAGCAGCGTGTCAACCATACTCATCTCGTCTATAATCAACACATCGCAGGAAAGCGGGTTTTCCTCACACCGCTTGAAGCTGTTGCCGCCTGCGCCGAAATCTACCTCAAGCAGCCTGTGAATAGTCTGCGCCTGTGCGCCCGTAAGGTCCGCCATGCGCTTGGCTGCTCTGCCTGTCGGCGCGGCAAGCTTTATCTTAAGTCCGCGCTGTTTGCAAAGCGCAATAACAGCGTTAAGCGTGGTGGTTTTTCCCGTACCCGGTCCGCCCGTAAGAATGAAAATGTGGTTATTCATGCAGCCGTTTATCGCCTCGCGCTGAAGCGTCTCATACTGTATGCCCTCGGTCCATTCTATGCCGGCAATTTCCTCCTCATAGTTCACGCTTTGCTCATCGCTGCGCTTTATCATCTCCGCAAGCTTCTGCGCTATATAGCACTCTGCGGCATAATACTCTGAAAGAAAGACAAAATGTCCGTCATATTTATCGTCAAGCGTTACCTCGCCCCTGCCCTCGGCAAGCTCAAGACCGTCCCAGAAGCATTTTTCGGATATCTCAAGCTCATAGCACACCCTTTCGGAAAGGTCGTTTTCCTTTACGCAGGTGTGCCCGTTTGCGGCGAATTGCCGAAGCGTCCATATAATTCCCGCAAGCACGCGTTCCTCGCTGTCCTTTGGCAGACCAAGGTTCTGCGCAAACCTGTCTGCTTCCTTAAACGGCAGGTCGATACCGCTGCCGCACATGATATAAGGGTTATCCTTTATTGCCTGCATGGTGCGCCCCTCGTACTGCTTCCACACGGCTGCAACGGTAACCGGCTGAATACCATACTTGGAAAAATAGGTCATCGCCTTGCGCAGACCTGTGATTTTATTAAACTCCCTGCCTATCGAAAGCGCCCTTTCGGTTGTAATTCCCTTTATTGAGGAAAGCTTTGCGCTGTCATTTTCCATTATGTCCAGCGTATCCTCGCCGAACGCGGTGACAATGCGCTTTGCAACCGCAGGACCTATCCCCGCGATAACGCCCGAGCCGAGATATTTGCGTATAGCCTCGCGGCTCTTTGGCAGCGCGCGCTCAAACACCTCCGCCTTGAACTGTCTGCCGTATTTTGGGGAATTTACATAATCGCCGTAAAGCGTAAGCTCCTCGCCCTCATGAACATCGCCAAGAAGCCCAACCGCCGTGACAAGCTGATTATCGCAGTCCATATCAAGCACAACATAGCCGTTTTCCTCGTTATAAAACACCACGTCCTCAACCGTGCCGCATATTGAAAGCATTTCACCCTGTTCCACAGGCGGTTTCACCTCTTTTCGCGCGCCAAAGACCGCGCAGATTTTTCAAGTGCGTTTATCCTTATCGCCTGATTTATCCCTTAAAAGCCTTTCTGACGCGCATTTTATCAGCATAATCAGCCCGAAGGTGGATAAAAAAATCAGCGAAAATACATACAGAAATTCCACATATATCACCCCTTACGGCAATATATGCACGCGGCGGAATTTTGTCAGCCGCGCTGATTATCCATAAGCTGAAATCAGCCGTTCTTCAGCAGAACGCAGTTCCAGCCCTCCTCATTCTCCTGCGAGATAACGGAAAAGCCATTCTGTTCCAGAGCGGCGATAACCTCGTCAAGGCGCTCGTCGATAACTCCCGACACGATAAGCTGAGCCGAGGGCTTCATAAAGCGCGCAAAAATCCCGCTCATGCCGATAATTACATCGGCAACGATATTGGCGCATACAACGTCATAGCCTGTGCCTATTTTTTCGCACAGCTTTTCATCTTCAATGATGTTGCCGCAGAAAGCGCGGTATTTATCCCTGCCGATATTGTTCTTCTCAACATTCTCCGAAGCGGTTTTTACCGCGTTCTCAAAAATGTCGCACATGGTTATATCTGACGCGCCGAAAAGCATTGCGGCAATGGAAAGTATTCCGCTTCCGCAGCCGAGGTCAAGCACACGCTCGCCGCCCTTGATTACATTTTCCAGCGTTTCCATCACAAGCTTTGTGGTGTGGTGCTGTCCCGTGCCAAAGGTGGAGGCGGGGTCGATTTCAAGAATTTTGTCGCCCGCTTCAGCCTTAACCTCCTCCCACGAGGGCTTTACTATAAGGCTTCTGCCCACGCGGAACGGCTTGTAGTATTTTTTCCAGTTGTTTGCCCAGTCTTCCTCTTTTACGTTTGCAAATTCCATGCGGATATTGCCGTAATAGCCATCGGCATTGTTTGCCTTGTATTCCTCGATAAGGGATTTGATAGCGGCGCACATTTCAGCGCCCTGCGCGTTGTCATGAACATAAAGCGTTATATGCGGCTCAACGGTTTTAAGCCCCATAAGCTCATCGTCAACATAGTCCCAGTTTGCATTTTTATCGGCGAGGAAGTCCTCAAAATCGGCGCTGTCGCTGATAATAAAGCCTGTTATGCCGTAATCCGTCAGCGCGCCCGTTATGCCGTCTATCGCCTCAGACGAGGTGTATATGTCTATCTGAATGAAATTGTCCATGATGTCCTCCGTTTTCTTTGCGGCACTTGCCCATAATAATCTACAATATATTATAACACAACAGGCGAAATAAATCAAGAGCGGAAAATTAAAGCAAAACCGCTCCCTTTTGCTTTTTGAAAGGGAGCGGTTAAGACAAATTCAATTAAAGATTATAATCCTTGTTGGCAAAATCAAAGGTTCTGAAGTAGTCATCGGGGGTTTCGGCGCGGCGGATAAGCTTAACGCTGCCGTCCTCTCGAAGCAGCAGCTCCGCGCTGCGCAGCTTGCCGTTGTAGTTGTAGCCCATTGAGAAGCCGTGAGCGCCCGCGTCATGAATAAACAGGTAATCGCCCATGTCGATTTTCGGCAGGCTTCTGTCCTTTGCAAACTTGTCGCAGTTCTCGCAAAGACCGCCCACAACATCATAAACATGGTCACATGGCTCGTTTTCCTTGCCGAGAACGGTTATATGGTGATAAGAGCCGTAAACTGCGGGGCGCATAAGGTTTGCCGCGCAGGCGTCAACGCCGATATACTCCTTGTAGGTGTGCTTTTCGCGGATTGCCTTGGTTACAAGTCCGCCGTAGGGCGCAAGCATAAATCTGCCGCACTCGGTATAAATTGCAACATCGCCCATTCCTGCGGGAACAAGCACCTCGTCATACGCCTGCTTTACCTTTCTGCCGATTTCAAGGATATCGTTCTGCTTATCGGCGGGGGTGTAGTCAATGCCAACGCCGCCGCTGAGGTTGATAAAGCTGAGCTGAACGCCTGCTTTTTCCTTAATCTCAACCGCCGCTCTGAACATAATCCGCGCAAGCGTGGGATAATAATCATTTGTGAGTGTGTTGGAAGCAAGGAACGCATGCATACCGAACTTCTTTGCGCCCTTTTCCTTGAGGATTTTGTAGCCCTCGATTATCTGCTCATGCGTAAAGCCGTACTTTGCGTCACGCGGGGTGTCCATTACATTCTTGCTGCCGTCGGTCTTGAACTCTCCGCCAGGGTTGTAGCGGCAGCAAATTGTTTCGGGAATGCCCGTCAGCTTGTCGAGAATATCAATATGCGTAAAATCGTCAAGATTGATGATAGCACCAAGCTCATAAGCCTTTTTGAAATCCTCATCGGGCGTTTCGTTTGAGGAAAACATGATGTCATGCTGCTTTGCGCCCACATCGTCCGAAAGAAGCAGCTCGGTATAGCTGGAGCAGTCAAAGCCGCAGCCTTCCTCCTGCAAAATCTTCATGATAAAGGGGTTGGGGGTAGCCTTTACCGCAAAATACTCGCGGAATCCCTTGTTCCATGAAAACGCTTCCTTAAAACGGCGAGCATTCTCGCGTATCCCCTTTTCATCGTAAATATGGAACGGGGTGGGATAGGTCTTTGCAGTTTCTTCAATAAGCTGCTTTGTTACAAATGGTTTTTTCATAGCTGTATTCCTTTCTTTGGTTAGCTAGTTCTAACTAACACTATATTATCATATTTCTGCGCCGCTGTCAATAGTCAGCAAGCGATAATGTAACCAACATCGCCGGAGCTGCGTCGTCCTCGTCATACGCAAGATACAGCGTGTCAAAATCGCAGTACACGCCTGTTAAACGGCTTTGCCGCACAGCTTCATCGGGCATATACGCGGCGGTGATGCTGCTGAAATCGTTATACGCGCCAAGCATTACTATCGGCTTGCTGTCGGGAATTTGCAGCAGGATAATTCCGTCCTTGGTTGCGTTAAGCGTAACATCACTGCCCAAATAAGGCTTATCCTGCGTTTGTATACAGCCAAGCAGGGTTTCGTTATCGGAACGGTCGGTTATGCTTATCCTTGTACGCCAGCCGAGGATATTGCTTTCCGCCATGGCAGTGCCTTGATAATAGGTTTCAAAAACGAAATCCTTAAGGCGTTTTTTCGGGTCTGAGATAAGATATCTATCGCCCGAAATTGTTCTTCCAACGGCAGAATCATCATCTATGATTACATTATGCACGCCTCTGTAAACGCTGAAATCACTATCGGACCAGTAAAGCAGCGGCGTGACAATGCTGCGGTCGGCTTCAACCGTGCAGCTATATAATGAACCGCCCGAACAGTAATACAATGCGTTTCCCAAAAGCACAATATCATCATAGCCATAAATATCTGCGTCTATATCTGTGGCATAGCCGCTTTCGCGGTTTACCAGCTTGTATACGCATTGATCAGCCACGCCCATTATATCGCTGCTTTCAATCACCTTTCTGAGCAGCATGGCTTCACCGCTGACCATGTATATTTCGTAATCCTCAATGGGGGAATATATCTGCGCAAGCTCGTCTGTTTCACAATCAAAGCAGAAATAGTAAGAAAGATAAACAGGCTTCGATACAAGATGAGAAATGCCATATTCATCAATCACGATTTCCTCACGAGGCTCGCGGCCCAACAAACAGTAATAAGCACAACCGCCATCGCATGAAATAATGCGGACTTCATGGTTTACATCATCAGCAATGCCGTGAAGCGCCTTAATGCGCTGCTCAATATCAGTGCTTACCGTAAGCTTGACGCCAAGCTCCTCAAAATCGCAGAAATTTTTTGCACCTGACACAAGCTTTTTAAGCTGCTTCTGCTCGTCCGTCAGCACAACGCTGTCTAAGCTTATGCCGCCCGCGCTGCTGCTATCAGCCGCGCCTGTCGCTTCTGATACGGTCTGCGAGGTTGTATCGGGCGTTTTCTCAGCCGTGGAAGCGGTTGTGGATACTGTGCTTTCTGCGGCTTCGCTTGTATCGGATATCTGCGGAGTATCCCCGCAGCCTGCAAGCAGCATTGCTGCCGCAATAATGCAGATAACGCGCAGTTTCATATTTCACCCACCCATACTGTTTTGTAAAAATATCAGATTAAGATACCGACAAGCTGGCTAAGGCTGTCCGCGATATAATCCGGCTTAAGCGCGTCAGAGGTCACCGTCTGTATTCCGCCCCACTCCTGCCGCAGCCACAACGTTGTGAAGCCAAGCGCCTTTGCGGGCGCAATATCGTTTGTCAGCTTGTCGCCTATCATCATGCACCTGTCAGCGGTGGTCTGCGCCTTGTACAGCGCCTCGCGGAACAGCAGCGGGTCAGGCTTTGAAAAGCCAACCTCCGCCGAAATTATCATAAGGTCAAAATACTCCGCAAGCCGCCACTCCTCTGCCATGCGCCGTCTTGTGTCAAGCGGCTGATTGGCAATTATGCCAAGCTTGTAATGCGCTTTAAGCTGCGAAAGAGCCTCCCGCGCCTGCGGATAAGGCAGAACAAACTGCGAATTCCATTTCTCGCCCGCGGCTATGCCCAGCGCCTGAAGCGCGCCCCTGTACTCATGCAGGTTTGCCGCTGCCGCCTTTTTCATCTCGGCACGGAATATATCAGGCGCAATGCCGTGTTTTTCACAGGCGCGCCGTATTCTGTCCTCCCACGCGGCGGTTTCGTCAAGAAGCACGCCGCCAAGGTCAAAGAAAAGCCAATCAGCGTCAATCATATACGGCGTCCCCCCGAAAAGCTGTCATTATACATTCATGTACTTATTAAGGAACTCCACAGAAAGCTTAATCCAGCGGCGGCAATTGTCAAGATAGAACATCTCATGCCAGCCCGTAGCCTTATCGCAGGTGGAAAGTCCGTGCGGCCCCTCGTCATACAGGTGAAGCTCCACAGGTACTTTATTGGAAATGCAGGCTTTCGCCATAACAAGCGAATTGTGCGCAGGAACGCAATCGTCATTCGCGGTTGCCCAGATAAATACGGGCGGAGTTTTAGGGGTAACGCGGTTTTCAAGCGAAAGACGGCTGAGGTCGGAGCGCGAAGCCTCCTCGCCAAGCAGCACCTTGAAGCTGCCCTCATGCGGGGCTGTAACGCCGCTGATTACGGGATAGCAAAGGATAGCGGCATTGGGGCGCAAATCCTCCGGCTCGCAGCCTATTGCCTTGGTAATCTGCACATCTCCCCACATGGTTGCAAGGCAGCCTGCCAGATGTCCGCCCGCAGAGCAACCAAGAACCGCAAGCTTCTGCTTGTCCACGCCGAACTCCTCCGCCCTCATGCGAACCTTATAGAAGGTATAAGCCGCGTCTACAAGGGATGCAGGAAATCTTGCGTTGCAGGTATAGTTCACCACAAAGGCATTGTAGCCCTGTGCAAGATACTGAAGCGCGATAGGCTCGCCCTCGCGGTCGGAGCAGAATTCATAGCCGCCGCCGGGAAAAATGATAATGCCAGGGCGCTTTTCACAGAATTTCAGTCCCGAAATATTGTCAAGCATATAAGCCTTGACAAAAGCGGTTTTTTCCTGATTGATATAAAAGGTTTTTATAACCATTTGCTCGTCCTCCAAAACAGTTGATTATGTACAGGCAACACCGCACAAAGACCATCTTTTGGATTTTGCACGCGCCTTGCTTGCATTTTTCCGCCATATTGCACAATTCGTCCTAGCAAGGCGTCAGCCTTGCGTCGTCCTCGTTGTACAATCTGACGAAAAATCTGACGGCTCAATCCGCGCACAATCTTTGTGCGGTGTTGCCTACAGCTTTATTTTAGCATTTTTTGTGGAATAAATCAAGAGGAAACGCAAATTTCCGCACAGAGCTTCATCTGTCCTTACTTAGGCACAGTTGTTGTGATATAATATAGTCATGGAAGCAAGTTATTCCCCCGACTTCGTCTTCCTCCAGTTGTGTTTTCATGATACTCCTAATGTAAAAGCCGCCGCTCGTTTAATGAGCAGCGGCCGTTTTTTTATTTCTCGCTATTGTCGTTATTATCATCTTCGGACGGCGCTGCGGCTTCGTTTTTATCCGCGGTGCGGCGCAGCAGCTTGTTGCCAAAGCGCTTTCCTGTCTTCTTTATGCTTGCGGGAACGCTGCGGAACGTCTGCACTGCGTTAGTCATGTGGCTCATTGCGAAGAAGAAATCCTCCGAAATAACGCTCTCATGACGGTGAGTGCGCCCTGCACGATAATTATCCACAACCACCTGATAACGCTCATACGCGCGCTTTACAGAGGTTTCCCATGATATGTACACCTCGTCCATTGCGCGCTGACCCATCTGCCTTACCTCGTCAAGGTGTGCAGCGGCAAACTCCAGTTCTGCTGCGATGGCTTCGGAATTATCCTGCGTTAAAATTCCCGTCCTGCCGTTGGTTATGCCCTCGGCGGCACAGCTGCCCTCAATAAGCAGAGAAGCAACGCCGCACGCTGCCGCCTCCCTTACAACTATACCGTTGGTATCATACAGCGACGGAAACAGAAACAAATCCCCCGCAGTGTAATATACCCTTAAATCCTCACGGTCGTAAACAGCGCCTGTAAATATAACGTTATCGGCAATGCCGATTTCCTCGGTGTACGCAATAATTTCATCACGGTCAAGTCCATCGCCCACTATCAGTATATGGTACTTTATGCCCTTGTCCGAAAGCTGCTTAAGCGCGTCCAGAAAAAGCCGTATACCCTTGTACCACAGCAATCTGCCCACAAACAGGAATACCGGCGCGCCATCGGTCAGCCCATATTCCTTGCGAAGCTGCTCCACATCTGCGGCGTCCGCACGTCCGCAGGGAAAATCAACGCCGTTTTCCATAACGACATAATCTCCCTCATAGCCAAGGCTGCGCAGATTTTCGCCCGCGCCGCTGCTTACCGTCCACACCTCGTCGCACGCGGAAATATTGGCAACAACAAGCTTTATGGCAGAGTCCGCAAGGAATTTCTTCGGCAGCGCCCTGCGGATATCTATATCAAACTTTGTGTGATATGTAAGCACTATCGGAACGTTAATCTTCTCGCGCAGCACTCTCGCCATAACGGTGGAAGCAAACGGACAATGGCTGTGTATTATATCAAAATTGCTGTCACGCAGGGTCTCCAGCTTTGTTGCGCTGAACGGATATCCCGCACGATAGCCGCACCACTTCTCTGTGGGCATACTTTTGTATCTTACCACCTCAAACGGATAATCGTCCTGCTGCTCCTCGCGATGGTTGGGGGTAACAACAGTAGCGGTGCCAAGCTGCGCCTGAATAACATTGGCGTAATTTATAACGCAGTTTGCAACACCGTCAATAAGCGGCGGAAAGGAATCGTTCATAAGGCACACGTTAAGCTTATCATCACTCACTGTACAGCACTCCTTTCGTTGGAATGATAAGGATTTTCTGCGGCGGCGCTTTTCCGCCGCCCGTATTCAATAAGGGGCTTGCCCCGTCATTTAACGTGGCAAGGGTTGGCTTTGCC